>DATJXB010000250.1:0-2753 GCA_035500755.1 Thermoanaerobaculia bacterium | reverse complement strand
GCGTCGGGATGGGCTCCGTGCGGCCGAACGGATCGTTCACGCTGACGAGCGGCGTTCTCGCGAAGACGCCCATGATCGGCAGCGGCGTCATCAGCCTGGTCAACGCCGGCCTCGAAGGTTTCACGCGCGCCGCCGCGCTCGAAGCCCCGCGCGGGATCCGCGTCAACGTCGTCAGCCCGCCCTGGGTCGCCGAGACGCTGAAGGCCTTCGGCATGGACCCGTCGCCGGGCCTCGCGGCCGACGTCGTGGCCCGCGCCTACGTCGAGAGCGTCACGGGCTCACGAACCGGCGCCGTGATCGAGCCCGCGTAGCCGACGTCCATGCGCAGGTCGCTCGCGGCGGCGCTCCTCGCGCTCGCTCCTGTCGCGGCCGCGGAGCCGCAGCCCTGCGGCGCGAAGGGCGTCGCCGTCCAGGTGCTCGGCTCCGGCGGCCCCGAGATGCAGGACAAGCGCGCCTCGACGAGCTACCTCGTCTGGCAGGACGGCGTGCCCCGCGTCCTCGTGGACGCGGGCGGCGGAAGCGCCCTGCGCTTCGGCGAGAGCGGCGCGACGATGACGCCGCTCGACGTCATTCTCTTCAGCCACTTTCACGTGGACCACAGCGGCGATTTCGCCGCCCTCGTCAAATCCTCGTGGTTCGAGGACCGGACGCGCCCTCTCCCCGTCTACGGTCCGCGCGGCAACGACTTCATGCCGTCGACGACGGAGTTCGTCGCCGACCTTTTCGGCGGCGAGCGGGGCGCGTACCGCTACCTGAGCGACCTCTACGAGCCGAAGGAGAGGGGCAGCTACAAGCTCGAGCCGCACGACGTCACCGGCGACACCCCGAAGTCGGCGGCCTTCCGAAGCAAAGACCTGTCGGCGTTCCCGGCCCGCGTCGTCCACGGCGGCGTGCCCGCCCTGGCGTGGCGCGTCGAGCTCGAGAACGCGGTCATCGTCTTCAGCGGCGACACCAGCGGCGAGGGCGGTCTCGCCGGTCTCGCGTCGGGCGCCGACCTCTTCGTCGCACACAACGCCGTCCCGGAGGGCGCGACCGGGTTCGAGCGGAAACTCCACATGCCGCCGTCCGTCATCGGCCGGATCGCCGCCGACGCCCGGGTCAAGCACCTCGTTCTCTCCCACCGCATGCTCCGCACGCTCGGCAGGGAGGACCAGACCCGGACCGAGATTCGGAAGACGTACTCCGGCCCGATGCAGTTCGCCGACGATCTCGACTGCTTTCCGGTGCCGTAGGGCCCGTCCGACCCCGTCAGCCGAGGAGGCTCACCGGCGGCACGAAGAACAGGCCGCCCGTGACGGCCTTGCTGAAATCGAGCAGCCGGTCGTAGTTTCCCGGCGGGCGGCCGACGAACATGTTCTGCAGCATCGTCTCCGTCACGCGCGGCGTGCGGCAGTAGCCGATGAAATACGTCCCGAACTCGCCGTGGCCGGGCCGGCCGAACGGCATGTTGTCGCGCAGGATCTGGAGCTGGGCTCCGTTCTCCTCGATGTTCGTCAGCGCGTTGTGTGCGTAGACGGGCTTGTCGGCGTCGGAGAGCTCGATGTCGGAGAGCTTGCGGCGGCCGACGATCCGCTCCTGCGTCTCGACGGGAAGGGCGTTCCACGCCTTCATGTCGTGCAGGTATTTCTGCACGATCACGTAGCTGCCGCCCGAAAACGCCGGATCCTCGGCGCCGACGATGGCCGCGTCCCGCGCCGCGCCCCCGCGCGGGTTCTCGGTCCCGTCGACGAAGCCGAGCACGTCGCGGTCGTCGAAGTAGCGGAACCCGTGGACCTCGTCCGCGATCGTCACCGCGTCGCCGAGGGCCTCCATGATGTGCGTCGCGAGCTCGAAGCAGAGATCCGGGTACTTGGCGCGAATGTGAAACAGGACGTCGCCCGGAGTCGAGGGCGCCACGCGAGTTCCCGCGCGGATCTCGCGAAACGGATGGAGCTCCTTCGGGCGCGGCGCGCCGAAGAGCCCGTCCCACGCCTCCGACCCGATCCCCACGACGCAGGTCAGGCCAGCCTCGACGTTCCGGAACTCGACGGCCCGCACGAGTCCGGCCAGGTTGGCGAAGAAGGCGCGCAGCGCGGGCGCCCGATCGCCCTCGCCCCGGATGCCGAGGACGAGAAAGATCGCCGAGCGCGTCAGGGGACCGACGACCGGCTGCGGAAGAACGACCTCGTTGAGCGCGTCGGGGGTGTCCATCGAGGCGGAAGCCTCACACATTCCCCCGCCGGGAGCCAGGGGGAAAGCGCCGCGCTAACCGACCGGGTCGATCGGCGTGCGCCCGGGCTCCTTGCCGAATCTCTGCCGCGACCGCTCGATGTGCTTCCGGATCTCGACGTTGCGATCCTTCGGCGGCGCGCTCGTCACCCATCCGTGCACCAGCCGCTCCGCGGCCGCGGCAACCTCGTCGATCGCTCGGTTGAAGAGCGCCTCGTTGGCGCGGGACGGCTTGTTCGCGCCGCTCAGCTTGCGGACGAACTGGAGAGACGACGCGCGGATTTCGGCTTCGGTCGCCGGCGGCGCGAAGTTGGCCAGGGTGCGGATGTTGCGGCACATGACCGCAACTCTATCGGTGCCGCCATTCCCCTCTCCAGGCGGATAATGAGGTCCACCCTAGGAGGCTGCCGTGAGTCGACCGAGCATCCGTCTCGCCGCGCTCGTCGCCGTCTCGTTGTCCGTCCCGCTTTCCGCCGAGACTCTTGCCGACCTTTTCCAGAAAGCCAAGGCGCAGGTGAAGAGCCAGTCGTGGCGGGAGGCGCTGA
>DATJXB010000249.1:0-32735 GCA_035500755.1 Thermoanaerobaculia bacterium | reverse complement strand
CTCTTTGCCGCGCTCGCGGATGCCGGTGACGACGATGTTCTGCCGGCGCAGCGTCGCCAGCGCGACTTCCTTCGTGTCGGCGACGAGCACGCCCTCCTGGACGAGCCCGGTCCGGTTCCTTCCCTTCCAGACGTAGTTCGGCATCGCTTACCTCTTGCCCGCCGTGGCCCCGCTCGTCGGCACGTTGACGCCGACGCCGCGGTTGATGAGCTCCTGCAGCTCGTCGGGCATGGACGAGCGGGAGAGCGCTGCTTCCAGCGAAATCTGCTTCTTCAAGTACAGGCTCGCCAGGGACTGGTTGAACGTCTGCATGCCGAACTTCGACTGTCCGGACTGCATCGTCGAGTAGATCTGGTGGATCTTGTCCTCGCGGATGAGGTTGCGGACGGCCGCGTTCGGCACGAGGACCTCGAGGGCCATGACCCGGCCCTTGCCGCTCGAGCGCTCGATGAGGGTCTGACACATGATCCCCTCGAGGACGAAGGAGAGCTGGGTGCGGATCTGGCTCTGCTGGTGCGCGGGGAAGACGTCGATGATGCGGTTGATCGAGGTCGTCGCCGAATTGGTGTGGAGCGTGGCCATCGTGAGGTGGCCCGTCTCGGCGATGCGCAGCGCGGCCTCGATCGTTTCGAGGTCGCGCATCTCGCCGACGAGCACGACGTCCGGGTCCTCGCGGAGGACCGACTTGAGCGCATTCGGGAACGAGTGCGTGTCGGCGTGCAGCTCGCGCTGGTTGACCAGGCACTTCTTGTGCTGGTGCAGGAACTCGATCGGGTCTTCGATGGTGACGATGTGGAGCTGCTTCTCGCGGTTGATCTTGTCGATCATCGCGGCCTGCGTCGTGGTCTTGCCGGAACCCGTCGGGCCGCAGACGAGAATCAGGCCGCGCGGCTTGTCGCAGAGGAGCTCGACGACGGGCGGCAGCCCGAGCTCCTTGAAGCCCAGGATCTCGTACGGGATCTGCCGGTAGACGCCGGCGACGGCTCCGCGCTGCATGAAGTTGTTCGCCCGGAATCGCGCCATGCCCTTGACGCCGAAAGACAGGTCGAGCTCGAGGTTTTCCTCGAAGCGGTGCTTCTGGGCGTCCGTCAGGACCGAGTACGCGAGCTGCTTGGTCTCGGGCACCGTCAGCGGGGGATAAGGCAGCGGGATGAGCTTGCCGTCCAGCCGCACCATGGGCGGAGACTGGGTGGTCAGATGGAGGTCGGAACCCCCCATCTCGACCATCTGCTTCAGCAAGCCGTGCAGCGTGGCGTCAGTGGCCATACGGTGGTCCCCCGGTTGTTGTGTGGCAGTAGTTTACGCTTGTCCGAGGGGTAAAGAAAGACGGCAGACAGGGGTCCGAAAGGGACCCCGGGCGACTCGTTTCGGAGCGGCCGGCTGTCCGGAAGTCCGGCCTAAAGAACAGTCTCCCGGAGGACTTCCTCGAGGGTCGTCGAGCCGTCCTTGATCTTCTGGAGGCCCGCCATCCGCAGGCTGACCATGCCTTCCTCGATCGCCTTGCGCTTCAACTCGATCGAGGAGGCGCCCGAGAGGATCATGTCCCGGATTTCGTCGGAGAAGGCCAGGACCTCGAAGAGTCCGAGCCGGCCCTTGTAGCCGGTGTTGTTGCAGCGCTCGCAGCCGCGCCCGCGCTTGATGCGAATGGACTTGACCTCGTCGGGAGCGAAGCCCACCTGCATCAGCATCTGGGGCGGGGTCTCGACGTCCTCCGTGCACTGCGTGCAGATCCGGCGCACGAGGCGCTGGGCGCAGATGCAGTTGACCGAGGTCGCGACGAGGAAGGGCTCGATTCCCATGTTCATGAGGCGGTTGATCGTGGACGGCGCGTCGTTGGTGTGGAGCGTCGACAGGACGAGGTGGCCCGTCAGCGCGGCCTTGACCGCGATCTCGGCCGTCTCGAAGTCGCGGATCTCGCCGACGAGGATGATGTCCGGATCCTGCCGCAGGAACGAGCGCAGGGCCGAGGCGAACGTCAGCCCGATCTGCTCCTTCATCTGGACCTGGTTGATCCCGGCCAGGTTGAACTCGATCGGGTCCTCGGCCGTCATGATGTTGACGGTCGGGTCGTTGAGCGCGGCGATCGCCGAGTAGAGGGTGTTCGTCTTGCCCGAGCCCGTCGGGCCCGTCACGAGGACGATGCCGTAGGGGCGGTCGATGGCATCCTTGAACCGCCGCAGCGGCTCCTGGTCGAAGCCGAGCTGCGTCATGTCGAGCTGCAGCTTCGACTTGTCGAGCAGCCGCATGACGACCTTCTCGCCGAAGTGCGTCGGGACGCTCGAGACGCGCAGGTCGAGGTCGCGGGACCGCTCCTCGACGCGCAGGCGGATCTTGATGCGGCCGTCCTGCGGCAGGCGCTTTTCCGAGATGTCCAGCTTGGCCATGATCTTCAGCCGCGAGATCAGGGGGTCGCGGGTCCGCATCGGCAGCGCCATGATGTTGTGGAGGATGCCGTCCACGCGGAAGCGGACGCGGAATTCCTTTTCGTACGGCTCGACGTGAATGTCCGAGGCGCCGGCCTTCAGGGCCTCGATCAGGATCAGGTTGGAGACCTTGATGATCGGCGCCGACTCGCTCGACTTGGTCAGGTCGGTCAGGTCGATTTCCTGACCCTCTTCGCCCTTGACGACGTCCACGTCGGCGCCGGCGTCGATGCCGGTGATCTCGTCCATGTTGAGCTCGCCCAGGCCGACGCTCGCCATGTCGTCCATGGTCAGCGCGGAGGACGCCATGACGTCGTCGAGGCTTCCCTCGGCGGAGAGCGTCGGGCCGGAGCCCGGCTTGGCGCGTTCCTTCAGGACGACCGACCGGGGCGTGCCGTAGTGCTTGTCGATCGCCTTGCGCAGCGCGATCTCCGACGCCACGACCGGCTCGACGTTGTAGCCCGTCATGAACTTGATGTCGTCCATCGCGAAGACGTTGGTCGGATCGCCCATGGCGATCGTCAGCGTCGCCCCCGTCTTGTTCACGGGCAGGACACCGTACTTGCGGGCGACCTCGCCCGGGACGACCTTGATGATCGCCGGGTCGATCTCGAAGTGCGCGAGGTCGATCGAGGGGACGCCGAACTGCTGGGACAGCGTTTCGGTGATGTCGCCCTCGGAGACGGCGCCGACGCGGACGAGCGCCTCGCCGATCTTGCCGCCTTCTTCGCGCTGGAGCTTGAGCGCCGTTTCGAGCTGCTCCGGCGTGATGAGCTTCTGTTTGAGGAGAAGATCTCCGAGTTTTACGGCCATGGAATTGAAGAATGGTAGGGGTTTAACCCTCTCCTGTCAAAGGGACTCTGCCAGAGACAGCGCCTCCGCGTCCGTGACGCGCGTCATGTCGCGCACGATTCCCCGGCGGTCGCCGTACGGCCCGTTGCGCTCCGGGTCGGTGGGACCGAACAGGGCGAGCGTCGGGACGCCGAGAGCGTCGGCCAGGTGCGTGGGTCCCGTGTCGCCGCCGACGAAGAGCGCGGCGCCCGCGCCGAGGCGCGCCAGGCCGCGCGCGTCGAGAAGCGGCGCTCGCCGCGCCGGCGGCACGAGCGCGGCGATCCGATCGACGCGCGCCGCGTCTCCCGGGCCCCACGAAATCACCGGCGTGAGCCCGCGCCGCTCGTGGAGAGCCGCCGCGAGGCGGGCGAGGCGCTCTTCGCTCCACGCCTTGTCCGCGCGGCCGGCGCCCGGGTGGAAGACCGCGTAGGGCCGGGGCAGCGCGGCGACGAACGCGTCGGCGTCCGGGCTCGGGCCTTCGAGGAGGTAGCGGGCGTCGGGACGGCGGACCTTCACCGGGACTTCGGCGGCTCCGAGCAGCGCGAGATTCTTGTCGACGACGTGCCGCGCGTCCGGTCCCGGGGTCACGCGGACGCGGCACAGAAGCGCGGACGCGGATTCGCGGCGCGCGGACGCGGCGAAGCCGACGACGGGAGCGCCGGCCCACCGCGCGACGAACGCCGACTTGAAGAGGCCCTGGATGTCGAGGGAAAGGTCCGGCGCGAAGGCGCGCAGCTCCGCGCGCAGGCGCCGGACGGCCTGCCGCGTCGCGGCGGAGAACGGCGCGCGCCGCCACGCGCGGGTGTCCGCGGTGAAGAGACGCGCGCAGTGAGGATTGCCTTCGAGAACGCCGCGAAACGCCGCTTCGACGACCCAGCCGACCTCGGCGCCTGCGAGCGCCGCGTTTTCCGCGACGGGCAGCGCGTGGATCACGTCGCCGAAGGCGGAGAGGCGGACGAGGAGGAGGCGTCTCACGTCCGAATCTTCCGGATCACGTCGGTCGTCGCGTGGTCCTTGGGGTCGCCGACGATGACGGTCCGTCCGCCGTGCGCGGCGACGACGGCGCGCTCGGGTACGGTGTCGACGGTGTAGTCCGTCCCCTTGGCGTGCACGTCCGGCCGGAGCTCGGCGATCAGCGCCGCCGGGGAGTCCTCGCCGAAGATCACGACCGCGTCGACGGCCTCGAGCGCCGCGACGATCTCGGCGCGCTCGGCCTCGGGCAGGATCGGGCGGCCCGGGCCCTTGGCGCGCGCGACGGAGGCGTCGGCATTGACACCGACGGCGAGCCAGTCGCCCTCGCGCGCCGCCGCCTCGAGGTAACGGACGTGGCCCACGTGGAGCAGGTCGAAGGCGCCGTTGGCGAACACGATCCGGCGGCCCGCCGCGCGCTCCCGCGCCGCGGCCTCGAGCAGCTCGGCGCGCGCGAGGATGCGGGCGGTCACGACAGCAGGGCGCGGTCCGCGTCGACGGCGGCCTTGAGCTCCTCCGGCGTGACCACGGCCGTGCCCATCTTCATGACGACGACGCCGCCGGCGAAGTTGGCCAGCAGCGCCGCCTCGAGCGGCGTCGCGCCCGCGGCGAGCGCCAGAGCGAACGCGGCGAGGACCGTGTCGCCCGCGCCGGTGACGTCGGCGACCTGATCCGTGCCGTGGACGGGGATGCGCTCGGGCGCGGAGCCGCCCGAGAAGAGCGCCATGCCGCGCGAGCCGCGCGTGACGAGGAGACTGCCGCAGCCCATCCGCGCGCGGAGGGCCGCGCCGGCGGCGTCGAGCTTCGCGTCCGAGTCGAGCGGTCCGCCCGCCGATTCCTCGAGCTCTTCCTCGTTGGGTGTCGCCGCGTCGACGCCGGCGTACGCCGGCAGGCGATGGCGCGAGTCGACGCACACGCGCGCGCCGGGCGCGAGCGCCGCGCGCAGGACCGGCACGGCCTCCGGCGAGACGGCGCCGTAGCCGTAGTCGGAGAGGATCGCCCCGTGCGCTCCGCGCGCCGCCGCGCGCAGCCGCGCGGCGAACTCTTCGCCCCGAGCCGCGCTCTCGGGCAGGACGTCCTCCACGTCGTAACGGACGATCTGCTGCTTGATCGCGTGCGGCGCGCCGCCGAGGATGCGCGTCTTCGTCGGGGTCTCGTAGCCCGGCGTCTCGACGAGCCCGTCGGTTTCGATCCCGCGGGCGCCGAACGCGTCGCGGAGAGCGCGCCCCGCCTCGTCCGGACCCGTGGCGCCGAGCGGCACCGGCACGCCGCCGAGCGCCCGGACGTTGGCGGCCGTGTTGCCCGCGCCGCCCGGGAGGTTTTCCTCTCTCGAGAAGCGGAGGATCAGAACGGGCGCTTCGCGGCTGATGCGCTTGGGGTGGCCGTACACGAATCGGTCGAGGACGAAGTCCCCGGCGACGACCAGACGGCGGCCGGCGAGGGCGTCCACGAGCGCCAGCAGCCGGCCTCTCGGAACGGGAAACCGCACGGGCGCGGATTATAATGAGCGCCCCGGAAGAGACGATGCTCGACTCGCAAGTTCTCGTCCTCAATCGCGTGTTCCAGGCCGTGCAGGTGACGTCGGTCCGGAAGGCTTTTTCCCTGTTCTACAAGGGGCACGTGAAAGCCGTCCTCCCGGACTACACGACCTACGAGTTCGAGAACTGGTGCGACATCCCGGTCCAGCCGCAGGACGAGGTCGTTCTGACGCCGTCCATGGCGATCCGGGTGCCGCGCGTGGTCGCCTTGAAGGACTTCGACCGTTTGCCCCGCCAGGAGGTCAAGTTCTCCCGCCACAACATCTATTTGCGCGACGGCAACCGCTGTCAGTACTGCGGCCACAAGTTTCCTTCCGCGGAGCTGTCGCTCGACCACGTGATCCCGTTGTCCCGGGGCGGCAGCTCCTCGTGGGAGAACGTCGTCTGCGCGTGCCTCTCCTGCAACGTCAAGAAGGGAAATCGGACCCCGCAGGAGGCGGCGATGCGCCTGGTCGCGGTGCCGCGCAAGCCCCGCTGGCATCCGGTCGGTCAGTTCGGCTCGAGCCGGCTCCACCCGGCGTGGCGCCACTTTCTCGACGTGGCGTACTGGAATACCGAGCTGAAGTAGCCCCCCTCACCCCTGCCCTCTCCCCCCGTCGGGGAAAGAGGGGATCGAGAGCCTCAGCTCCTCGACCGCCCGCATCGCATCTTCCACCGCAATCTCCCGCAGGCACTCGTGCCGGTACGGGCACTCCGTCTTGAAGCAGGGCGAGCAGAAGACGTAGCGGTCGAGGACCCGCGAGGGCGATCCCGACGGGCCCGTCCGGCCCGGATCCGTGGGGCCGAAGAAGGCGACGACGGGCGTGCCGACGGCGCCGCAGAGGTGCATGGGGCCCGAGTCGTTGGTCACGGCGACGCGCGCGAGCGCGAGGGCCGCCGCGAGCTCGACCGGGTCGAGGTCCGCGCCGAGCACGGGCGGGCGCGAACGGGCCGCGGCGGCGACGCGGGCACCGAGCTCCTCCTCGCCGGGGCCGACGAGGATCGCCGCCGGCTGCCCCGCGCCGGCCAGGGCGTCGGCCAGCGCCGCGAAGCGCTCTGCCGGCCAGCGTTTGGTCTGCGCGAAGGCGCTCCCGGGACACAGCGCCGCAAACGCGCGCTCGCGCAATCCCACGGCCTCGAGCGCCGCTTTCGCCCGGGCGCGCGCGGCCTCCGGCAGCGGCAGGCGCGGCGCCTCGAGGTCCGGGGCGACGCCGCCCGCGGCCAGGAGGGCGTCGTAGTCGCGCAGCTGGTGGATCGTCCCGGGCGGCGGCGGCAACGCGTCGGTGAGCAGCCAGCCACGCTTTTCGGTGGCGTAACCCAGACGCCGGCGCGCGCCGGAGGCGCGGGCGAGCAGCGCCGCGCGGTAGGAATTCGGCAGCAGCCAGACTTCGTCGAAGCGCCCGCGGCGCGCCGCGAGCGCGTCTCTCGCAAACGACGCGCGCCCGAGAACCTCGTCGGCGCTGCCTTCCGCGCGATAGATCGTCGCCGGCCCGCGCCGTGCGAGGACGGCGAGGAGTCCGGACGGGTCGGCGCGGCGCAGCGCCCGCAGGAAGGGGAGCGACATCACGGCGTCGCCGATCCAGTTGGGGGCGATGACGAGGCGCTTCACGGCCCCACGTCCTCCGGGCGCGTCCGCCAGCGGTTGTGCATCCAGAGCCAGACCTCGGGCCTGCCGCGGACGCACGCTTCCGTGACTTCCATGTAGCGGGCGGTCAGGCGCCGCACGGAATCGGCACGGTCTTCGGAGCGGAAGGCGTCGACGAGGATCGGCGTCCCGAGCTCGAGGCGATAGCGCCCGCCGCCTTCCGGCCAGACGAAGGCGGGGACGACCGCGGCGTCGGTCTTCAGCTGCAGGAGCGCGAGCGCCGGCGTCGTCGCGGCGAGCCGGCCGAAGAAGGGCACGAAGATCGCCTCCTGCGGCAGGACGTTCTGGTCGACGAGGATCGCGACCGTGCCGCCGTCGCGCAGCGTCCGGAGAATGTCGCGGGCGGCGTCCTGCTTGGCGATCAGGCGGTTGCCGAAGCGCGTGCGGCGGCGCGCGAGCTCGCGCTCGAGGTGCGGGTTGTCCAGGGGCCGGACCACCGGCGCGATCGGCCCGTCGATCAGGCCGGCTCGGATCGCGCCGAGCTCCCAGCTGCCGAAGTGCGCCGACAGGAGGAACACCCCCTTGCCGCGGGCCCGCGCCGCCGCGAAGTTCTCCTCGCCGACGACCGAGACGCGCGCGCGAATGTCTTCCTCGGACATGCCCGAGACCTGCAGGAACTCGACGAAGGCGCGGCCGAGCCAGGCCGCCGACGCGCCCCCGATCCGGTCGATCTCGGCGTCGCTCGCGTCGGGATAGGCCGCGCGCAGGTTCTCGCCGAGGATCCGCCGGCGCGACGGCGCGAGCTTCGCGTAGAGGCGGACGAGGCCGGCGCCGAGAGCCGCGGCGGCCCGGCGCGGCAGCAGGGCGAGGAAGCCCGCGCCGAGGCGAAACGCGAGGAGCTCGAGCGCGTCCCGCCCGGCGCTGCGCCGGCGCGGAAGCGGCGCGGCCGCTTCGGTCACCGGCCCTCCCGGCGCGGCAGGCGGCTCGCGACGAGCGCGAAGAAGCCGGGCTCCTCCACCTCGACGGCGAGCCGAACGGTGACGAGCGGCAGCGGCGTCCTTCCCGCGAGCTTCACGGCGTCCTTCTCGGTCGTCACGAGGAAGCTCGAACCGGTGCGCTCGGCGGCGGCGCGGATCCGCGCGAGCTGCCGGGGTCCGTAGCGCTGGTGGTCGCGGAACTCGAGCCGCTCTTCGGGAGAAAGACCGAGCTCGGCGAGAGTCGCGGCGAAGCTCTCCGGCCGGGCGATGCCGCAGACCGAGAGGAGCGGTCGGGGCGCGATCGCTTCGGGCGCCAGCGGCGCTCCCGACTCGTCGGCGAGCCCCGCGGCGCGGATCCGGGCGTGGAAGACCGGGGCGCGCGGCGCCAGGCGCGCGAGCGTTTCGACCGCGGCGCGCTCCGGCGCGGCGCGCTGGACGCGGGTGAACACGATCGCGTCGGCGCGGGCCACGGCGTCGACCCGCTCGCGCAGCCGGCCGGCGGGAGGCAGATGTCCGCCGCCGAAGGGGTCGGCCGAATCGAGCAGGAGCAGGTTCACGTCGCGCCGGACGGCCAGGTGCTGGAAGCCGTCGTCCAGCACGAAGAGGTCGGCGCCGAGCTCGGAGGCGCGGCGCGCCGCGTCGGCGCGACGCGCGCCGACGACCACGATCACGCCGGGCTCGGCCCGCGCCAGGGCGGCCGGCTCGTCGCCGGCGTCGTCGGCCGAGGCGAGCGGGCCCTCCCCGGCGCTGACGACGACGACGCCGCGGGAGCGCCGCCCGTATCCGCGCGAGAGGATCGCGGGCCGCCACCCCTCCAGACGCAGCCGGCGCGCGAGGAAGGCCGAAAAGGGCGTCTTGCCGGTGCCGCCGAGCGTGAGGTTGCCGACCGAGATCGTCGGATGCGGCAGCGGCTCGGCCGCGAGCCGGCCCGAGGCATACCAGCCGGCGCGCAGCCCGGTGAGCCGGCCGTAGAGGGCCGACAGCGGCGAGAGGATCACGAGGCGCGTCCCCGCGCCGGCGCCGCGGCCAGCAGCGCGAGCGCGGCCGCGGCGGTGCGGTCCGCGGCGCCGCGGCTCTCGGCGACGAAGCCGGCGGCGTCGGTGCCCGCGGCGCGCGTCTTTTCCGGAGCGGCCAGGCGGGCGGCGAGCGCCCGCGAGAGGCCGGCGGCGTCGGGCACGCGCTCGAGGATGCCGCGGGCCTGCCCGGCGGCGGCGACGTCGCGGAAGTTCTCGAGGTGCGGTCCCGCGACGACGGCGACACCCGCCGCCCAGGCCTCGATCGGGTTCTGGCCGCCCTTCTCGACGAGGCTGCCGCCGACGAACGCGACCGAAGCCTCGCGGTAGGCCGACGCGAGCTCGCCGATCGAGTCGAGCACGTAGACGTCGGGAGGACGCGATTCGGGAGGCGTGCTCCGGGACGCCGGATGCGAGCGGCGGATCACCGTCAGGCCGCGGGACTTGCACAGGCGCACGGCCGCGTCGAAGCGTTCCGGCCGGCGCGGCGCCAGCAGCAGCAGCGGCCGCGGCGACAGCGCGCCGACCGCGTCGAGCACGAGCGGGTCCTCGCCTTCGGCCGTCGAGCCCGCGGCGACGATCGGCCGGCCGGCGGCCGCGGTCCGCAGTCTCGCCGCGTCGGGAAAGAGCGGCGGTTCGGGCAGGTCGTACTTGAGGTTGCCCGTGACGAGGACGCGCTCGGGCGGCGCCCCGAGGTCGAGCGCGCGGCGCGCGTCCTCGGCCGACTGCATCGCCAGGAGCGAGAGGCGCCCGAGAGTCTCGCGCATGAACCCCGGAACCCGCCGATACCGGCGATGCGACTTTTCCGAAATCCGTCCGTTGACGAGCGCGACGGGCACGTGCCGCCGTTCGGCGCGCTCCAGGAAGAGGGGCCAGATCTCGGTCTCGGTGAGCAGGACGAGACCGGGGCGGGTCTCGTCGAGCGCGCGCTCGACGGCGCCGGCGAGGTCGAACGGAAACGCGAAGACCGCCGCTCGCCCCGCAAAGGCGCTCGCGGCGAGCTCGCGCCCGGCGGCCGTGGTCGCAGACACCCCCGCGGGAAGGCCCGGCCGCGCCCGCTCGAGCGCCGCGAGCAGGTGGCGCGCGACCCCGACCTCGCCGACCGAGACCGCGTGGATCCAGATGCCGCCGTCCAGATCGGGCCAGGGCTTCCAGCCGAGGCGGCCGCGCACGTCCCCGAGGCGGCGGCCACCCGCGAGCGATCGCAGGAGAGCGTAGGGACCGTAGGCGGCCAACGCCGTCGTGGCCAGAACCCGGTAGAGGAGCAAAGCAGGGCGATTATCCCCGCTTTGCTTGCCCGGAGGAGCCCAAAGATTTAAGATTCAATGGCTTAGGTTGGGAAAACGGACCCCAACGTCCAGGGGGGCTGGTCCGTATAACCCGCAGGAGGAGACCTGTCGGAGCTCATGGAACTCGTCTATAGCGAACGCCTCGTGCGCCAGGGTGCGGCGGAGCTCTCCGACCGAGACCTCGCGCTCGGCGCGCGCGGCGGCGACATGGTCGCTTTCGAAACGCTCGTCACGCGCAAGACCCCGGCCGTGGTCTCGCTCGCCCGGCGGATCGTCGGCAACGGCGAGGACGCCCGGGACGTCGCGCAGATGGTGTTCCTCCGGGTCTGGAAGGAGATCCACCGCTACGACGAGCGCTACTCCCTGAACACGTGGCTCTATCGCATCGCGACGAACCTGTCGATCGACTTTCTGAGGAGCGCCCGCAGCCGCGAGCGCGCCCACGGCGCCACGCTGCACCTCGTGCGCGAGCGCGAGGAGTCGACGGCGGGCGGTGCCACGCGCACGGCCGAAGACCGGGAGCTCGCGCGCCTCTTCGAGATCGTCTCCGACAAGTTGTCGGAGAAGCAGAAGGCCGCGTTCGTTCTGCGCGAGATGGAAGACTGCGACACGAAGGACATCGCCGAGATTCTGGGCTGCGGCGAGTCGACCGTGCGCAACCACTTGTTCAACGCGCGGCGCATCCTCCGCAAGGAGATCGCCCGCCTCTATCCGGAGTTCCTGCGGGGGAGGACGCTGTGAGCGCGCTCTGCGGCATCGTCCGCGAAGGCCTCCACGACTACCTCGCCGACGCGCTCCCGGCGCCGCAGCGTCGAATCCTGCGCGAGCATCTCGCCGTCTGCGAGATCTGCCGCGGCGAGGCGGCGTCGCGGGATGCCTCGCTCGTCTTCGCCCGCGCGTTCGAGACCGACGCGCCCGCCTCGGAGACGGAGGCGATCCTGGCGTCGGTGCGGACGGGCGTGGCGCACATCGAGGCCGAGCGCCGCGTCGCCGCGGGCCGCCGTTCGCGCCGCCCGGCCGCGGCCGCCGCGGTGGCCGCCGCCGCGGCGCTGCTCGCCGTCGCCGTGCCCGGCGCGCTGTCGCGCCGCGCGCCGCCGCCGACCGCCGTGGCGGCCGTCGCGCCGGTCCCGACCGAGGCGCCGGCGCCGGTTCCGTCGGTGCCGGACGTCGCGGCCGAGCCGGCCGCGCTGCCCGGCACGGGAACGCTGCCCGCGAGCGCCACCGTCTACGACCTGAACCCCGGCGCGGGCCGGGAAGAGCCGCGCGTGGTCTGGATCGTGGATCGGGGGCTCGATATCTGACCGGGTGCCGCGCCGCCTCCCGGGCCGGCTCGCGAAGGGCCGGAGTCATGCGCTTGCCGTGAACGTGAAGAAGACGCTCCTGTTTCTCGCCGCCGTTGTGCTCGTCGCCCGGTCTCTCGAGGCCGAAGACGAGGTGTCGGTGCGCGTCTACGTCCTGAAGCACAAGCGCGTCGAGGAAGCCGCGCTGCTCGTGCGCCCGCTCCTGTCCGAGGCCGCGTCGGTGACGCTCGCGCAGAAGCTGAACGCCATGACCGTCACGGCCCGGCCCGAGAAGCTCGACCAGATCGGCAAGATCCTGGCGTCCTTCGACGTGCCGCCGCGCGGCTACAACTTCGCCGTCAAGCTCGTGCGCGCGCGCGCGGACGTGCCGTCGGGCTCGATCGCGAGCGAGATCGGCGGCCTCGGCGCGAAGCTGAAGTCGCTCTTCCAGTTCAACGACTACGCCCTGATCGACTCGGCCGTGCTGCGCGGCGCCGAAGGCACGACGCTGCGCTACCAGCTCGGATCGGACTACGCGCTGTCCTTCGCGATCCGGTCGCCGGGCGCCCCGGGCGGCAAGGAGCTGCTGCTGTCGCCCTTCGCGCTCTCGAAGCTCTGGAGGGCTTCGCCCGGCCAGCCCGGCCTGATGCGCCAGGTCTACCAGACCTCCGTGCCGATCACCCTGAACCAGACGCTCGTCCTCGGTGCGTCGCGCGACGAGGCCTCCAAGAGCGCGCTCATCCTCATCCTGCTCGCCGAGGAGACCGGCCGCCCCGACGCCGAGAAGGGCGCGGCGGGGCCGAAGTCGGCCGAGAAGACCGAGAAGAAGCCGTGACCGAGTTTCGCGTCAAGGCCGGCTGGCCGGACGGCTCGGTCGCCGAGCAATCCGTCATGGCCATGGACATGGGTGCCGCGCGCCTGGAGGTCGAGCGTCGCGGCGGCCACGTCTTCGAGATCAAGCGCCGGGGTTTCTCGCTCGCGGCCAAGAGCGGCAAGGGGCAGGGGAAGGTCAAGATGGGGGAGTTCCTCATCTTCAACCAGGAGCTCATCGCTCTGCTGAAGGCCGGACTCCCGGTCGTGCGCTCCTTCGAGATCCTCCTCGAGCGGCAGAAGAACCCGACGCTGCGCCGGGTGCTCGGCGACGTGCGCGAACGGGTCAACTCCGGCATGTCGATCTCGGAGGCGTTCGCCGAGGAGGGCGACCTCTTTCCGCGCCTCTACTGGACCTCGCTGAAGGCGGGCGAGAAGTCCGGCGAAATCGAGGCGGTGCTGCGCCGGTACCTGAAGTACCAGAAGACGGTCATCGCGCTGACGCGCAAGGTCGTGTCGACCCTCGTCTATCCCGCGATCCTGATCGCCCTGTCGGCGGGCCTCATCACGATCCTGATGACCTACGTGATCCCGCGCTTCACGGAGTTCTTCGCCGATTTCAACGCCGACCTGCCCCTGTTGACGGTCGTGGTGCTGGGGGCGGCGACGTTTCTGCGGACGAACATTCTCTGGATCGTCGCCGGGCTCGCCGGCGGGGGGTTTCTCGTGTCGCGCTGGCTGAAGACCTCGGTCGGGCGGGTGTGGTTCGACGCCGTCATCCTGAAGCTGCCGATCGTCGGCGGGATCTTCCGGCGGTTCGCCATCACCCAGTTCACCCGCAGCCTCGGCACGCTGCTCGGCGGCGGCACGCCGCTCGTCCCCGCGCTCGAGAACGCCGCCGACGCCATCGGAAACCGCTCGGTCTCGCGCAAGGTGCGCGAGGTCGTGCCGAAGGTGCGCGAGGGGCGCGAGCTCTGGAAGACGCTCGAAGAGACGGGCATCTTCACGGACCTGACGATCGAGATGATCAAAGTCGGCGAGTCGTCGGGCGCTCTCGAGGAGATGCTGGCGTCGGTGTCGGAGTTCTACGACGAGGAGATCGACCTCCTGCTCGCCCGCGTCATCTCCTTCGTCGAGCCGGCGATTCTCGTCCTGATGGGAGGCGTCATCGTGACGATCCTCCTGTCCGTCTATCTCCCGATGTTCCGACTCATGTCGGCGATCAAGTCGTGAGGCGCTGATGGCCAGGCAGATGTCGAACGGCAAGGCGGTTCCCGAGGCGGTGCGCTTCAACTCGCGCGCCGAGGAGGAGGCCCAGGCGCTCGCGGTGGCCGAGCGGCTCGGGCTGCCGTTCGTCGACCTCGCGTCCTTCCGCATCGACGCCGACCTCTTCCGGTCGATTCCGGTCGAGTGGATGCTGCGGTACACGTTCGTGCCCGAGTCCAGGACGGATCGGGCGATGACGATCATCTGCGCGGACCCGACCGACGTCGTGCGCCTGGACGAGCTGGAGCTGCTCGCCGGGCTTCCGCTGAAGGTCAAGGTCGGCAGCCGCGCCGCGATCGCCGACATTCTCCAGAAGAGCGAGTCCTCGCAGCGCGTCCTCGACGAGGCGACCGAAGACTTCCGGATGCAGCTCGTCCAGGAGGACGAGGAGGGCGAGGAGACCCTGACGATCGACCGGATCGCGCAGGACAGCTCGCCGATCATCAAGCTCGTCGACTCGGTCGTCTTCAACGCGATCCAGCGCCGGGCCTCGGACATTCACATCGAGACCCAGGAGCACGTCGTCCTCATCAAGTACCGTATCGACGGCGTGCTGTACCAGGCGATGGACCCGATCGACAAGCGCCACCACGGCACGATCATTTCGCGCATCAAGGTCATGTCGGAGCTCGACATCGCCGAGAAGCGCGTGCCGCAGGACGGCCGCTTCAAGCTGCGGGTGCGCGGGCGCACGATCGACTTCCGCGTGTCGATCATGCCGACCGTCCACGGCGAGGACTCGGTCATCCGCATCCTCGACAAGGAGTCGGCCAACGCCGAGTTCAAGAGCCTGAACCTCGAGGTCGTGGGCTTCGACGGCGAGACGAAGAAGAAGCTGCGCAAGTTCATCCGCGAGCCCTACGGCATGGTGCTCGTCACGGGGCCGACGGGCTCCGGAAAGACGACGACGCTCTACGCGTGTCTCTCGGAGATCCAGTCGGTCGAGGACAAGATCGTCACGATCGAGGATCCGGTCGAGTATCAGCTCCGCGGCATCACGCAGATCCCGGTCAACGAGAAGAAGGGCCTGACGTTCGCCCGCGGGCTGCGGTCGATCCTCCGCCACGACCCCGACAAGATCATGGTCGGCGAGATCCGCGACGAGGAGACGGCGCAGATCGCCGTCCAGTCGGCGCTGACGGGCCACCTCGTGTTCACGACCGTCCACGCCAACAACGTCGTCGACGTGCTCGGCCGCTTCCTGAACATGAAGGTCGAGCTCTACAACTTCGTCTCCGCGTTGAACTGCGTTCTCGCCCAGCGGCTCGTCCGCAAGATCTGTCCGCATTGCAAGGCGGCCGTTCAGATCACGCCCGAGCAGATGCGCGAGGCCGGCCTGAACCCCGAGCTGCTCGCCGGCAAGACGCTCTACGAGGGCAAGGGCTGCCTCGAGTGCGACGGCACCGGTTTTCACGGCCGGATGGCCATCGCCGAGCTGCTCGACCTCTCGGACCGCATCCGCGGGCTCATCCTCGAGCGGCGTCCCGCGTCCGAGATCAAGAAAGCGGCCAAAGAGGAAGGCATGATCTTCCTGCGCGACTCGGCGCTGGAGAAGGTCTTCGAGGGCTCGACGACGCTGAAGGAAATCAACAAGGTGACGTTCGTTGACTGAGGACGCCGCCGCGTGAGGCTGCCCTTCCTGGCCCCGGTCGTGCCGCCGCACGTCTTCTGTCTGCTCGACGAAGGCGTGACCTACGCGCGCGTCCGCGACGCCGCGCCCGAGGGGTTCGTCGAGGCGAGGCACTTTCGCTATCCGACGAGCTCTCTCGGCGGTCCCTCGGGCGGCGTCCCGCTCGTCACGCGCGAGGCCGTCGCCGAGGCGGTCAAAGCCGCGCGCGCCCTCGCGGGCGGCCGGCTGCAGCGGGCCTCCGTCGTGTATCCGGACGCGTGGGCGCGGATCCTCCCGGTCGAGCTCGAGGCGATGCCCGCCGACGCGCAGGCGGGCGCCGACATGGTGCTCTGGAAGCTGAAGAAGCTCGTGCCCCAGCTGCCTCCCGACGTGGCCGTCGTCTACGCCCCGATGCCGGTCCTCTCCGACGAGAAACGCGTGCTCGCGGCGGCGACGCCCCGGGCGGCGCTCGAAGCGATCGAGCATGCCTTCGACGAGCTGGGTGTCCGGGTCGGCTACCTCGCGCCTTCGTCGCTCGCCCTCTTCGAGGGTCTCGCGCCGGCGCTTTCGGCGGCGGCCGGCGGCGACTACGCGCTGCTCCACCGTTCGGGCGGCGCGCTCGCGTTCTTCATCGCGCGCGGCGCCGAACCCATTTTCTTCCGCCAGCGCCCGCCAGGCGCAGCGGAAGACCAGGAGCAGGAGGCGCGTCTTTCGCTCTCCTACTACGCCGAGCGGCTCAAGGGACCGGGGCTGCGCGCCGTCTACCTGCACGACGAGGCTCCCGAAGGCGACCTCGCGGCGGTCTCGGCCTTTCCGGTGCGGCCGGTGCCGGTGACCGGGCGGCTCGTCGGCGGGGACGCCGATTTCGACGAGCGCCTGAAGGTGCGGCCCGAGCTTCTCGCCGCGTACGCGGCCGGACGAGGGCGCGCGTGAGGGCCGGCTGGAACTTCGCGAAGCGGCCGTTCCGCGACGACCGGCCGATCTACGCGGCCACCGCCCTGCTCTTTTTCGCCGGCGCGATCCTGCTGCTCGTCAACGTGCGGCTCTACACGAGCTACCGGCGCGGCGTCGCCGACGTCAACGGCGAGATCGCGACGCTCGAGGAGCGCCAGCGCGCGGCCCAGGCGAAGTCGAGCGCCGCGCGCTCGGCGCTGTCGTCCTACAAGGTGTCGTCCCTCGCCGACGAGAGCCGCGAGCTCGCGCGGGTCGTGGCCGAGCGCCGCTTCTCGTGGACCGGCCTGCTCGCGCGCCTGGAGAAGACGCTCCCGTCCGACGTCGGGATCTCGCGCCTGCAGCCGCAGTTCGACAAGGACAGCATCACCCTCGATCTCCAGCTCTTCGGCCGCAACCGGGAGGCGGTCGTGCCGACGATCGCGGCGCTCGCGAAAGACCCGGAGTTCACCGAGGTCCAGCTGCACAGCGAGTCGCAGCCGGAAGGGAACACGGCGGAGCCTTTCCAGTTCGCGGTGGCCAGCCGCTACGAGCCGGAAGCGAACGTCCAGCCCGCGGCCCACAAGAAGTCCGGCGAGAAAGGCTCGGTGGCCGCGCGCCCGGCCGCGCCGAAGCCGGCCTCGCCGAAGTCGATGGGCGCCCCGAAGCCGGCGGGCCCGAAGCCGGCGGCCCCGAAGCCCGGCGGGTCGAACCCGGCAGCCCCGAAACGCCCCGAGGTGCGGCGGTGAACGTGACGCCGGCGACGCTGAAGGAAGGGCGCATCGCGCTGCTCGTCCTCGCGCTGCTCTTCGCGGCCGGAAACGTCGTGTTTTTCCTGACGTACCGCTCGGGCTTCGAAGCCCGGCGCGCGGCGCTCGAGCGCCGCCGCGACGACCTGAAGCACTCGGTCGAAACGGCCGAGGCCGAGGCGGCGCGCGTCTCCGGCCAGAAGGAACGACTCGGCGGCGTGTCGGCCGCGATCGAGGAGTTCTATGGACACCGGATCGGCACCGAGCGGGAGACCCTCGCGCCGGTGGTGGCGGAGATTCACGACATTCTGAAGGAGAACGGGATCAACGTCCCGCAGATCAACTACTCGACCACCTCGGCCAAGAAGCTGCCGCTCGCGCAGATGCGCATCACCTTCACGGTGCGGTGCGACTACGGGCGGTTCAAGCAGCTCCTGCGCGCCTTCGAGACGAGCCACCACTGGATCGCCATCCGCGAAATCGGAATCAACCGCGACACGGAGCGGTCCGGCTCCGTCCAGGTCCAGATGAGCCTCCTGACCTACTTCACCGAGGGCGAGGGCTCGGCGGCGCCCGCCGAGAGCGCGGCGCGGGAAGCGACCCCGACGCGGAGGGCCGGCTGATGGCGTCGCTCGCGTCGAGACTCGGCTCGCGCCGCCAGGCGATCCTGCTCGGGTCCCTCGCGGTCGTGCTGCTGCTCGCCCTCGTGCGCTGGCGGCCCGGCTCGGACGCGCCGCCGCCGGCGTCGCCGTCGCGCGGCGCCGGGCCCGCGGCCGCCGCGCCCCGGGCGGGAGGCGAGGGCGGGGAGGACGGCGGCGGAGCCCCCGCGCCGGCCCGCGGCCGCCGCGCTCCGGTCAAGGAAATCAACCCCGACGACGTGCCGGTTCTCGACGTCGCCGACTTCGCGCCGCCGGCGTCGAAGGCCAACGCCGATCCCGGCCGGGACCTCTTTGGCCTGAGCGAGCCGACGCGCAAGCCGATGCCGACGGCCACGCCGGCGCCGCCCGCGCCGGGAGACGTGCGGTTCGTGGGCCCTCTGCCGCCCCCGCCGCCGACGCCGACGCCGAAACCGCCCGACATCGCGTTCAAGTTCATCGGCACGTTCGGCCCGAAAGACCATCCGATCGCGGTCGTCCAGCAGGGGGATCAGGTGCTGAACGTCCGCACGGGCGACAAGCTGTTCGGCAAGTTCATTTTGAAGAAGGTGGGCTACGAGTCCATCGACGTCGGATTCGTGGGTTTCCCGGAGACCGAGACGCGCCGCCTGGGGATCACCCCGTGACGGCGCGCCGCTCCGCGAAGGGAAGGGGACGCGCTTGAAGAAGCTCTCGAGGATCGCGAGCCTCGCCGTGCTGGTCGCGGCGGTCGGCTGCGTGGGAACGCGGACGTTTCAGGAGGCGCGCGAGCAGGAACAGCTCGGCCACTACGACCTCGCGGTCATGCAGTACGCCAAGGCGCTCGAGCTCGACCCGACGAGCCCGCTCTACAAGGCGGCGCTCGCGCGGGCGCGCGTCAAGGCCTCGCAGTTCCACTTCGAGAAGGGAAAGATGTACCGCAACTCGGGGCGCTATGACCTCGCGGTCGTGGAGCTCGAGCAGTCGGTTCTCCTCGACCCCACCAACGACTACGCCGCCACGGAGCTCAAGCACGCCCGCGAAGACAAGGCCAAGCAGGACGAGGAGCGCAACGCCGACTCGAAGATCGAAAGGATCAAGAAGAAGGTCAAGGGCGCGCGGGCGGTGGCCGTCATTCTCGAGCCGTCGTCCGACAAGCCGATCAACCTGAATTTCCCGCAGCAGAAGCCGGTCAAGCAGATCTACCGCGCGCTGGCCGACGCCGCCGGCATCAACGTCATCTTCGACCCGCAGCTGAAGGACGACAACGTCTCGATCGTTCTGTCGAACATCGAGTTCCAGAAGGCCCTCGAGACGCTGCTGCGCCAGGAGAACCACTTCTACAAGATCATCGACGAGCGGACGATCCTGATCGCGGCCGACACGCCGCAGAACCGCAAGACCTACGAGGATCTCGTCATCCGGACGTTCTTTCTGTCGAACGCCGACGTGACCGAGGTCGCCAACGCCCTGCGCGCGCTGCTCCAGACGACGCGCATCTCGGTCAACAAGGCCGAGAACTCGGTGACGCTCCGCGACACGGCCGACAAGGTCGCCGTCGCCGAGCGCATCGTCGAGATGAACGACAAGCAGGTCGCCGAGGTCGTCGTGGACGTGGAGCTCCTCCAGGTCAACACCGACAAGCTCCTCGACCTCGGTCTGACCCTCAACCCCCGGAGCGTCGCCGCCACGATCCCTGCGCCCGGCGGCACGACGAACCTCGGCGCCGCGCTCGGCGCCGGCCAGTTCAGCTGGAGCCAGTTGAAGCAGATCAACGTCAACTCGTTCGGCTTCACGATCCCCTCGGCCCAGCTGAACTTCATCAAGGACAATACGGACGCGGAGCTCCTGGCCAAGCCGCAGCTGCGCATCGCCGAGGGCCAGAAGGCGCAGCTCCTGATCGGCGACAAGGTCCCGATTCCCGTGACGAGCTTCAACACGTCGAACATCAGCGGCTCCAACGTCGTGCCGGTGACCTCGTACCAGTACCAGGACGTCGGCATCAAGATCGAAGTCGAGCCCCGCGTGCACCACAACAAGGAAGTGACGCTGAAGCTCATGACCGAGGTCTCCAACATCAACGGATACGTCGGGGTCGCGCCCGCCCAGCAGCCGATCATCGGCACGCGCACGATCTCGTCGAACATCCGCCTGAAGGACGGCGAGACGAACTTCCTCGCCGGCCTCTATCGGACGGACAAGGCGGTCACGAAGAACCTCATTCCGTTTTTGAGCGACCTTCCCGTCGTCGGACTCCTGTTCACTCACACCAACGACGACAAGAAGGTCACCGACCTCGTCCTGACGCTCACGCCGCACATCATCCGGATCCCGGACGTGACCGAGGAGGATGTGACGCCGTACTTCGTCGGCACCGACGCGAACATTTCGTACCAGGGCGGTCCCCGCGTCGAGAACCCGACGCGCGACCAGGGACCCTTCGGCGAGCAGCCCGGGGGCGGGGGCAAGCCCGCGCCGGCGGCGCCCGGGGCGGCGAGACCTCCGGCCGGCAACCCGGGGATCAACCTCGCGCCGGGCGGCGGTCCGACCGACATCTTCCGCCAGCCGGCGACGCCTCCGCCCGGTTCGCCGCAGCAGCAGGTGCCGCCCCAGGGCGCGGCGCTGGCGGCGCCGGACTCCGGAACGCAGGTCGCGTCGCTCGCGGCAAAGTCGGCGAGCGTCTCGGACGGCTCCGACGCTCTCCTCGTCGACTTCGACCCCGCCTACGTGACGGTGGCGCCCGGCAGCCAGCAGACGATCCTCGTGCGCGTGACGAGTGCCGGAGGACTGCCGGCCGGCTCGGTGTCGGTGCGCTTCGACTCGAACGTCGTGGCGACCCTCGCGGTCAAGCCGATCCTCGGCAGCGACACGGGCATGGCCGAGGGCCACGTCGACAACGGCCGCGCCGTGATCACGTTCCCGGCCGTCGAGTCGCTCGGTGGAACGCGGGCCCTGGCGGAGATCACCGTGCGCGGCATCGCGCCCGGCCGCTCGGCGCTTTCGCTCGAGACGACCGAGCTCGGCGGCGTGTCGGTCACGCCGTCGCAGGCCGTCGTGGACGTGAAATGACCGCGGCGGGAGAACGCCGCGGCGGCTTCCGGGCCGAGCATGGCGAGGGCCGGGAGCCGAAAGAAGTCGCGGTGAAAGAAGTCGCCGCGAGAGAGCCGCGCGCTTCCGGCTTCACGATGGTCGAGGTCGCGATCGTCGCGGCCATGATCGCGATCCTTGCCGCGATGGCGGTTCCGGTCGCGCGGTACTCGCTGCGCCGCCAGAAGGAGCTCGACCTGCGGTATCAGCTCCGCGCGATGCGCGAGGCGATCGACCAGTACAAGAAGCTGTCGGACTCGGGGCTGATCCCGATGCAGATCGGCGGTGAAGGCTACCCGCCCGATCTCGACACGCTCGTCAAGGGCGTCAAGCTCGTCGGCCAGCTCGACAAGAAGCAGAAGTTCCTGCGGCGCATCCCGATCGATCCGTTCACGAGCAAAGCCGAGTGGGGCCTGCGGTCCTACCAGGACGAGGCCGACTCGTTCTCGTGGGGCGGCCAGAACGTCTACGACGTCTACTCCCTGTCCGAGGCGCAGGCGCTGGACGGGACGTTCTACAAGGACTGGTGATGGAGGGGCAGGACGCGGGACGCCGGCGGCAGGGGGCGGGGGAGCGGGGCTTCACCCTGCTCGAGCTCCTCGTCGTCATGACGATCATCGGCATCCTCGCGGCGATCGCCGTGCCGGCGCTCCGGGACTCGCCCAAGCGCGCCCGCGAGGCGACGCTGCGCGGCGACCTGTTCACGTTCCGCAGCGTCATCGACCAGTACAAGGGCGACAAAGGCAACTACCCGGCGGACCTCGAGACCCTCGTCAAGGACGGCTACATCCGAAAGGTGCCGATCGACCCCATGACGAAGGGCTCCGACTGGGTCCTGACGATGGAGGAGCCCGATCAGTCGGCCCCGCCGGAAGATCCGAACGCGTCGCCGCAGCCGCCCGGGATCATCGACGTGCACAGCGCCTCCAAGGAAAAGGCGCTCGACGGGTCGATTTACAGCGATTGGTAGGCCTTCGGCCCGTGAAGCGTCGACCGGAAACCGTGAACCGACGGACGAGGGACCCTCGGTTCCCGGCTCACGGTGCCCGGTTCACGTCTTCCGGTTTCACGCTCGTCGGCGTCGTCATGGCGATTGCGATCATCGTGATCCTCCTCGCGGCGGTCGGCCCGTCGATCGCGAAAATCATCGAGCGCGACCGGGAGATGGAGCTCATCTTCCGGGGCAAGCAGTACGGACGCGCGATCCTCGCCTTCCAGAAGCGCTACGGGCGGCTTCCCAACCAGCTCGACGAGCTCGTCAAGATCAAGCCCAAGTCGATCCGCCAGCTCTGGAAGGACCCCATGTGCAACTGCGACAACTGGGAGACGATCATCGCCGGAACGCCCGAGGCCGCGCCGATGGGCCAGGCGCCGCCGCCGCAGGGGGGCAGCGGCCTCCAGACGCCCGGCGCCAACCGGACCCCGACGTCGGGCGCCTTCGGCTTCGGGGGCGACCGGCCCACGCCGCCGCCGTTTCTCGGAAGCGGCGGCGCGCTGACGCCGACGCCGACCTCCATCTTCGGCTCGCCCGGGAAGAAGACGGGGCCCATCGTCGGGGTCCGCACCAAGATCCGCCGCATGGGCGTCCGGCAGTGGCGCGGCCGGGACTACACGGACGAGTGGCGCTTCATCGCGGGCGACGCCGACAACGACAACAACGGACCGATCATCGACCCCAACTCGATCTATCCGAACCGCACGCCGCAACCGGCCGCCCCCCAGGGTCCGCAGAATCCGCCGCCCGCGTGAGCGCGCCCGCGACGGTTCGCGAGGTCCTCGACGGCGGGACGACGGTTCTCGTCGACCGGATGACCGACGTCCGCTCCGTGGCCCTCGGCATCTTCGTGCGCGCGGGCTCGAGCGGCGAGCCGCCGGCGCGGCGGGGCGTGTCGCATTTCCTGGAGCATCTGCTCTTCAAGCGGACGCGCCGGCGCTCGACCGTCGAGATCGCCCGGGAGATCGATCGGCTAGGCGGCGACGTGGACGCGTTCACGACCAAGGAGTACACGGGTTTCTACTGCCGCACGCTCGACACGCGCTTCGCCCGGGCCCTCGACCTGCTCGGCGACGTCGTCCTCGCGCCGGCGTTTCGCGCCGCCGACGTCGAGGTCGAGCGCGGCGTGATCCTCGAGGAGATCGGCGAGGCCAACGACAACCCGGAGGACCTCGCTCACGAGAACTTCGTCCAGGCGTTCTGGAAGGACCACGCGCTCGGGGCGCCGATTCTCGGCACGGCGGAGACCGTGCGCGCGATTCGCCAGGACGACCTCGAGAGCTACTACGCGTCGCGCTACCGGCCGGAGAACCTGATCGTCGCGGTGGCCGGGCGGGTGCATCCGGCCGAGGCGATCGCCGCCGTCGAGCGGCTGATCCGCAAACGCCGGCCGCGCGGCGCCGCGCCCCGCCGCCGCTCGGGCGCCGAGCGCGCCCCGCGGGCGCACGCGCAGGTGCTCGTCCGGCCGCGCCGCGGGCTGGAGCAGGCCCACGTCTGCCTGGGTGTGGCCGCGAGCTCGCAGACGAGCGGACGGCGCTGGGCGGCGGCCTTGCTCGACGTCGTCCTCGGGGGAGGGATGTCGTCGCGCCTCTTCCAGGAGGTGCGGGAGCGCCGCGGCCTCGTCTACACGATCGCCTCGTCGCTGTCGGCGTATCGACTCGGCGGTTACGAGGCCGTGTCGGCCGCGTGCGCGCCGAAGAACCTGCCGCGGGTGCTCGAGGTGACGCTCCGGGAGCTGGCGAAGCTCAAGCGCTCCGGCGTCCGCCCGCAGGAGCTCGCGCGCGCCAAGGAGAACCTGACCGGCAACCTCCTGCTCGCGCTCGAGTCGACCGTCTCGCGGATGTCCGCGGCGGCGCGGCAGGAGTTCTACTTCGGGCGCGTGGAAACGCCCGAGGAGGTCCTCGCGCGGATCGCGGCCGTCACCGTCGACGCGATCGGCGAAGAGGCCGCGCGCGTCCTCGACGGGAAGTCGCTCTGCGTCTCGGTCGTCGGCAACGTCGGCCGCCTCGGCGTCGGCGCGGGCGACCTGGCGGGAGCGCTCTGACCGCCTGCTAGCATCGCGGCCGCGATGACGACGGACGCGGCGCCCTTCGACCCCGGCGCCAACGCCGAGGTCGCCGCGTGCGTGCGCGAGCTCGCGGGCGCGGGACCGCCGCTCGTGACGCGCCTTCACCCGGCGGACGAGATGTACGGCTACGAGCTCGCCGGTCATCACCGCACCCCCGAGACCGCGGCCGTCTTCTATTTCGCGACGGGCGCCTCCATCTTCCGCACCGTTTCGGAGATCGCCGCCTGGCGTTTCGGCGGTCTCGGCCGCGTCCGGTCCTTCCTCGACTTCGCGGCCGGCTACGGGCGCGCGACGCGATTCCTCGCCCGGGCGCTCGGCCCGGAGCGCGTCACCATGGCCGAGATCGATCCGGGCGCCGTCCGCTTTCAACAGGAGACGCTCGGCGTGCGCGGCGTCGTCTCCGGCCACGATCCGCGGAGGCTGGCTCTCGAGGGGCCGTTCGATTTCGTCCTGGCCATCTCGCTCTTCAGCCACCTGCCGGCGGGCCGCTTCGAAGCCTGGCTCGATCGGCTCGACGCGCTCGTCGCGCCCGGCGGGGTGCTCGTCTTCAGCACGCACGGCGAGCGTCTCGCGCCCGAGGCGGAGCGGCCGGGAGCGTCGGGGTTGTCGTTTCGGCCCGAGAGCGAGACCGAACGGTTGGACGGGAACGAGTACGGCACGAGCTGGGTCGCGCCCCGGTACGTTCGCGCCGCCTCGGCGGCGCTGCCCGGACGCGCGCGGCGCCTCTTCGTCTTTTCCGAGGGCCTCTGCGGCTACCAGGACCTCTACGTTCTCGCCAAGCCCCCGCTGCCGGAAGGACCGGAGCCGGCGCTCTCGCGAGATCCGGCGGGCGCGCTCGATCACGCGGCGGTCGAGGGCGGGACGGTCTCGGCGCGGGGCTGGGCGCTCGGCGCTTCCGACGAGCGGCCGCCCGACGTCCGCCTCTTCTTCGGCGGCGAGCTCGCCGCCACGTCGCCGGGAGCAGGGGAGCCCGGCGCCCGGCGGGAGTGGCGGTTGACGTTTTCGACGTCGGCCGTCTCGCCGGACGCGATCGTCCGGTTCGAGGCCGTGAGCGCGCGCGGCGCCCGGCGCCTGCTGGTCGCCGAAACGCTGCGGCCGTACCTGTGATTCGATAGGCGAGCATGACCGAGATCGTCCTCGCGGTCACCGTGCTTCCCCACGGCGAAGGGCTGGAGCTGCCCGCATACGCGACGGCGGGCGCCGCCGGCTGCGACCTGAGAGCGGCCGAGCCCGTCACGCTCGCGCCGGGCGCCCGCGCCCTCGTCCCGACGGGAATCGCCGTGGCGATTCCTCCGGGGTACGAAGGCCAGGTGCGCATGCGGAGCGGCCTCGCGATCCGCCACGGCCTGACGCTCTTGAACGGGCCAGGCACGATCGACAGCGACTACCGGGGCGAAATTCGCGTCATCCTGGCCAACCTCGGCGCCGAGCCGGTCACGGTCTCGCGCGGCGACCGCATCGCGCAGCTGGTGCTCGCTCCCGTCGCGCGCGCGCGGCTCGAGGCCGTGGACGCGCTGCCGGCGACCGAGCGCCACGACGGCGGCTTCGGCTCGACCGGACGCCGCTGATCGGATTTGCTAATCTAGGTTCGTGCGGGTCACGGTCCTCGCGTCGGGCTCGGGCGGCAACGCGTGCGTGGTCGAGGCGGGCGGGACCCGCGTGCTCGTCGACGCCGGCCTCTCGGCGCGCGAGATCGAGCGGCGGATGGAGAAGCGCGGGATCGCCGCCGAGTCGATCGCGGCCCTCTTCCTGACCCACGAGCACAATGACCATTCGAGCGGCGCGGCGGTCTTCGTCCGGCGTTGGGACTGTCCGGTCTACGCGACGGGCGGCACCGCCGGGGCGATCGGCCTCGAGGGCGACCTCTTCACGCCGTACGTCCGGGTTTACCCGGCCCGCGACGGGCGCGTCGGCAACCTCGGCTTTCGCGCGTTCGCGACGCCGCACGACGCTGCGGAATCCGTCGCCTACGCGTTCGAATCGGACGACGCGCGCCTGGTGATCGCGTCGGACCTCGGGCGCGCCGAGGAGCCGTTCGTCGACTTCCTGCGCCACGCCACGACGCTCATGGTCGAGATGAACCACGACGAAGACATGCTCCGCGACGGGCCATATACTTGGCCCTTGAAGAGGCGTATTTCGGGCGGGCTCGGGCATTTGTCGAACGCCCAGTCGGCGGGCGCCATGTTCCGGGCCGTGGGCCCCAGGCTCCGACGCGTCGTCGCCACGCACCTGTCGCGGACGAACAACACCCCGGAGATCGTGCGGGCCATGCTGACGCGTCTCGTCGAGCGCTCCGGGTGGAACGTGCCCTTCGCCATCGCGGACCAGATCACGGGACTGGAGGCTTTCGAGGCATGAAGGTGGAAGTTCGGGTCTATCCCAAGGAAGGCGTGCTGGATCCCCAGGGCAAGGCCATCGCCGCGGCGCTCGGACGGCTCGGCCACGGCGCGGTGCGCGACGTGCGCGCCGGCAAGGTCTTCTTCATCGAGGTCGCCGGGGGCGACGCGCGCGCGGCCGAGGCCGACGCGAAGAAGATGGCCGAGGAGCTCCTGGCCAATACCGTCATCGAGGGCTACGACGTGAGGGTCGTGTCGTGAAGTTCGGCATCGTCGTGTTCCCCGGTTCCAACTGCGACGAGGACTGCCACCACGTGGCCACGCAGCTCCTGGGCTGCGAGGCCGTGTACATCTGGCACCACGACACCGACCTGAAAGGCTCGGACGCCGTGATCCTCCCGGGCGGTTTCGCTTACGGCGACTACCTGCGCGCCGGAGCGCTCGCGCGCTTCTCGCCCGTCATGGAGAGCGTGGCCGCGTTCGCGAAGAAAGGCGGGCCGGTCCTCGGCATCTGCAACGGCTTCCAGGTGCTCCTCGAGGCGGGCCTGCTTCCCGGGGCGATGCAGATCAACCGGGGGCTGCGCTACGTGTGCAAGGACGTTTCGATGAAGGTCGAGAACGACGCGACGCCGTTCACGTCGCTCTACCCGAAGGGCAGCGTCGTGACGATGCCGATCGGGCACATGGAAGGCAACTACACGGCGCCGCCCGACGTGCTCGACGCCCTCGAGCGCGAGGGCCGCGTCGTCTTCCGCTACTGCGATCGGGACGGCCGGGTCACGGACGCGGCCAATCCCAACGGCGCGGCGCGCGGCATCGCCGGCATCTGCAACCGCGACGGCAACGTCGTCGGCCTCATGCCTCACCCGGACCGATGCTCCGAAAGGCTCCTCGGCAACGACCAGGGCCTCCAGATGTTCGCCTCCGCGGTCGCGGCGATGGCCGCGCGATGACGATCACCGAAGAGCTCATCCGCGAGCACAACCTCTCCGACGAGGAGTACGGCCGCATCAAGGAGATCCTCGGCCGCGAGCCGAACCTCGTCGAGCTCGGCATCTTCTCGGCGATGTGGAGCGAGCACTGCTCGTACAAGTCCTCGCGGATCCACTTGAAGAATTTCCCGACGACCGGGCCGCGCGTGATCCAGGGCCCCGGCGAGAACGCGGGCGTCGTGGACATCGGCGACGGCCTCGCCGTCGCGTTCAAGATGGAGTCCCACAACCACCCGTCGTTCATCGAGCCCTACCAGGGCGCGGCAACGGGTGTCGGCGGCATCCTGCGCGACGTCTTCACGATGGGCGCGCGGCCGATGGCGTCGCTGAACTCGCTGCGTTTCGGGCGGCTCGACGCGCCGCGCATGAAGCACCTCGTCGACGGGGTCGTCCGCGGGATCGCCGGCTACGGCAACTGCATCGGGATCCCGACCCTCGGCGGCGAGACGTCCTTTCACAAGGGCTACGACGGCAACATCCTCGTCAACGTCATGAACGTGGGGCTCGTGAAGAGCGACCGGATCTTCCTCGGGCGCGCCGAGGGCGCGGGAAATCCGGTCGTCTACGTGGGGTCGAAGACCGGCCGCGACGGGATCCACGGCGCGACGATGGCGTCGGAAGAGTTCGCCGCCGACGAGGCGAGCCAGAAGCGCCCGACGGTCCAGGTCGGCGACCCGTTCACCGAGAAGCTCCTGATGGAGGCGTGCCTCGAGCTCTTCCAGACGGACGCCGTCGTCGGAATCCAGGACATGGGCGCCGCGGGGCTGACGTCGTCGTCGTTCGAGATGGCCGGCCGCGCCGGCTCCGGCGTCGAGCTCGACCTCTCGAAAGTGCCCGTGCGCGAGACGGGCATGACGCCCTACGAGATCATGCTCTCGGAGTCGCAGGAGCGGATGCTCCTCGTCGCGCGCCGCGACCGGCTCGCCGAGGTCCTCGCGATCTTCCACAAGTGGGAGCTCGACGCCGTCGAGATCGGCACCGTGACGGACTCGGGGCGCGTGGTCCTCTTCTTCGACGGCAAGATCGTCGCGGACCTCCCGGCGGCGCCGCTCTCGGACAGGGCGCCCTGCTACGACCGGCCTCGAGCCCCCCTCGCGCCGCCGCCGGGACCGTTCCGCTGGCAGAGCGAGGCCGAGCCCGCCGACTACGCCGACTGCCTGAAGCGCCTGCTCGCTTCGCCGAACGTCGCCGAGAAGTCGTGGATCTGGACGCAGTACGACCACATGGTCCAGTCGAACACCGTGCAGCGGCCGGGCGGCGACGCCGCCGTCATGCGCGTGAAGGGAACGACGAAGGGCATCGCGATGAAGAGCGACGTCAACCCCTTCTTCTGCACCTTCGACCCGTATCGCGGCGGTGCGATCGCCGTGGCGGAAGCGGCACGCTCGATTGCCGCGACCGGCGCCCGGCCTCTGGCGATCACCGACTGCCTGAACTTCGGCAACCCCGAGAAGCCCGAGGTCATGGCGCAGTTCGAAGCCGCGGTGCGCGGCATCGCCGACGCCTGCCGCGCGCTCGAGGTGCCGGTCGTGTCGGGCAACGTGTCGCTCTACAACGAGACCGACGGCCGCGCGATCCCGCCGACGCCGACCGTCGGCATGGTCGGCCTGATGGAGGACGTCTCGAGGCACATCCGCGTCGCGTTCCGCCATGCCGGCGATCTCGTCGCGGTTCTCGGGACGACGCGCGACGAGCTCGGCGCCTCGGAGTTCCTCCGGACGATTCGCGGGCGAGATGAAGGTCCGTGCCCCGAAGTGGACCTCGACGCGGAGAAGCGCCTCGTCGATCTTCTCGCGACACTTGCCGAGCAGGGGAAGGTGTCGTCCGCTCACGACGTTTCCGACGGCGGCCTCGCCGTCGCGCTCGCCGAGAGCGCGATGCCGAATGGCCTCGGCGCGACCCTTTCGCTCGAGCCGGGCGTGCGGATGTCGGCGTTTCTCTTCGGGGAGTCGACCGGACGCGCGATCGTCTCGTTTCCGCCGGAGAACGAGGCCGCCGTGCGCGCCCTGGCCAAAGAGAAGGGCGTCCCCTTCACCGCCGCCGGCTGGGTCGGCGGCGAGCGCCTCACGATCTCAGCCGGCAGCCGCGTCGTCGTGGACGAGCCCGTGGCGGAGCTCACGAGCCTCTGGCGCACGGCCTTCGCGCACGCTCTCGAATCCGCGGACGTGCTGTAGCCGTTCGGAGAGGGGTTCGCCGCGTGGTCTGGGCCGTCGCGGTACTCGTCCTGCTCGTCGTGGCGTCGGCCTGGCTGACTCAGCCGGTGGTCTCCCGTCGAGTGACGCGCGGCGGCGAGGCCCCGCCCGACCCGGCGCGGATCGAGCGCCGCGTCCGGAAGCTCGTCGAGGAATTTCATCCGCGCGACGGCGGCCATCCGGAGAACATGCAGCGGGCCGCCGAGTGGATCGCGGGAGAGCTCCGCGCGGCCGGCGGCGCCGTTTCCGAGCAGCGCTTCGAAACCGCGGGCGCGGCTTACGTCAACGTCGTCGCGGCGTACGGTCCGGACACGCCCGAAGTCGTGGTCGTCGGCGCCCATTACGACGTCGCCGGCGAGATGCCCGGCGCCGACGACAACGCGAGCGGCGTGGCCGGGTTGCTCGAGCTCGCCGAGCTGCTCTCGGGCGCGACGCCGTCGCGCCGCGTCGAGCTCGTCTTCTTTGCGCTCGAAGAGGCCCCGTACTTCGGAACGCCGGGCATGGGCAGCGAGGTCTACGCGTCCGCCCTCGAGAAGTCCGGGCGCCGCGTGCGAGCGATGCTCTGCCTGGAGATGATCGGTTGCTTCACGGACGCTCCCGGGAGCCAGCAGCTTCCGTTCGGCGTCTTGAAGCTCTTCTATCCGACGCGGGGCAACTTCGTTGCCGTGGTCGGGAGCGCCGGCGGCGCCGGGATCGTCCGGCGCGTGAAGGCCGCGATGCGCGAGGCCTCGGATCTGCCGGTGTTCTCGATCAACGCGCCCCGGTTCGTCCGCGGCGTGGACCTCTCCGACCACGCCACGTTCTGGAATCGCGGCCTGCCCGCGGTGATGATCACGGACACCGCCTTCTATCGGAATCCGCGGTATCACACGCCGGCGGACACGCCGGGGACGCTCGACTACCGGCGAATGGCCGAGGTCGTTTCCGGCGTGCGGAAGGCGCTCGTCGCTCTGGCGTTCTGATCCGTCAGCGGCGAGCCCGCGCGAGGATCCGTCGGAACGCGAAGAAGTAGGGCCGCTCGTCCGGAATCATGGTGAAGAGAATCTGCCGGTAGCGAACGACGAACCGCTTGTAGAGATCCGGGGCGAGCCGCCGGCGGTATTCCGAAAGCAGCGACCCCTCGACCCACTCGACGACGCCTTCGCGCGAGGCGAGGCGGTGGCCGTAGACCTGAAGCCGCACGGTCTGCTCGGCGGAGCCGAGGCGGTCGAGGATCGAGGCGTACTCCTCGGGCGCCAGCACGTTCTTCGGGTGTGCCCCGCCGCCGAGCGCCCCGCGAAACGGGTTCTCCGACGCGACGGCCTCGGCGGCCCGGTGCGACGCGTGGCCGAAGTTGTCCGGCACCTGGAAGGCGAGCTGACCGCCGGGCGCGAGCGTCCGCGACAGGCGCGCCAGGAGCGCCGGGTGATCCGGAACCCAGTGCAGGGCGGCATTCGAGAACACGAGGTCCACGGGCTCCTTCGGCGCGAAGGCGGCGAGGTCGCCCTGCTCGAAGCGCAGCCCCGCTCCCGCGAACGCCGCGGCCTTCGCGAGCATCGCGGCCGAGGAGTCGATCCCGACGGTCTCGGCGGCCTGGACCCGGCGGTGGAGCTCGCGCGTCAGCTCGCCCGTGCCGCAGCCGAGGTCCACGGCCCGGCCGCCGGGGATTGGTTCGACGAGCGCGAGCAGGTCGAAGAACGGACGGCTGCGCTCGGCCGCGAAGCGCGCGTAGGTGTCGGGTTGCCACGTGTCCTTTTCGGGTGCCATGACGCGCGCCATTCTAGCGGCGCGGGCGTAGGATTTGCGCAGAGGCGAGCCATGGGCAGGTTGCGGAATCGCGCGTGGACGGCGTCGCTGGCGGGGCTGCTCGCCGTCTCTTCGGCGCGGGCGCAGGATCCCCGGATCGCCGCGATGACCGAGCTCTTCGCGAAGGCGAAGGCGCAGTTCCGCGGCGGCGGTTATTCCGAATCCCTCGCCACGCTCGAAAAGCTCGACGCGGCGGCCCGCGCGCCCGGTCTCGAGGCGGCCCGCGAGAAGATCGCGCCGTCCGTTGCCTTCTATCGCGGCGCCGATCTCGCGGCGCTCGGCCGGAAGAGCGAGGCGGTGGCCGAATTCAAGACCTACCTGGCGGCGGCGCCCGCCGTGAGACTCGATCCCTCGATGTATCCGAAGCCCGTGCTCGAGGCCTTCGCGAAAGCGCGCGACGAGGTCCACCGGGACTCCGCGCCGGCCGCCGGCGCCGAGTCGGGGCTCGCGGAAGCCTACGCGCACTTTCGCGCGAGCCCCGCGGCGACTCCTGCCGCGGCCGACGAGAAGTGGGGCGACGGCGCGATCCGTTTTTTCATGACCGCCGACGAGAAGGCCGATTGGCAGCGACTCAATGGCGCCGCGGCCCGGGCCGAGTTTGCCGTTCTCTTCTGGCAGCGGCGCGATCCCACGCCCGAGACGCCCGTCAACGAATACCGCGACGAGATCGAGCGCCGGATCCAGTTCGCCGACGCCACCTTCGCGCAGGCAGAGAAGCGGGGGAGCGAGACGGACCGGGGCATGGTGTTCGTCGTCATGGGACCGCCGAGCGCGGTCGTCACCGGGTCGCTCAAGAGCGAGGACGATCCGATCCAGACGGCGCGCGCGGCGCCGGGACAGGAGCTCGTCAAGGAGGTCAACGGCAGGGTGACTCTCCAGTCCGTGTCGCTCGAGGCCAAGAGCTCCGAGAGGATCCAGGGCCGGCGCGAGACCTGGCGCTACCGCCGGGACCGGCTGCCGGCGTCGGTCGCGTTCAGCGAGGTGTCGTTCGACTTCCTGACCAAGGACGGCTACGGCGTCGGCGTTCTCCAGCGCGAGCCCAATGCCCTGGCGGCGCTGGAGCTCGTCGGGCGCCCCTCGGGGACGCCCCTCCGTCAGTAGGTGACGCGCTCCAGGAACAGGCCGGACGGCGGAGCCGTCCACTTCGCGGGAGCCGCGGACCGTTCCGTCAGTAGCTTCTCGACGCCGGCCGCGTCGAGCTTGCCGCGGCCGACCTCGACGAGGGTTCCCGCGAGGCGGCGCACCATCTTCCACAGGAAGTGCGACGCCGTGATCCGGAAATGGATCTCGTCGCCCTCCTCGCGGACCTCGCACTTCTCGACGACGACGATCGTGGACTCCTGGCCCTCGGGGTTCTCGCAGAAGGACGCGAAGTCGTGGCGGCCCTCGAAGAGCTTCGCGGCCCGGCGCATCGCG
>DATJXB010000248.1:0-7943 GCA_035500755.1 Thermoanaerobaculia bacterium | reverse complement strand
CAACTGCTCGACGACTTGCGTCTGTGGTCGAGCGACGAGTCGGTGCTCGTGGGAGCGGACGTCTATCGTTTCGTGATGCGGAGAATCTGGTGGGCGTATCCGGCCTATCTGCTCTCGATCGCCCCGGGGCTTCGAAGCGTGTTTGACCGGACCTATCGAGCGTTCGCCGACAATCGGTACCGGGTCTCCCGCGCGTGCCGGCTCGAGGGCCGGTGATCTCTCGGGGTCGAGCTCCGTATCTCTCGATATGAAGAGATCGGCATTGTGGCTGTCGGCGTCCGTGTGGGGGCTGGCCCTCGCCTCCGTGGCATCCGCCCAACCCGCGGCGATCCCCATCCCCGGCGGCGACAAAGGCGTGGGATTCGACGACCTGCGCTGGTCGCCGGCGCTGCGGCGGCTGATCGTGCCGGCGGCCGGGACGGGCTCGATCGTCCTCTGGGACCCGCGCGAGCTCGCTCAGACGCAGATCTCGGGTCTCGGCGAGGCCGAGGAGTACCGCGGAGGTTACGACGCCGGGGTGACGTCGGCCGACGAGGGGCGGGGCTTCGTCTTCGCCGGCAACCGCACGAGCCGCCGCCTCATCGTCGTCGACCCGAAGGACGGCCGGGTCGTCTCGTCGGGAAAGCTCGGCGGGAGCCCCGACTACGTCCGTTGGGTCGAGCCGACGGGCGAGATCTGGGTCACCGAACCGGAAGAAGAGCGAATCGAGGTGTTTCGCCTGGACGGCAACCCGCCCAAGCCGGTGCACGAGGACTTCATCGCGGTCAAAGGCGGTCCGGAGTCGCTGGTCGTCGACGTCGCGCGGGCGCGCGTCTACACGCATCTCTGGAAAGGGAAGACCGTCGCCCTGACGCTCAAGAACCGCGGCGTCGCCGCGACCTGGCCGAACGGGTGCGACGGCTCGCGCGGGATCGCGCTCGACCCGGATCGCGGCTTCCTGTTCGCCGGCTGCGCCGAAGGAGCGGCGGCGGTTCTCGACGCCCGCGACGGCAGGCTCCTCTCGAAGCTGCGCGTGGGCGAGGGTGTCGATCTGATCGACTACAGCCCGCGGCTCTCCCACCTGTATCTCGCCGCTGGCAAGAGCGCCACCCTGCCCATCCTCCTGGTGTCTGCGACCGGCGCCCTCGAGCTCGCTGGCGAGGTGCCGACGGCGGCGGGCGGCCATTGCGTGGCGGCCGATGAATCGGGAAACGCTTACGTCTGCGACCCGAAGGCCGGACGGCTGCTCGTTGTCCGGGATCCGTTCGGGCCGTAGGCGGCGGTTCGGTCGGTCAGATTCTCAGCGGCTCGGAGCGCGGCGGCACCCCCGGCCCTCCTGCGGTGCCGGGGTCGTTCACAATCCGGCTCGCGTCAGGCCGGGCGGCCCGGCTCGCGGCGCGGTGTTCCGGGATCGGGTTCCGCCGGCCGGAACTCTACCGGCCGGGCCGCCCGCGAAAATGAACCGAGAATAAAACGGGCCGCCCCTGAAAGGGGACGCGGACTCGCGCCGTATACTCGATGGAATGCGGGTCCTCGTCGTCGAAGACGACCTCCACATGGCGAGCCTCCTCGGGCGCGTTCTCCGGGAATCCGGATACGCGGTGGACCTCGTCGGGGACGGCACGGCCGCCGTGGAACGGGCCTCCGCGACCGACTACGACCTCGTCATCCTCGACATCCTGCTTCCCGGGCTCGACGGATTCGGGGTGTGCCGCCGGCTGCGCGCGGCCGGCTCTTCGACTCCGATCCTCATGCTGTCCGCGCGCTCGGAGATTGCCGACCGGGTCCGGGGGCTGGAGATCGGCGCCGACGACTACCTGCCGAAGCCCTTTGCCGTCGGCGAGCTGCGGGCCCGCGTTGGAGCCCTCCTGCGCCGACGGGCGCTGCCGCCGCAGATGATGCTGACGGTCGGGAACATCCGGCTCGACCGGGCCAAGCGCCTCGTGGACGTCGAGAACCGGATGGTCGAGCTGACGGCCAAGGAGTACGCCCTTCTCGAATACCTCCTCCTGAACCGCGGCCGGACCGTTCCCCGGCGCGAGATCGCGGAGCACGTCTGGGCCGACTCCTTCGACCCGACCTCCAACCTGATCGACGTCTACATCAGCCGTCTCCGGCAGAAGCTCGATCCGGCGTCGGATCGCGGCGTTTCCTTCCTGACGACCCGGCGCGGCGAGGGCTACTTCGTCGCAGACGACGCCGAGAGGCCGGCCTGAATCGTCTCTCGATCCGCTGGAAACTGACGGCCTGGTACGGCCTCGCGCTCTGCGTCATCCTCGTTCTGCAGTCGTTCGTCTCCTACTTCCGCTACCGGGCGTTCGCGTACCGCGCCTTCGACACCGACCTCGCGGACAACCTGCGGACGCTTCAGCGCGCGTACGTCGAGGAGCTCAAGGGAGCGATGCGCCTGGGGGACGACCCGCTCCGCCGGGCGGCGCGGGAGACGCTCGACGCCTACCGTTTGAGCGGCATGGCGGCGGAGATCCGCGACGGCACCGACGGCGCGACGCTGCTCGGCATCGTCTCCGAGGACGGGGCCGAAAACGCGCCGAGCTTCCTGCCGGCGGCGCGCTGGCGCGAAATCGCGGGCTCGGACGCCCTGGTCGTGCTCCCGCTGCGCGGCGACCTGCGCGGCGCGATCCAGACGACGGCGGTCGGCAGCCGCGGCGACCGCGTCACGATCGCGGTCGCGGGGGACGCGAGGCCGCTCGTCGCCTCGGTCGCCACCTTCCGGCTCTTCCTGATCGAGCTCGTGGTCGGCGGCGTGCTGCTCGCGGTCGCCGGCGGCTACTGGCTCGCGAAACGGACGCTCCATCCGATCGCCGCGCTGACGGACGAGGTCGAGCGGATGGCGGCCTCGACGCGGGCCGGGGCGTCGCACCGGGTGGCCGTCATCAATCCCGACGACGAAATCGGAAGGCTGGCGAGCGTCTTCAACCGGCTCCTGGCACGCATCGACGCGTCCGCCCAGCAGGTACGGACGTTCATCGCCGACGCCGCGCACGAGATGAAGACGCCCGTGGCGATCGTCCGCACGGAGGCGGAGCTGTCGCTGGGCGCGGATCGCAGCCGCGAGGACCTGCGGGAGGCCCTCGGGGCAATCGCCAACGAGAGCGAGCGCCTCTCCCGGCTCGTGCGCGACTTGACGCTGCTCGCGGAAGGCCAGGTTCTCGAGCAGCCGGTCGAACGCCGCCTCGTGGACCTCGGCGAGCTCATGCGGGACGTCGTCCACGGGCTGAGGAGCTTCGCCGCGGAGCGGCGCGTCCTCGTCGGAACCGAGTCGCGAGGCTCGGCCGAGTACAAGGGAGACGAGCGGCTGCTCCGGCAGATCCTGAGCAACCTCCTCGAGAACGCGATCAAGTTCTCGCCGCCCTCGACGCTCATCGACGTGCGGGTCTCGCAGACGGCGCGGGGCCACGAGATCGAGGTCCACGATCAGGCGCCGACGCTGACGGCGGAGGAGCGCGTTCGGGTCTTCGAACGTTTCTACCGCGCGCCGGCGTCCCGGGGCGCCGGGGTCCCCGGCAGCGGCCTCGGTCTCGCGATCGTCGAGTGGGCCGTGAAGCTGCACGGCGGCACGGTCAGCGTCGAGCCGCGCGCGATGGGACGCGGGAACCGCTTCGTCGTCGTGCTGCCGCCGGATTCGGCGGCTTCTCCGGTGAAAGGCGCGGCCGAAAGCCGCGCGTCGGTCGCGCGCCTGTCCGACGCGTCGTAGGCCGGCCGCCGATCGGTTACGCTATGGCGCGAGGGGCCGTAGCTCAGTTGGATAGAGCAAGAGTTTCCTAAACTCTAGGTCGCCGGTTCGACTCCGGCCGGTCCCACCAACCCGCCACCCCGGGAATTCTCCTACAGGACGCTCTTGGACTTGAGCTCGTCGAGGATCGTCCAGACCAGCAGGACCATCGCGCCGAGCAGGAGCGTCGGGCCGAGGAACATGAAAATGGTGAAGAGGTAGGCCGTCTCCTTGATCAGGAGCGCGATCGAGAGGACGACGGCGATCACCGTCAGGGCCACGGCCCAGCGCAGGCGCTGAAAGCCCTGCGGGGTGACGTCGCCGAGGTTCCTGCTCATTTCGAGGCCTGCTTCGTCGGCGCGGCTTCTTCCGCGTGGTGCGCCGGCCCGTGACAATCGAGACACGAGTCCTTGCCGGAGACGAGATTTGGAATCTCGTCCTTGTCGTGCTTGGCGAGGAAGTTCTGCGCCCCGAAGTGGCAGCCGAAGCAGCGGACGTTCGAGTAGGGCTTCCGGATCTTGATCGGTTTCTCGTACGTGTCGGTGATGTTGTGGTAGACGTGGCCGAGGCCTTCGAGTTTGGCGCTGACCGTGCCGAACATGCCGTAGTCGCTGTGGCACGTGTAGCACTGGTCGTCCTGGATGTAGCGGTTCTTGTAGTGGACCGCCGCCAGGGAGTCGCTCTTGGGGTTTCTCAGGTCGGCGACGTGGCTGTCCATCGCGTGGCAGTTGCCGCAGGCGTCGACGGTCATGGACTCTTCCATCCCCTGGGCCGTGGCGAGAAAGACGACGATCACGGGCAGGACGAGGATCGCGCCGAAGAGCATGGCCTTGGACGCGGCCGTGACTCCCTTCGCGCGGGCCGAGCGCCAGATCCAGACGAGAAGGACGAGGTTGAGGGCCGCGAGGACCAGGCCGATGCCGCGCATCCACTCATTCGTCGTCCCGAGCCAGCCGTGCGGCTGTGGCACGCCGAAGTCCGCCGGGCCCGCGAGCAGCGGTGCCGCGGCGACCGCGAGGATCGCCGCGGCCGAGAGGCGAAACTTCACTTCTTGTTGCCGGGATAGTCCTTCGCCCAGGCGCCGTCGACGGCCTTGGCCTTCTTCGCGTCCTTCTGAGCGACGAGCCACTTGCCGAGATCGTTCAACTCGTTCTGGCCCTCGCCTTTCTTCGGCAGAGCCACGGTGTGGCAGGTCTGGCAGTTCTTCACTTCGACGCCCGCCGCTTTCGCCTGCTTCTGGATCTCCATGTCGGCCGTCGAGGTTCCGGAGAGGCCCATCCACGCGAGGGCGACGAGAAGGGTCGCGATGCCGCCGATCCGGGTGCCGCGAGAACTCATGGGGGGGTTCCTCCTTGGGTCAAGAGTCTAAGACCGCGGCGGCGTCCTGCCAAGTCCTAAGGCCGCCAATGGAGCCCGACGTAGTACCGGTTGCCGTTGTAGTTGGCGAGGGGGCCGGCCTGGTCGAGCGCGACCCGCTCGTCGTACTTGTCGCGCATCCACTCGAAGTCGAGGCCGACGTTCTTGGTGAAGAAGTACTCGGCCAGGACCCGGATCCGGTCCACCGTGAAGGGGATCGAGCCGTTGTTGTTCATCCACAGGTAGGCCGCGTCGAGGGACAGGCTCTGCCACAGGAAGTGGACGCCGCCTTCCCAGTTGTGGCCGAACTCCTGCTGCTCCGTGGGGACGACCGAGAAGTCCTGAGGCTCGCGGATCAGGATCTCGCGGTTCGTCAGGAACTCGCCGCCGGCGCCGCGGACGGTGAGCATGTCCTTCAACAACGTCACCTCGAAATCGCCCTGGAACTCGCGAATCCGCGTGTTGTAGCCGATCGTGACGATGTCGTCGTCGGCGTGCGTCTCGCGGAAGATCGCGCCGATTTTCAGAAAGTCCTTGAAGTTCCAGAGACCCCGGAAGTTGTAGCGGTCCCGGTGGATGTAGTCGGTGCGGAAGATGGGCTGGTCGGCCTCGTCGTGGTGGTAGTCCGCCGTCAGCGTCACGCCCCACTGGGAGAAGGTCGCGCCGCCGCCGTACGTGTTGATACGCCGCTCGTAGCGCCCGCCCTGCCCGCCCGGGATCACGATCTCGGCGGCGTCGGGCGTCGCCGTCACGGTCTCCTGCGTCTGCGTCCAGCCGGCGTTGACCGAGAACGGTCCGAGCATCCGGGCGTTGACGCTGGCGTTGTAGACGCGATCCATCTCGTCGATCTCGGTTTTCGCGGTGATCTCCTGCAGGAGGTTGCCCGCGCTCTGGCCGGCGTAGGTCACCGTGTCGAGGTAGAGGTCCGAGATCAGGGCCGAGCCGTCGAGGACGCGGCTGTTCTCGAGCCAGCCGCCGACGACCTGGACGTTGTTGGTGATCGAGAGCTCGGCCTGCCCCGAGGCGCGCCAGTAGTCGGTGCGCGCCTTCGAGTCGACGGTCTCGGCCAGACCGGAGAAGAAGCGGGCGATCTCGAAGGACACGAATTTGCCGAGGTCGCCCTCGACGAAGTTGGTCTCGTCGCTGGCGTCGGCCTTGATGAACGTGCCGATGATCTTCAGGCGCCCGAAGAGGTTCGCGGACAGCCAGGCGTTGGTGACCGGCGTGTTGACCTTGTCGTGCTCGGTGCCGGTGATCGTCTGGGCCGTGATGTTCTGGCCGAGGATCGGCGCCGGGTTGTTCCCCGTGGTCGCGCCAGGCGAGAGGGTCGTCACGTCCTGCCAGCTGTACTCGCGCCAGCCCTGGGTGAAGCCGGCCTGGATGTTGTTCCAGTTGAAGCCGAGGCCGATCCGGTAGAGCTGGTCGACCGAGTGGACCCGCTCGTCGAGCAGGAACTCGTTGCCGCCGACGTGGTACGTCGTCGTGCCGGGCCCGTCGTAGACGTTGCGCGTGTAGCCGAGCAGCGGGCTGATGATCTTGCCCGGGAGCAGGTCGAGCGTGACGTCGTAGATGTTCCGAGTGCGGTTCCAGGTCTGCTGGCCCGGGACGATGCCGTCGTCGATGAACGGGTTCGCGAACGCCGGCAGCGCGCTGTAGAGGTCCGTCTCGCGCCACGTGAAGTTGAGCCGGAAGGTATCGGTCTTCCCGGCCATGAACCGGAACTGGCCGGCCGGACCCGCGCCGATGTCGGAGCCCGTGATCTGCAGGGTGTCGAGGAAGCCGAGCGAGCCGGGCGCGTAGTCGAGCGACCGGAGAAGGACGCCGGGGCGGTCGTTGATCTGCGTCCGATACATCTGATCGTTGCCGCTGACGTCCACGAACCGGTAGCCGAGCTCGATGTCGACGGGAATCGCCTGGCCTGCCAGCGTCGCGGCGCCGAGGAGGAGGATCCCGGCGGCCGGGAGAGCGAGGAGGCGCTGGCGTCTCACGGCGGCGCTACTTCAGCAGCTGCGGCGACACGTTCGAGCCGTGAACGGCGACGTGGCACGTCGTGCAGTTGCGGTAGCGGGGCAGCGTCAGGTCGTGGAACGACGGCGGCTGCGACCCGTAGGTCTTCGGCGGCGGAGTCTGCGAGTGGCAGGAAAGACAGAGCTGCCCGACCCGGGCCCACTGCAGCATGTTCGGGTTGTTCGAGCCGTGCGGCTGATGGCAGGAGAGGCAGTCGCCGCCCGACCCGCTCACGTGCTGGAAGACGAAGGGCCCGCGCAGGTCCGCGTGGCAGGTCAGACAGGGCAGCTCGCCCTGGACGGTCATCTTGGTGGTCTCGCCGCGCGTGGCGTGCGGCGAATGGCAGTCGAGGCATGTCATCCCGCCGCGATTCAGCCGGTGCGCGTACGGCTTGTTGTCGAAGGACGCGGACTCGGTCGTGTGGCAGTTCGCGCACAGCTTGCCGGGCGCCTGGGCGAGCAGGGCGGGGCTCTTCGGGACGGCCTTGTGGATGGAGTGGCAGGTCAGGCAGTTGACGGCCGCCGTGTTCGAGTGGACGCCGGTGTCGAAGGAGTTGTGGGCGCCCTTCGCGTTCTGGTGACACGCGCGGCAGTCCTCGGAGCCGGTGAGCCCTTTGGGCTTCTGGATGAGGCTCGCGTCGCCGCCGGCCTCGACGTGCCTGGTCCCGTCGCCGTGGCAGGTCGAGCAGGCGTCGTTGACGTCGCCGTTCTTTCCCGCGATGGCCTGCGCGTGGGGGTTTCTGGCGAAGGCCGCGGCGAGGTCGGTGTGGCAGTCGCCGCACTTGGGAAGCGCCGATGCGGCGGCCGGGGTCGGGGAGCTCGCCGGGGCCGCTTCGGCGGCGGCCGGGGGAGCCGGGGTCGGCGTGGGG
>DATJXB010000247.1:0-2382 GCA_035500755.1 Thermoanaerobaculia bacterium | reverse complement strand
TGCCGGGGCGGGGCGGAGCGCGCGACGCCGGCCCCGACGCCCACGACGGTACCGCCGCCCCGGGCCGCGTCCGCGACCTTCGTCGGCCGCGCGGCGTGCGCCTCCTGCCACGCCGAGGAGGAGCGGCGCTGGAAGGGCTCGCACCACGACCTGGCGATGCAGGAGGCGACGCCGGAGACGGTCCTGGGGAATTTCGACGGGGCGACCTTCCGGCACTTCGGCGTCACCTCGACCTTCTTCAAGAGGGACGGCAAGTTCTTCGTCCGGACCGACGGTCCCGACGGACGGCTCCAGGAGTACCCGATCGCCTACACGTTCGGCGTCTCGCCGCTCCAGCAATACCTCATCGCTTTCCCGGGCGGCCGTTACCAGGCGCTCAACGTCGTCTGGGACGCGCGGCCCGCGAAGAGCGGCGGCCAGCGGTGGTTCCACCTCTACCCGAAAGAAGCGGTCGCTCACGACGACCCCCTCCACTGGACGGGTCCCTATCAGAACTGGAACTTCATGTGCTCCGAGTGCCACTCGACGAACGTCGCCAAGGGATTCACTGCGGCGACGAGCTCCTACGCGACGACCTGGTCCGAGCTCGACGTCTCCTGCGAGGCCTGCCACGGCCCGGGCTCGGCGCACGTCGCGTGGGCCGAGGGCGTCAAGGCCGGAAGGGCGAAGGCGGACGACTCGGACCGCGGCATGGCCGTCGTCCTGCGGGACCCTGGCCCCCGCGCGACGTGGGACATCGACCCGAAGACGGGCCTGGCCAAGCGGAGCGTCCCCCGGACGTCGCACGCCGAGATCGAGACGTGCGCGCGCTGCCACGCGCGGCGCTCCGTCGTCGCCGCCGCTTACGTGTACGGGCAGCCGCTGCTGCAGACGCACCGCCCCGCGCTCCTCGAGGAGCCTCTGTATTTCGTCGACGGCCAGATCCACGACGAGGTCTACGAATACGGCTCGTTTCTCCAGAGCAAGATGCACGCCGCCGGCGTCGTCTGCTCGGATTGCCACGATCCCCACGACCTGAAGGTCAAGGGCTCGGCCGACCGTGTCTGCATGGCGTGCCATGCCGCGGAGAAGTTCGACACGCCCGCGCATCATCACCATGTCGCCGCTTCGGCCGGCGCGCGGTGCGTGGCGTGCCACATGCCGACCCGCGACTACATGGTCATCCACACGCGGCACGACCACAGCCTGCGCGTGCCGCGGCCGGACCTGACGGTCTCGCTCGGCACGCCGAACGCCTGCGCCGCCTGCCACGCCGACAAGCCGGCGGCCTGGGCCGCCGACGCGGCTCTCCGGTGGTGGGGCGACGCGCTCCGCCGCGCGCCCGGTTACGCGGAGGCGATCCACGCCGGACAGGAAGGGCTCGCGGGCGCCCCCGTGGCGCTGGCCGCCATCGTGCTCGATCCGAACATGCCGGCGATCCGCCGCGCCACGGCGGCCTCGCTGCTCGCCGGCCCGGGGACACGGCCGGCGCTCGAGCGGGCGCTCGCCGATCCCGACCCGCTCGTGCGCCACGGCGCCGTGCAGGCGCTCGAGAGCGTCGAGCCGGGGGAGAGGGCGGCGCTCGCCGGACCTCTCCTGCGCGATCCGGTGCTGACGGTGCGGATCGAGGCGGCGCGTTCGCTCGCCGCCGTCCCGAAGGACACGCTCAATCCGACGGAAGCCGCCGACCTCGAGAAGGCCCTCGCGGAGTACGTCGCCTCGCAGCAGGTCGACGCCGACCGCGCGGAGGCCCACCTGAACCTGGGAGCGCTCCACGCCGAGCGGGGCGAGCTGGCGGAAGCGGAGAAGGAGTACCGGCAGGCGCTCGCGATCACCCCCGCGCTCGGGGGCGCCTACGCGAACCTGGCGGACGTGTACCGCCTGCAGGGCCGGGACGCGGAGGCCGAGGCGATCCTGCGCCAGGGGCTTCGCGCCGCGCCGAAGGACCCCGGCCTCCATCACGCGCTCGGCCTCGCGCTCGTGCGGCGCAAGCGCCTGCCCGAGGCGCTCGAGGAGCTGCGCCAGGCCGCCGTGCTGCCGCCGGAGCGCGCGCGCTACGTGTACGTTTACGCCGTCGCGCTCGAGTCTTCCGGGCAGATGGACCGCGCCCGGGAAGTCCTGACGGCCGCCCACGAGCGCCACACGGGCGATCGGGAAATCCTCGAGGCGCTGGTCACGTACTCCGCGAAGGCCGGAGACGGGGTTGCCGCGCGGCGCTACGCGGAAGCCCTGCGTGCCGTCGACCCCGACAATCCCATGTTCCGGCCCCCCGGCGGCGGAGCCGCGCCGAACTGAGTCGACGCGACGGCATGGCCGAGCCGTTCCGGGCGCGGCTCAGTCGCCCGTCCAGTTGAGCCCGAGAGCCTTCGCCAGGAACACCGCCATCTGGCCGCGCGTCACGGG
>DATJXB010000246.1:0-4258 GCA_035500755.1 Thermoanaerobaculia bacterium | reverse complement strand
GCGTGAGGACCTCCTGGTACCCGCGCTTTGCGTACTCGCTCCGCAGGTAGGCCAGCAGCTCGTTGTAGAGGACCGCGCCCTTCGGGTGGAAGAACGGCGACGCCGGGGCCCACGGGTGGAACGAGAAGAGGTCGAGTTCCTTGCCGAGCTTGCGGTGGTCGCGCGCCTTCGCCTCTTCCTGCTGCTTCAGGTAGTCGTCGAGCTCCTTCTGCGTCAGGAAGCAGGCGGCGTAGATCCGCTGGAGCATCGGGTTCTTCTCGTCGCCCTTCCAGTAGGCGCCGGCCGTGTGCGTCAACTTGAAAACGCCGAGCCGGCCCGTCGAAGGCACGTGCGGCCCGCGGCAGAGGTCGATGAAGTCCTTCTGGCGGTAACAGGAGACGTGGCCGTCGGGGATGCCCTTGATGATCTCGACCTTCAGCGCGTCCTTCTGTCCCTCGAAGATCCGGATCGCGTCGTCCTTCGACATGTCGAGGCGCTCGACCGTGTTGTCCTCGGCGATGATCCGGCGCATCTCCGCTTCGATCGCGACGAGGTCCTCGGGCGTGAACGGCCGCTCCGGGTTGAAGTCGTAGTAGTAGCCGTTCTCGATCGCCGGGCCGATGCCGATCTGAACCGTCGGGAAGAGGCGCTTGACCGCGTTGGCCGTCAGATGCGCCGTCGAGTGGCGGTAGAGCGGCAGCGCCTCGGCGGACTTCGGCGTCACGATCTCGAGGCGCGCGTCGCTCTCGACGCGGGCGGACACGTCCACGAGACGGCCGTCGAGCTTGCCGGCGAGCGCGTCCTTGGCCAGGCGCGGACCGATCCCGGCCGCGATCTCGCGCACGGTGGTCCCGGCCGGAACCTTCCGCGTCGAACCGTCGGGCAGCGTGAGCGTGACGCTGTTAACCAGGGCTTCCATTGTCTCCTCTCCCCGTGAAGATCGCCGTCAAAAACAAAAAACGCGGGCACCCCGCGTTTTCGATGAACCTCTTGGTAGGCGCTAGCGGGATCGAACCGCTGACCTCTTCCGTGTGAAGGAAGCGCTCTCCCGGCTGAGCTAAGCGCCTGACGTGCGAAGAACTGGTAGGCTCGAGCGGATTTGAACCGCTGACCCCCACAGTGTCAATGTGGTGCTCTCCCCCTGAGCTACGAGCCTGCTCTTCGGTCCCGGTTTCCCGGGGGGCTATCGGCCGGAAGCCCGCAGAGGCATTTGATCCCGGCCCTCGTCCCTGATTGAAAAAGATCCCCCCGGCGGCCAGGCCGCCGGGACCGCGCAATTTACCAGAGGGGAGACTCAGGGGCAAACCGCGCGCCCCTCACCCCTGCCCCCACTCCCCGGAGGGGAGAGGGGTGACCGTTTCCGTTACGCCCAATCGCCGGCTTTCCGGGACAGGACGGGGGCCCCTTCGAGAAACGTCAGGATCGCCTTCGTCGTGTCGGCCACGCCGAAGAGGATTCGGTCTTCGGTGCGGGCGTATTTCTTCTGCACCGCGAGCTCGAACTGCTTCAGGAGCGGGTCGAAGTAGCCGCCGATGTTGGCGATCACGATGGGCTTGCCGTGGATGCCCATCTGCTTCCACGTGATCATCTCGATGATCTCCTCCATCGTGCCGAAGCCGCCGGGGAAGGCGACGAAGGCGTCGGAGAGGTCGAACATCAGCTGCTCGCGCTCGTGCATCGAACCCACGACCTTCAGCTCCGTCAGGCCGCGATGCGCGGACTCGCGGCCCTGGAGCGCCTTCGGGATGATCCCGGTGACCTTGCCGCCCGCCGCCAGCACTTCGTCGGCGATCGCGCCCATCAATCCTTTCGACGCGCCGCCGTAGACGAGGCCGACGCCGCGCGCGACGAGCTCACGGCCGAAGAGACGGATCTCCTTCTCGACGGCGGTCTCGGGCTGCGCGCTCGAGCTGCAGTAGACGCAGACGCTCTTCAAATCCATGCGCCGATCTTACAGGCACCGCCGCAAGAAGCGTAGGCTTCGAGCCGTTTCGCTCCGAGCCCGCGAGGATTCGTGATCACGAACTCGCAGTCCGGAACCCGCCTCGACGAGATCGCCGACGGCATCTACCGCATCTCGACGCCGTTCGCGGCCGTGCCCGGCGGCTTTTCGACGTTCGCGTGCATGCACGGAAGCGCGTGGAAGGGCGACGGCGGAGGGCTCCTGCGGGAGCTCGCGAAGGCGCTCGGGGCTCAGTTCGCCGCCGGTCAGCTCTTCTGAAAGCGGCTGCCCGGCGAATCGATCGCGACCCCTTGCTTGCAGAGCGGGCATTCGGCTTCGGGCCAGGACGGCACCGACAGCGAGAGCAGCGAACGCGCGGGCACCGTGAAGGCACCGGGAGGCAGGCCCCGGTCCACGATCGAGGCGACCGCCAGAACGTGCCCGCCGGCGGCCTCGACCGCGGCCGACGCCTCGCGCGTCGACTTTCCGGTCGTGAACACGTCCTCGACGACGACCACGGGCTCGCCGCGCTCGAGCGCGAAGCCCCGGCGGAGCGTGAACGCGCCGTCCTGGCGCTCGACGAACATCGCCGGAATCCGGAGCGCGCGCGCCGTTTCGTGGCCGATGATCACGCCGCCGAGCGCCGGGGAGATCACGGCCTTCGGCGCGAAGGAGCGGAGCTTGTGCGCCAGCTCCTGGCCCGCGCGCGCGGCGCGGTCCGGGAACATGAGCAGCCGGGCGCACTGCAGATAGCGGTCGGCATGGAGACCGCTCGAGAGGCGGAAGTGGCCCGTCAGGAGCGCGCCGGTCTCTTCGAAGTCCTTCAGGGTGATCATGGCGGCGATACTACTGGACGGGCTGCCTCTCCCGGAGGGAGAGGGCGTCGTTTCTTCGTCAGGCGTCGGTTTCGCGCGAGATCTTGTGGTGCTCGATCTTCTTGTAGAGGTTCGATCGCGGCGTCTGGATGACCTCGGCGGTGCGGCTGATGTTCCAGCCGTTTTCCCGCAGGCGCGCCACCAGGAACTCGCGCTCGGCGAACTCCTTGAAGTCCGAGAGCGTCGCGAGCTCGAGCCCGCGGGAGGAGATCTCGGCCGGCTGCACGCGAACCTCCGGCGGCAGGTCCCGGGCGTCGATCGGGTCCGTGTCGGTCATGATGAGGACGCGCTCGACGAGATTGCGCAGCTCGCGCACGTTGCCCGGCCACGCGCGGGCCGCGAGCAGGCCGAGCGCGCTCGCCGTGAACCGCCGGGGCTTGCGGTGATCCCGGTCCGCGAAGACGCGGGCGAAGTGGCCGACGAGCGCCGGGATGTCGCCGGCGCGCTCCCGCAGCGGGGGCGTCGTCAGCGGCACGACGTTCAGGCGAAAGAACAGGTCCTCGCGGAAGCGCCCCCCGCGGATCGACTCGGACAGGTCGCGGTTGGTCGCCGCGATCACGCGCACGTCGACGCGGCCGACTTTGGCCGCGCCGACCGGCTCGACCTCGCCGACCTCGAGCACGCGGAGCACTTTCGCCTGCGCGCGCGACGACATGTCGCCGACCTCGTCCAGGAAGATCGTGCCGCCGTCGGCTTCGACGAACTTGCCGATCTGCCGGCGCACCGCGCCCGTGAACGAGCCCTTCTCGTGGCCGAAGAGCTCGGACTCGATGAGCTCCTCCGGAATCGCGGCGCAGTTGACCTGGATGAAGGGGCCGCTCGCGACGCGGGAGGCCGCGTGGATCTGCCGGGCCACGAGCTCCTTGCCGGTGCCGCTCTCGCCGAGGATCAGGACGGTCGCGGCGGTCGGCGCCGCGCGGGCGATCTCCCCGCGGAGGCGTTTCATGGGGTCGCTGTCGCCGAGGAGGATCGAGACGTCCTCGACGCGGCGCTTCAACTCGCGGTTCTCGGCGCGCAGGCGGTTGCCCGAAAGGGCGTTGCGGACGGACACGAGCACGCGCTCGCGCTGCAGCGGCTTCTCGAGGAAGTCGACCGCGCCGCGCCGGGTGCACTCGATCGCCGTCGCGATGTCGCCGTGGCCCGAGATCATGAGAACCGGCGGCGCGGCCTCGCGGGCCACGATCCGGTCGAGGGTCTCCAGGCCGTCCATGCCCGGCATCTTGATGTCGAGCAGTATGCCGGCAACCGGCGCCTCGTCCAGGCGGTCGAGCGCCGCCCGGCCGTCGCCGGCGGTCGCGACCTCGTACCCCTCGTACTCCAGGACCATCCGCAGGGTGTCGCGGATGGCGGCGTCGTCGTCGACGACGAGGATCCTCTGAGCCATCGCCCTCCCCTACAGTCCGCGGCGTTCGCTTATTCCCTTGCCCGTCTCAAAAACGAGCGCGCCCGCCTTGCGGCGGGC
>DATJXB010000245.1:0-21601 GCA_035500755.1 Thermoanaerobaculia bacterium | reverse complement strand
CGCGCGCCGCGCCCCGGGCCTGGCCGACGACGAAGAGGTGGCCGTTGTTCTGCGTGTACACGACACCGTCCGGACCGAGCGCGACCGGCGTGTACGCCGCGCCGAGGGAGGTGTCGAGGAAGATCTGGCCGACGACCTTCCCGGCGCGGTCGAAGCCGTACAGCGTGCCGTCCTCGCTGTTCAGGTAGACGGTGCCGTCGGCGGCGACGGCCGGCTGGTTGACGCACCACTCGAAGCCCTCCGGGTGATCGTCCACGCACGTGACCGTCCCGTGGCTGTCGCGGGCGCAGCTCTCCGTGTTCGTCGCGAGGTACGACCACTCGGGCGAGAGGTCGGCGTCGAGCGAGGTGACGTAGTAATAGGAGTCGCCGTCCGCGCTCGTGTAGTGGTTGTCCTTGAGGAGCAGGGAGTAGGTGCCGTCGTGCGGATACACCGCCGGCGTGATGTCCCAGCCGAAGTCGTAGGTCGCGAGCGCGTCGCCGCCCGCGCCGAACTTGAAAAGGTGGCCGCGGAAGTAGTTGTACGACGTAAACGCGCCGAGCACGATCGCGCCGTCGGGCAGGACCACCGGCGACGAGGTCCCGGCGTCGTTGACGCGTCCGGCGGGCCGGTCGTTGGTGGCCGGATCGACGCCCATGTTCGCGCCCGTCCGGCAACCGAGGCTCGTGTTGTCGTCGGGGAGAAGCACGCCACAGCCGTCGTTCAGGATCCCCCGCAGCGACGCCGTCCACGCGGGCGTCAGGTCGGCGTGCACGGCGACGAGGTAGGAATACCGGTCGCCGCCGTGGGCGCGGCTGACGGTGTAGATCGTTCCGTCCGGCGCGATCGCGGGCACGACGTTGGTGCCCGGCCGCTGCGCGCCGCAAGGCGTGGTGGGCGGCGTCGCCGAGTTCGACGGCGGCCACGGACGCTGACTCGACGCGAACGACTGCTGACACGCGTCGCCGGCACCGGGCGCGCCCGGAACGAGCGTCGCGAAGTCGGCGAGGGCCGCGTGCCCTCCGGCCGACACGCGCACGAGCCACGCGCCGAGAATCGCCTGCGTCGGATCGGACGCGTCGTACGCGACGGCGTCGTAGACGACGCTGCCGTCCGGCGCGACGGCGAGGCCGCCGGCGACGTAGCGCCGCGCGTCGAGGCTCGCGAAGGGGCTGAGGCGCTCGATCTCGACGCCGGTCTCCTTCGACACGCGATGGACCGTCCCGCCGAGGCCGGGAACGTACACGGAGTCGCCGGAGAGGGCGGCCTGGAAGACGGGCTCCCACTGCGAGATGTCGACCGGCGTGGGCTGCCAGTCGCTGTCGAAGGTCCACACCGTCTGGAGCGAGCCGCCGATCCAGGCGAGCTTGTGGACGCTCCAGGTCATCGAGCCCCAGTTGCCGAAACCGGTATAAGCACCGGACTTGAACGTCATGTAGACGCCCGTCTCGTCGAGCAGGGGCGTCGCGTAGTGGGCGAGGAGATCGCCCCCGGCATCCGCCTTCATGAGCTCGACGAACGGGTCGTAGACGACGTCGGCGAGAATCACGTCGAGCCGCTGGCCGAGCGCCGCGGAGGCGCCGCCGTGCTGGGGCGTCCTTCCCCACTGCGGCCAGTCCCGGTCCGCCTGGGCCGACGCGGCGGCCGCGCCGAGGAGCGCCAGGCACATCCACACCGCGGTTTTCCGGGCTCCCCGGGCCTTGCCGCGCGGGCGCGTTCGAAGCATCATCGTGCGCCGCATCATAGGCTCTTCGCGGCGGCCGGGGAATTCTCGGGGGGCCGACGGGGTTTTTCCGCCGAATGACGACATCCAGAGTCTTGATTCCGAGTGTCCTGATCGCCGCCGGCGCCGCTCTGTGCGGCGTGGCCGGGGCGCAACAGCCGACGCCGGCCTCGCCACCGCCACCGGCGGCCCGGCGCGCCGTCAAGAGCCCGGGCAACGCCGTCTGGGCTGCGAACGTGACGGAAGCCCGCGCCATCGCGAAGGCCGACCACAAGCTCGTCTACTACGAGTTCGCGAGCAAGGAATGCGGCGATTGCCGGCGGATGCAGGGGCTCCTCCATCCCGCGTTCGAGTTCGAGGCGCTGATGACGGGCATGGTTCCCGTGCAGGTCGCCCTGAGCTCGACCGACGGGACGAAGCTCGCCGAGATCTACACGATCTCGCAGGAGCCGAGCGTCCTCATCACGAATCCCGACGGACGCCTCGTCTTCAAGATGGAAGGCTTCAAGGACGCGGGCGACTTCTACGCCCACGTGCACAAGGACGTCGACGGCTACCGTGAGTTTGCCAGGGTCGTCGACGCCCAGGACGTCCCCCGGCTCTCCGCCGACGAGGCCTTCTCGACCGGCAAGGCGCTCTACGCCCGCTTCGACTACGAAGGCGCGGCGAGCCGGCTCGCGCGCGCGGCGGCCGCGCCGGACGCGACGCCGGAGATCCGCGAGAGCGCCCTGATGGGGCTGTCGGCCGCGGACCGCCAGCTCGGCAACTTCCCCGGGGCGCGGAGCGCGGCGGACAAGGTCATCGCGACCACGAAGAACCCCGACCAGAAGCAACGCGCCGAGCTCGCGCTGGCCGAGATCGCGCTGGCCGAGCAGAAGCCGGGCGAGGCGCTCGCTCTCTACAAGAAGTTCGCCAAGGACCACCCGAAGTCGCCCTACCTCGACAAGGTGCACGGCTTCATCACGCGCCTCGAAGCGGCGCAGCCCAAGTCGTGAGGCGCGCCGCCGCCCTCTCGGGCATCGCGCTCGTGGCGATCGCGGCATCCCTCCTGGCCACGGGCGCCCCGCCGGATCCGGCGACGCTCGTGACGCTCCAGGCCGCGACGACGGGGACGGGGCCGGGCCACGGCACCCTCGTCGTCCACGCGAAGCTCGCCGCCGGGTGGCACGTCAACAGCCACAAGCCGTCCGAGGACTACCTCATCCCGACCGAGATCAAGGTCGCCGCGGCCGGCGGCGTCCGGCCGGGCGAGCCGCGCTATCCCGAGGGCAAGCTCCAGAAGTTCGCGTTCTCCGACACGCCGCTCTCGGTGTACGCGGAGGAGTTCACGATCGAGGTGCCCGTCGAGTGGGACGGCACCGGCGGCGCGCCCGCGCTGTCCGGAACGCTCGAGTACCAGTCCTGCAACGACGCGCAGTGCCTCGCGCCGACCTCGGTCCCGTTTCACGCCGAGCCCTCCGCGGCGGCCGCGACGGTTCCCGCGGCGACGTCGGCCACCACGGGCGCCGTGCCGTTGTCCGAGGCGCGCCGACTCCACGGCTCGACCGCCGCCGCCGGCGCGTCCGAGGACTTCGGCGACCTCCTGAAGCGCCGCGGAATGGCCGGCGTCCTCCTGCTCCTCTTCGGCTGGGGCCTGGCGCTGAACCTGACGCCCTGCGTCTACCCGGTCATTCCCCTGACCGTCAGCTTCTTCGGCGGACAGGCTCACGGCCAGAACCGCCGGACGTTTCTGCTGGCGTCGTGCTACGTGCTCGGGATGGCCACGACGTACTCCTCGCTCGGCGTGGCCGCGGCGCTGTCGGGTCGCCTCTTCGGCGTGGCGCTCCAGTCGCCGTGGGTGCTCGGCGTCGTGGCGCTCGTGCTGGTCGGGCTCGCCCTGTCGATGTTCGGCCTGTACGACATCCGCATGCCGACCGCGCTGATGCAGAAGGCCGGAGCCCGACGAGGCGTCGCCGGCGCCTACGCGATGGGGCTTCTCGTCGGCGTCGTCGCGGCGCCCTGCGTCGGGCCGGTCGTCCTCGGCCTCCTCGCCTTCGTCGCCGCAACCCAGGACGCCGCCCTCGGCTTCCTGTTCTTCTTCGTTCTGTCGCTCGGCCTCGGACTGCCTTTCCTGTTCCTCGCCGCGTTCTCCGGCCGCATCGCGACGCTGCCGCGCGCGGGCGCCTGGATGGAGGGCGTCAAGAAAGTCTTCGGCTGGATCCTGCTGGCGATGGCCGCGTACTTCCTGCGGACCGCCCTTCCCGGCGCGGCGGGGGCGTGGCTCCTGCCGGCAGTGCTCGCCGTCGGCGCCGTCGCCATGCTCGCGGTGCACGGAACGCTCAAGCTCGGCGTGCGGGCCGCGGTCGCGGTGCTCTTCCTCGCGGTCGGCGCGTTCTTCGCGCCCATCGGACGGGCCGAAGCGGTCGGGCCGGCGTGGGCCGCCTACGATCCGGCGCGCGTGGCCGCCGCGGCACGCCCCGCGGTCGTCGACTTCTCGGCGTCGTGGTGCCTTCCCTGCATCGAGCTCGACAAGAAGACCTTCTCGGACTCCCGCGTTCGGGAGGCGCTGGCCAGGCGCGGCCTCTTCAAGGCCGACATGACCCGGGCCGCGGAGGCCGAGACGGTCGCCCTCGCCGACAAGTTCGCGATCCTCGGCGTGCCGACCGTCGTCTTCCTCGACGCCGGCGGCAACGAGCGAAAAGACCTGCGCCTCGTCGGCTTCGAAGGGCCCGACGAGTTCCTGAAACGGCTGGAAAAAGCGCCCTGAGGCTCGCCGACCGCCGCTACGCCGGCAGTCGCCCCAGCTTTTTGAGCGCTTCTTTCGCGGCTTTCCGCTGCGCTTCGCGCTTGGACGCTCCCATGCCGCGCGAGAAGGCTTCGCCGTCCCACGCGAGCTCGACGACGAACGCCTTCTCGTGGTCGGGACCGGACTCCTCGATCACGCGGTAGTCGGGGAGCGGCAACCCGAGGCTCTGGGCCGTTTCCTGAAGGGTCGTCTTGTAGTCGTGGAACGACAGGTCCCCGATGTCGATCCCCGAGATCTCGGGCCCGAAGATGCGCCGCAGCAGAGCCTCGGTCGCGGCGAGCCCGCCGTCGAGGTAGATCGCCGCGACCACCGCCTCGAACGCGTCGGCCAGCAGGGACGGCTTCTCGGCCCCGCCCGACCGCGCCTCCCCCGCACCCATGCGGAGGTAGCGCCCGATGCCGAGGGACCGCGCCTTCCCGGCGAGCATGTTGGCCGACACCAGGTGGGCCTTGATCTTCGAGAGGGCGCCTTCCTGAAGGTTGGGAAACGAGCGGTAGATCATCTCGCCGACCACGAATCCCAGAACCGCGTCGCCCAGGAACTCCAGTCTCTCGTTGTTGGGTGAGCGAACCTCGCGATTCTCGTTCGAAAACGACTTGTGGGTCAGCGCCCGCTCGAGCAGGCCGGGGTCCTGGAAGGTGTAGCCAAGGGGCTGCTGGAAGGCGGACGGCGCCTCCGTCGGAACGAGGCTCACGACGTTCTCAGTGGTGCCGGAGGCCGGAGTCGAACCGGCACGGGCCTTGCGGCCCTCGGGATTTTAAGTCCCGTGCGTCTACCAATTCCGCCACTCCGGCGTTTCGAACGCCGCGAACCGTGGAGGAGGACTCGGAACCGCCCGCTAATCGTCCAGATCCGGCGCCGCGCGGCTTGTGTTCCATGAAGTTCACGTTTTTCTTCAACGGTTTGCGATGGAATGGAGGCGACGGGCGGATTCGAACCGCCGAATAAAGGTTTTGCAGACCTCTCCCTTAACCACTTGGGTACGTCGCCGGAGCCGAGGCCGAATTCTACCCCAGCCCGACAGGGTCGACTCAGCGCGGGGCGTGAGCGTAGTCGCGGATCAAACCGGTCACGACGCCCTGAATCGTGACGTCGCGGGCGTCGAAGGTCAGCGGCTTCATCGCCGCGTTCGCCGGCTGCAGACGGATGCGCTGGCCTTCGGCGTAGTAGCGCTTCAGGGTCGCCTCGCCGCGCACGAGCGCCACGACGGTCTGCCCGCTCTCGGCTTTCTCCCGGCGGGCGACGACGACGAAGTCTCCGTCGAGGATCCCGTCCTCGATCATCGACTCGCCGCGCACGCGCAGCACGAAGTGATCGCCCTTGCCCAGAAGCGACGTCGGGACCTCGATCGACTCCTCCTGCGGGAAGGGCTCGATGGGCCGGCCCGCCGCCACGAGTCCCAGAAGCGGCACGCCGCGCCCCGAAGGAGCCTCGTCCTTGGGCGCGATGCCACGGCTGCGATTCCACTCCCGGGCGAGCGCCCCCTTCTCCTCGAGTCGCTTGAGGTGCTTCTGGACCGTGCCGAAGGAGGAGAGCTTGAAAGTCTCCCGGATCTCGCGCTGGGTGGGTGAAATGCCGTGCTCGGCCCGGTACGATCGGATGAAGTCGATGATTTCCTTCTGTCGTTTTGTGAGATTCATATCCAGCCTAATAAACTTAGGTTTAGAGCCAATATCTCAATAATTTATAAGGCCGAGGGAACCACCGCGGCCGTCCGGAGGCCTCGCCGGAACCGGCCCATCGGCCTTGATGGGTACTCTAGGCGCAAATGGGGCGTAAGTCAAGCGCTCCCCCACGATGTTCCTCGCCCGGGTCCCGGCAGGAAGCGCGGACCATATCGCCTCGGTTCGATTCACGCAAATCGCCCGCCGCGAGACAAGATCGCGGCCTCGTGAAGCGCCGCCGAACCGTCGCGGTCGTCGGAGCCGGCGCCGCCGGCACGATGGCAGCCATCTTCGCCGCCTCCGAAGACGCGGAGACGCTGCTGCTCGAGCGCACGCCGGACGGCGGCCGCAAGATCCTCGTCAGCGGCGGCGGACGCTGCAACGTCCTTCCATCGCGCCCCGCGCCCGAACGCTTCGTGACCGACTCCTCCCCGCGCGCGCTCGTCCGGATCCTCCGGGCCTGGCCGCTGCGCGAGCAGATCCGATTCTTCGAGGAGACCCTCGGCGTCCCTCTCGCCGAGGAGAGCGAGACCGGCAAGCTCTTCCCCGCCTCCAACCGCGCCCGCGACGTGCGCGACGCGCTGCTCGCCCTCGCGCGCCGCCGCGGCGCCACGTTCGTGCCCAACACCCTGGTGACCGGCCTCGAGCCTGCCGGGGCGCGCTGGCGGGTCCTGCGGGACGGCGCCCCCCCGCTCGAGATGGACGCCGTGGTCGTCGCGGCCGGAGGCCTCTCGGTGCCGAAGTCGGGCAGCGACGGCCGCCTCTTCGAGGTCCTGCGCCGGCTCGGCCACACGATCCACCCGACCTACGCCGCGCTGACGCCGCTGACGGCGCCGCCGGTGGGACCCTACCTGGACCTGGCTGGCGTTTCCCTGCCCGTGTCCGTGACCGCCGAGGGAGCCGGCAGGCGTTCGCAGTCCTCGGGCGGCCTCCTCTTCACGCACCGGGGCTACAGCGGCCCTTCCGTGCTCGACGTGTCGCACGTGGCGGTCCGCGCGCTCGAGGCCGGCGAAGCGCCGCGCCTCGCCGTGCGCTGGACCGAGACCGCCGAGGCCGGCTGGACCGAGGCGCTTCGGCCCGACGGGGCTCGGACCGTCGCCGCCGCCCTTCGCGGGCGCCTGCCGGAGCGTCTCGCCGCCGCGATCGGCGCGGCCGCCGGCGTCGAGCCCGGCCGTTCCCTCTCCCAGCTCAGGCGCCCCGAGCGCCTGCGCCTCGTCGAGACGCTCGTCCGCGGCGAGCTCCCCTGCGCCGGCCACGAGGGGTATGCGAAGGCCGAAGTCACCGGGGGCGGCGTGAGCCTGGACGACGTCGACCCGGAGACGCTCGAGAGCCGTCGCGCGCCGGGGCTTCATCTCTGCGGCGAGATCCTCGACGCTTTCGGACCGATCGGCGGCCACAACTTCCAGTGGGCCTGGGCGACCGGCCGCGCCGCCGGGCTCGCGGCCGCCGGCGCGAGCGACGAAGCGGCTCGTTTGCCGCCGCCGCGCGGCTGAAGGAGAATCGCAGCTTGAACTCCGGCGCCGCTCGGCCGCCCTCGTCGAAAGTCCTGGTCGCGGGGGCCATTCTCGTCATCGCGGCCGTCGCCGCTTTCGGGGGCGTCGTCTACCGGGACACGCTCGCGCTCGTCACCGAGACGCGACGCGTCGAGCGCTCGCACCGCGCCATGAGCCGGCTCGAAGTGGCCCTCTCGGCGCTCAAGGACGCCGAGTCCGGCCAGCGCGGCTATCTCCTCACCGGCGATCCCACGTATCTCCAGCCCTACCGGGACGCCGCGGGGGCCGTCGCGGGCCACCTCGACCAGCTTCGCCAGATGACCCTCGAGAGCCCGGAGCAGCAGAAGCGCTTCGTCGAGCTGCAGGATTTGAGCCGCTCCAAGCTCGACGAGCTCGCGGCGACGATCCAGCTGTACGCCCGCGGCGACCGCGAGGCGGCGCTGCGCACCGTCGAGGCGGGGCTCGGCAACCGAACCATGCGGCGGATCCGCGACGTCGTCGACGCCATGCGCGCGGACGAAGCGCGGCTGCTCGCCGAGCGCGCTCGGGACGCCGACGCGGCCGGGCGCGAGTTCCGCCTTGCGATCGTCGCCGGCACCGCCGGGCTCCTGCTCCTCCTGCTCGGGTTCATCCTGCTCGTGCGCCGCGACGTGCTCGGCCGCGAACGCGCTCAGGCTCTGGCGCGCGAGAGCGAGGATCGCCTGCGCACCACCCTGCAGTCGATCGGCGACGCCGTCCTCGCGACGGACGCCGGCGGACGCGTGACGTTCTTGAACCCGGTGGCCGAGCGGCTCACGGGCTTCTCCCAGGCAGAGGCGGCCGGCCGGCCGGTGGAGGAGATCCTCCGGATCGAGAACGAGAGGACCGGCGCCGTCATCGAGAGCCCGGTCCGCCGCGTCCTCCGCGACGGTGTCGTCGTCGGCCTCGCCAACCACACGGCGCTCATCGCCCGGGACGGCACCGAGACCCCGATCGCCGACAGCGCCGCGCCGATCCGAGATCCCCGCGGCGGCCTCGAGGGCGTCGTGCTCGTCTTCCGCGACATCGCCGAGATGCGCCAGGCCGAGCGGTCGACCCAGCGCCTGGCCGCGATCATCGCCTCGGCGAGCTTCGCCCTCATCGCCGAGACGCCGGACAACGTCATCACCGACTGGAACGACGGCGCGGAGGCGATCTTCGGATTCACGGCCGCGGAGATGATCGGCCGCAAGTTCTTCGACCTCGCCGAGCCGGACTCGGTCGACCCTGCCCCGGCGCTGACCGCCGAGCTCGCCGCCGGCCGCCGCGCCGGCGACTTCGAAGGTCGGCGCCGGACGAAGGACGGCCGCTGGCTCGACGTGGTCGTCACGCTCTCGGCGATCCGCGACGAGGACGGCGCCCTCATCGGCGTCTCCCGGCTCGTCCGGGACGTGACCGAGAGGCGGCGCCACGCGCGCGAGCTCGAAGAGGCGCGCCTCCGGGCCGAGGAGGCCAACGCGGCCAAGGACCGATTCCTCGCGACGCTCTCCCACGAGCTCCGCAACCCGCTGACGCCGATCATGGCGTCGGTGCACCGCCTGGAGCGGCGGCCCGACCTGCCCGCCGGCGTGGCGGAATCGATCTCGATGATCCGGCGCAACGTCGAGCTCGAGGCCCGCCTGATCGACGACCTGCTCGACCTGACGCGCATTGCCCGGGGGAAGGTCGAGCTCGACTGCGCGCCGCTCGACGTCCACGAGCTGCTCCTGAGCGTCCTCCAGAGCTCGCGGAGCGACTTCTTCTCGCGCGGGCTTCACGTGACGACCGCCCTCGTCGCCGAGGAGCATCACTGCCACTGCGACGGCGCGCGCCTCCAGCAGGTCTTCCTGAATCTCCTTCGCAACGCGGCGAAGTTCACGCCCTCCGGCGGCCGCGTCACGCTGCGCTCGAGCAACCCGCAGCCTGGACGTCTCCGCGTCACCGTGACAGATACGGGGCGCGGGATCCGTCCCGACCTGCTGCCCCGGATCTTCGACGCCTTCGACCAGGGCGACGTCACGGCCGCGCGGCGGGCGGGCGGCCTCGGCCTGGGCCTGGCGATCGCGCGCAACCTCGTCGAGCTGCACGGCGGGACGCTCGCGGCCTCGAGCGAGGGCGAGGGGCGGGGCGCTTCCTTCGCCGTCGAGATCGCCACGACCGCGGCGCGGCCGGCCGGGCCGGAGAAGCCGGCACCGGACGAGGCGCGGCTGGCCAGCCGGCGCCGCGTCCGCGTGCTCGTCGTCGAGGACGACGCCGACACCGGCTCCGCGCTCCGGCAGCTCCTCGACGAGGCCGGCTTCGACGTGCGGGGCGCGGACAGCGTCGCCGCCGCGACGCGCGCCTTCGAGGAGCGGCCAGCCGACATCCTCATGACGGACGTGGGGCTGCCCGACGGCAGCGGCCTCGACCTCCTCGCGGCACTGCGGCCCATGCACCCCGCGCTCCGCGCCGTCGTCCTTTCCGGCTACGGCATGGAGCGGGACGTCGAGCGCAGCCGCGCCCTCGGCTTCGCCGAGCACTTCGCCAAGCCCGTCAATCCGTCCCGGTTGCTCGCGGCCCTCGACGCCCTCGAAGCCGAGCCCGCGCTGCGCGAGCCGCCGTCCCGCTGACCTTCGGCCGCCCGGTCGGAGCGGCCGGATCCTCAGCGGCCGAGCGGCCGGTTCGCGATCGACGCGTCGAGGATCTCGATCGGGTGGTAGGACGGCAGGGCCGCCCCGCGTCCGCGCAGGTGCTTCGCGATCTGGAGCAGGCAGCCGGGGTTGGCGGAGGCGAGGGCGTCGGCTCCGGCCGCGAGCACGTTCTCGACCTTCCGTTCGCCGATCGCGGCGGCGCTCTCGGGCTCGACGAGGTTGTAGATCCCGGCGCTGCCGCAGCACTGATCGCCGTCGGCGATCTCGACGAGCGTGAGCCCGGGAATCGCCGCGAGCAGATCCCGAGGCTGCTGCCGGATGCCCTGGCCGTGGGCGAGGTGGCAGGCGTCGTGGTACGCGACGCGGACTCGCAGCGGATGCCGCACGGCCGCCGGCGGGAGGGCCGCCAGGAACTCGTTGACGTCGCGGACGCGCGACCGGAATGCGGCGGCCCGCGGCGCCCAGGCCGGATCGTTCGCGAAGAGCCTCCCGTAATCCTTCAGGTGCGAGCCGCAGCCCGCGGCGTTGACGAGGATGGCGTCCCAGGCGCCGCACTCGAAGGCGGCGATCAGCGCGCGGGCGAAGTCGAGCGACTCCTCCTCGCGGCCGGCGTGAATCGAGAGCGCGCCGCAGCAGCCCTGCTCCGGCGGCACGACGACCTCGCATCCCTCCGCCGCCAGGACCCGTGCCGTGGCGGCGTTGATGCCCGGAAAGAAGACGCTCTGGATGCAGCCCGTGACGAGCGCGACACGGGCCCGCGGCGCCCCCGCCGGAGCCAGACGCGGCGGCAGCGCGTCCGCCTCCGCGTCGGCCGGCTCGGGCATCAGCGCTTCGAGCGCCGCGAGGCGGCCGGGCAGGAGGCGGGCGAGCCCGCTTCCGCGCACCAGGCGCGCGAGCCCCGACGTCTGGTAGACGGCCGCGAGCCCCGACAGCACCCGGAGGCGCGCCGGGTACGGGAGGATCGCGAAGAGCATCTCCCGAAAGATCCGGTCGAGGCCGCCCCGTGGGCGCTCGTGCTCGCGCCGCGCGCGGGTCTGCTCGATCAGAACGTCGTACCGGACTCCCGACGGGCACGCCGTCACGCAGCCGAGGCATCCGAGGCAGCGGTCGAAGTGGCGCGCGACCGTGTCGCTCCACGCGAGCTTTCCCTCCGCGAGACCGCGCATCAGGTCGATGCGCCCGCGGGGCGAGTCCATCTCCTCGGACCAGGAGTGCCAGGTCGGACAAGCGGGCAGGCAGAAGCCGCAGTGGACGCAGTCGTCGTAGAGCGACCGCCGGCCCGCATGGGGCGTCGGCACGGCGGAAGCCATCAGATCCCTCCCACGAAGCGTCCCGGCGCGAGCCGCCTCTGCGGATCGAGGCGGGCCTTCACGCCGCGCATCAACGCGACCGCGGCCGGGGGCGGCCCCCAGACGTCCGCCGCGGCGCGGACGGGTTCCGGGGCGGCCGCGATCACGAGCGAACCGCCGGCCCCGGAGAGACTCGTCCGGGCCGCGGCGACGGCCGCCGCAACCGCCGCGGCGTCGGCCGCCTCGCCGCCGACGAACGCAAAACCGAGCGTCGGGTAGCACACGCACGAGGCGGTGCCGAGCGCTTCGGCGAGCGGCGCCAGCACCGCGGCCTCGACCTTCTCGAGCGACGCGGGCAGCGCCGCGACCTTCGCGCGAAAGGTTCCCGCCCGGCGTGTCGCGTCCTGGCGCGCCCAGAGCTCCCCCGCCGCTGCCGGATCGAGAAGGTCGCACGCGGTCCGGACGTCGCGAGCGACGAGCGCCGCGAAGCGCGCGCGCTGCTCGTCGACGCCCCGCGCGAAACCCTCGAAGCGCACGGCGAGGTCGAACCGGTCCGTGCCCGTCCGGAACGCGGCGACCGAATCCGGCTCGAGCTGCGCCTCGCGCAGCCGGCCGCCGAGCGCCGCGACGTCGCGGGCCTTCAGGCCGGCCGAAAGGAGCGTGGCCGTCGCTTCGCCCAGCGGATGGAGCCGGAAGGTCGCCGTCGCGATCAGGCCGAGCGTGCCGAGCGAACCGACCATGAGCTTGGGCAGGTCGAAACCGGCGACGTTCTTGACGACCTTGCCGCCGCCCCGCGCCACGACGCCGTCGGCGCGCACGATCGAGACACCGATGATCAGGTCCCGCACGGAGCCGTAGCGAGCGCGGCGCGGCCCGAAGGTGTTCGCCGCGACGACGCCCCCGACCGTCGCCCGCTCGGGCAGCGGCGGGTCGAGGGCGAGGCGCTGTCCGGCCGGAGCGAGCGCGCGTGCCAGCGCGCCGAGCGTCACGCCCGCTTCCGCGATCACGATCTGGTCCGACGGCGCGTGCTCGACGACGCGGTCCAGCCGCCGCGTGCGGAGGAGGACGTCGAGGGTCTCCGGCCGCGCCCCGACGTCGAGGTCGGTGCCGCCGCCCGCGAAGACGACGCTCCGGCCGCTCCGGCAGGACTCGCCGACGATCGCCGCGGCCTCTTCCACCGAAGCCGGCTCGCAGACCACGCCCGGAGACATGCCGAGGACCAGGTCCTCCGCCACGGCGGGCCGGCTCGCGGGAAGGGTCATTCGCGCCAGATCTTCCCCGAGGCTTCCTCGGGATGCGGCCGATGCGGACCGGGCCGGTCGCCGCAGAGTCGGGGCGTCGGAAAGACCTTGCCGGGGTTCAACCGGCCGTCCGGGTCGAAGGCGCAGCGCACCAGGCCCATCGTGTCGAGGTCTTCGGCGGCGAACATGACGGGCATGTAGGCGGCCTTGTCGTGGCCGACGCCGTGCTCGCCCGTGATCGAGCCGCCGTACCGGACGCAGAGCTTCAAAATCGCGCCGCCGAGCTCTTCGGCCGCTTCCTCCTGCCCGGGAAGGCTCTCGTCGTAGAGCACGAGCGGGTGCAGGTTGCCGTCGCCCGCGTGGAAGACGTTGGCCACGCGCAGGCCCGCCGCCGCCGCGAGGTCGTCGATCTCGCGCAACACCCGCGCGATCTCGGAGCGCGGGATCACGCCGTCCTGCACGAAATAGTTCGGGCTGATGCGGCCGACCGCCGCGAACGCGCTCTTGCGGCCCTTCCACATGAGCGCGCGCTCGGCCTCGTCGCGCGGCCGCCGCACCTCGATCGCCCCGGCGCGGCGGGCGAGCTCGATCGCGTTCTCGGACGTGTGCTCCACCTCGGCCGCCGGGCCGTCCGCGTCCATCAGGAGAGCGGCGCCGACGTCGGGCCAGTCGAGCCCGGTGGCCGCCTTCGCCGCGACGATCGCGAGGCGATCCATCATCTCGATCGCCGCCGGGACGATGCCGGAGGCGATGATGGCCGACACCGCCGCGCCCGCCTCGTCGGTCGACGGAAAAGTGGCGAAGAACGTGCGGGTCGCCTGGGGCTTGCGCAGGATCCGGAGGACGACCTCGGTCACGACACCGAGCAGCCCTTCGCTGCCGACGACGACGCCGAGCAGGTCGTAGCCCGGCGCGTCGAGGACCGGCCCGCCGAGGTCCACGACCGTGCCGTCCGCCAGCACGACGCGCGCGCCGCGGACGTGGTTGACCGTGAAGCCGTACTTCAGGCAGTGCGCGCCCCCCGAGTTCTCGGCGACGTTCCCGCCGATCGTGCAGATGCTCTGGGACGACGGGTCGGGGGCGTAGTAGTAGCCCCGCGCGCCGATCGCCTTCGAGACGTCGAGGTTGATGACGCCGGGCTCGACCCGCAGGAAACCGTTGTCGTAGTCGACCTCGAGGATCCGCTTCATCCGCGACAGCGCGACGACGAGGCCGCCCGCGACCGGCAGCGCGCCGCCCGAGAGGCCGGTCCCGGCGCCGCGCGCCACGACCGGCACGCCGGCCGCGTGGGCCTCCCGCAGAACGCCCGAGACCTCTGCCGTCGAGGCCGGCAACACGACGAGCGCCGGCCGGACGCGGTAACCGGTCAGGCCGTCGCACTCGTAGGTCGAGAGCTCGGCCTCGTCGACGACCACGTGCGCGTCGCCGACGATCGCCGCGAGCCTCGCGGCGAGGGCGCCCGCCGAAGCCGCCGCGGCGGTGGTCACGCGCGTCTCCCTAGTCCAGGTAGCCGTAGGCCGGCAGGGTCAGGAACTCCGTGAACTCTTCCTTTTCGACGAGGCCGTCGAGAATCGCCGCCGCGTCGCGAAGGCGGCCCGCTCCGGCGCCGCCGAGGCGCGTGAGCTCTTCGGCTTTGACCGACTCGTAGAGCGCGCGGTCGGCGGCCCGCCCGTCGTCGAGCGTCGCCCCGTTGTGCGTCCACTGCCAGAGCTGGGAGCGGGCGATCTCGGCCGTCGCGACGTCTTCCATGAGGTTGAAGATCGCCGCCGCCCCGTTGCCGAGGAGCCACGAGCTCAGGTACTGGAGCGCGACGTTGACGTTGTTGCGGAAGCCCGCCTCGGTGACCGAACCGCCCGGCACGCGCGTGTCGGAGAGCTGCACGGCGGTGACGGCGACGTCTTCGCGCCGCCGGTCCTTCTGGTTCGGCCGCGGCGCGAGGGCCTTCTCGAAGACCTCCATCGCCACCGGCACGAGGTCGGGATGGGCGACCCACGTGCCGTCGAACCCGTCGCGCGACTCTCGGAGCTTGTCGTCGCGGACCTTCGCCAGGGCCGCCTCGTTGATCGCGGGATCCTTGCGGCTCGGGATGAACGGCGCCATGCCGCCCATCGCGTGCGCGCCGCGCCGGTGGCAGGTCTTGACGAGGAGCTCCGTGTACGCCCGCATGAACGGGACGGTCATCGTGAGCTGCTGGCGGTCCGGGAGCACGAGGTCACGGCGGCGGCGCAGCGTCTTGATCGTCGAGAACAGATAGTCCCAGCGCCCCGCGTTCAGGCCGCTCGCGTGCTCCCGCAGCTCGTAGAGCATCTCCTCCATCTCGAAGGCGGCCGGGAACGTCTCGATCAGCATCGTGGCCCGGAAGGTTCCGCGCGGAATCCCGAGGGCTTCCTGGGCGAAGACGAATGCGTCGTTCCACAGCCGCGCCTCGCGGTGGCTCTCCATCTTCGGCAGATAGAAGTACGGCGCCGTGCCGCGGGACAGCCGCTCGCGCGCGTTGTGGAAGACGTAGAGCCCGAAGTCGAAGAGCGAGGCCGACATCGGAGCGCCGTCGACGGCCACGTGCCGCTCGTTCAAGTGCCACCCGCGCGGCCGCACGAGCAGGGTCGCGATCTCGGCGTTCAACCGGTAGTCCTTCCCCTCGGGGCTCCGGAAGGCCAGGCGCCGCCGGACCGCCTCCACCAGGTTCGCCTGCCCCTGGACGACGTTGCCCCACGTCGGCGACAGCGAGTCCTCGAAGTCGGCCATGAAGACGTTGGCCCCGGAATTGAGCGCGTTGATCATCATCTTGCGCTCGACGGGGCCCGTGATCTCGACCCAGCGCTTCTCGAGGTCCGGCGGCGTCGGGGCGACCTTCCAGGTCCCCGAGCGCACGCCCGCCGTCTCCCCGAGGAAATCCGGCAGCGCGCCGGCGTCGAACTCCTTCTGGCGGGCCGCGCGGCGCGCGAGGAGCTCGCGGCGGGTCGGCTCGAACTGCCGGTGCAGGCTCGCCAGGAACGCCGTCGCCTCGCCCGAGAGGATTCCCTCCGCCCCTGCGGGCGGCGGCGCCAGGACCTCGAAGCCCGCGGCCGTCACGCGCGCCTTCTCACTTGACGGGAAGCGCGGGAATCGCGCCGGGAAACACGTACGCCTGGAGCAGGGCGATCAGGCCGATGATCCCCGCGCCCACGACCGAGTGCCACCAGACGCGCCGGAAGATCGGGCCCAGAGCGTGCCGCCGCTCGCGCGGCGATTCGTAGCAGGCGGCGCAGGCGACCATGATCGACTGCGCGTCGATCATCTTGCCCATGACGCCGCCGGTCGAGTTCGTGGCGACGATGAGCACCTCGTTCAGGTTCAGCTGCTGCGCCGTGATCCGCTGGAGGCTGCCGAAGAGGGCGTTCGAGGCGGTGTCGGAGCCGGTGAGGAACACGCCCAGCCAACCCAGGTAGGCGGCGAAGAACGGGTAGGCGGGGCCGGCGCTGGTGAAGGCGAGGCCGAGGACCGCGTCGGTGCCGGAATAGCGCGTCAGGAACCCCAGCCCGAGAACCTGGCCGATGACGAGCACGGGCACCTTCATGCGCCTCGCCGTCCGCGCGAGGGCCTCCCGCCACTGGGCGCCGGAGAGCTTGAGGAAGAGCCCGGACAGCAGCGCCGCGACGAAGACGCCGGTCCCCGCGGCCGAGAGCCAGTTGATGGTGAACTTCGCCGCCTCCGGCTTGGCGTCGGGCTTGACCACCGGCGGCGTGCGCTGGACCTTGTTGTGAAGCGCCGGCATTTCCCACGCGGGCAGCGACAGCGTCCCGGTGAAGGGCGAGCCGAGCAGCGTCGTGTTGAGCTTGACGTTCTGGAACACGTTGTTCAGCGTGGTCTTGAACGCCGGCATTCCCCAGAGCGCGCAGCACAGGATCAGGATGCCCCACGGCGTCCAGGCGCCGGCGGTCTGACCGGCGGTGTACTTGTATTTCCACTCTTCGCGGTTCAAGGGCGTCGTGGCGCCGGCGCCCCCCCGCTCCGAGCGCAGCAGGAACCGGGTCTTCGGGTGCCACACGAAGCGCAGGAAGAGCGCGGTGCAGATGACCGAGAAGACGCCCGCGACGACGTCGGTGACGAGGTGGAGGGCGGCGGTTCCCGACGCGTAGTACTGCATCGCCGCGAACGACAGGCCCGAACAGAGCGCGCCGGGCCACACGTCCCACACGTCCTTCCACTTCCCGCCTTCCATGAAGACGAAGGTCGCGATGAGCCAGAACGGCACGAGCACGGAGACCCACGGGAGCTGGTGCCCCGCCATCGTCGACAGGGTCTTCTGGTCGAGGCCGCTCACGGCCGCCAGCGTCACGATCGGCGTGCCGATCGCGCCCCACGCCACCGGGGCGGTGTTGGCGAGGAGGTTCAGAACGGCCGACTGGAAGGGCGAGTACCCGAGACCCACCATGATCGCGCCGGCGATGGCAACCGGGGTGCCAAAGCCCGACGTTCCCTCGATGATCGCGCCGAAGGAGAAGGCGATCAGCAGCACCTGGAGGCGCCGGTCGAAGGAGATGTGGATGATGGATTCCTTCACGATCTCGAACTTCCCGGTGATCACCGTCATCGTGTAGAGGAACATCGCGGCGAGCACGATCCAGATGATCCCGAGGAAACCGGACATCGACCCCAGGGCGAAAGCCGAGATCGCCGAGGACACCGGCATCCCGAAGGCGAGGCACGAGACGAGCAGCGCCGCGATCACGGCGTAGAACGCGGCGTACGGCGCCGCGATGCCGAGGTGCCGGACGCCTTCCTCGTCGCGGTGGGGATGGAGCGCGATGAAGTAGAGCAGCGTGAGAATGGGGATCGCGGCGACCAGGGTGGAGAGGAAGACGTTCCCGAGCGGGTTGTAGTGTTGGAAGTACAAGTCACACCTCGCTCTCGGTCATGCGGTTGACGATGCGAACGAGGACACCACCCGTGGCTCCAGATGCCGGGCCGAGTCTATCCCGGTGCCGACCCGGGTCGGTTCAGGAGCGAGAACGTCTCAATGGGACCGGCGCCCGGAACCCGGGGAAAACGCGATCCGGGCGAGCTGCGAAGCAATCTCCTGGCGCCGCGCCAGGATGGCCGCGCGCCCTTTTCGGCCCCCGAGGCGCCGGCGGTAGTCGTCGTCGGCGTCGTAGCGGTCCAGGTCGTAGAGGCAGTCGAGCCCCTTGTCGATGATCCCCTGCTCCAGGGCGTCGGTCGACAGGCGCGACGTGCCGTTGACCGCGGCGACGACCCGGCGCGCCTCCGCTGCCGTCGCGACGATCGCCGCGACGTGGCCGAAGCTGTTCCGCACGACGTTGGGCCTGGCCGGGTCGACCGACCAGGGCTCGGTCCGTTGCGGGGCCCGCGCCGGATCCGGGTTGGCCTGGTCGAGGATCGTGTCGACGAGCTCGCGGAACTCCCGAACCCGGATCGGCTTGGCGAGGCAGGCGTTCCGGCCGATCTCCGGAGGAGGGGTCGCCTCCCCCGACACGACGATCACCGGGATCAGGAGCAGGGTCGGGTCCGACTCTCGAATGGCGAGAAACTCCCAACCGTTCAGGACCGGCATGTCGAGATCGAGAACGACGAGATCGGGCCGGCGGCCATTCCGAATCGCCTGCAGAAGCGCGGCTCCGTCGGGCACCCCGATCGCTTCGTGCCCGTCGCCCTCGAGCGCCGCGACGAGCGCCGACTGGATGCCCGCGTCGTCCTCGGCGACCACCACCAGCGCTCCGCGCTTGTCGGCCAACAGCCCTCCGTCAGGGCCGAGGAAGCAAGATTCGGGCCGCCGCTCTCTCCCTCAGGCGGCCGGAGCGACCTGCGAGGACCGCCAGGCCGCGAGAACCAGGCACACCGTGATCGCGGCGGGGAACACGATCGGAATGGTGAAGAAGTACTTCCAGCCGAGCACCGCCACGGCGAGAAAACACAGCGCGAGAGCCCAGCTCGTGACTCTCAGGGCTGGCCGGGCCGACTCCGGGAGACTCCCGAGCTGCCACGCGAGCACCGCCGCGAGCAGAAGGAATACGCTGCCGAAGAGACCAAACCCCAGGTAGAAATCCCAGTACGTCCTGGAGAAGCCCATCACCGTGAAGCGGCTCGACTGCATCGCAACGAGGTCCACCGCCCACGCCGGGTCGGACCAGGGATATCCCATCGTGTGGCCGACGGCGAACAGGAAGATGAGAACGGCGGAGATTCGATACAGCAGGCGAGGGGTCATGGCTCGGCCTCCATCCGCTCGGCGGTGCCGCATGTTCTCATGAGCGGCGCGACGAATTTAGCCTCCGTTCATGTTTCTCGCCCGGGCAGCGATCGTCCGTTCACCCCCGCTCGCCCGGACTATCCTTGCACCGAATGTCCCGTTTCAAAGCGAGCCGAATCCTCGCGGCCGCCGTCGTGGTCGTCGTTCCGGCGATCGCCCTCAGTCAGACGCCGCCGCCCGGGCCGCCGAACATGGACGAACTGATGCGGCAGGCCACATCCGGAGCCAATCGCGGCAACCGTTCCCAGCGCCCGGGAACCGTCGACCCCCCGGGCGTGCCGGTGCCGGCGGATTCCCCGCTCCTCGCCGCCTTCGGGCGCCTGGACGCCGCGAAGAGCTACCGCGTGAGCATGGACATGTCGACGGCCGATCCCCGCGCGCGCCAGGCCATGGCGCAGATGGGCGGCATGGACCACTACGAGAAAATCGTGGTCAAGCCCGACCTGCAGTCGGTCACGTTCCACATGACGCTGTCGTCTGTCGACGCCGGCAAGCCGGACGACTGGGAGGTGCGCGGCGTCATCAAAGGCTCCCGCATGGCGCGCAAGTTCGACACGCCGGCGAAGGCCCGCATCCTCGCCATGCAGGAGGCCTCGGTGGCCAGGCAGCTGGCTCAGGCGGACATGTACGCGTCGATGTCGCTCGCCCAGGCCGCGCTCGGCGGTCCGCTCGGCGCGATCGGCGGCGCCGTCCAGCTCGCTTCGCTCGCGATGAGCCACGCCGCGGCAGCGGCCACTCTCCAGAAAGCGCACGATTTCTTCGAGTGGACCTGCGCCGACTCGCCGGCGGGCGCCTCGACGGGCGCGTCGCGCGACAACGTCGAGTTCACGGACCTGACGGACCTCGGCGACCGTACCGACGGGGGCGTCCCCGTGCGCGGCTACCGGTTCTACGTCCACGAGCAGGGGCGGTACCACGGGCCCGTGGAAGTCGACGTCGCGCGCGACTCAGGTCTCCCGACGCGCTTCGTCATCTCGGAGCCCTCGATGGGCGCCACGATGACCATGCGCTACGCCGATTACGACAAGCGGGCCGAAATCGACCTGCCGCCCTGCCTGAAGAAGTAATCCGTTCCCACGGGCGCGGGACGCGCCCGGAACCGTGGTCCTCTCTTCGTCCCGTCGCCGCAGTCTCCGCGCGTCCTCGTGCAGGTTCTCGAGGGGATTCACGGCAACACGGCGCCGTGGAGCGCCGGATTTTTCCCCGAACCCTGATCTAGCTTTCGGACTTGCGGCGGCGTCCCTGCCGCTTGGCCGGGTCGGGCGACGCGGCCTCGGTGGCACCCACGAAGTACGACGTGTGCTCGAGGCATCCGGGCGTCGAGCACCACAGCACCAGGCGGCGCCGGCTCTTCGTCTCGGCTTCGGGCGGGATCGTGGAGCGGTTTTCGTGCCCGAAGACGCAGCGCCAGGGAACGACCAATCGTGACCACTATGGACAATGAGGGCGAGGTCGGTGTGAAGATCGCCGATGCTCAGGCCTGGCCGCAACGACTCGCGCCGCGTCGAGGGCGGCGTGCTAGGTTGCGGCCATGTCCGAGGTCGACTACACGGCCATGCTCCTGGGCGCCACCGGCAACGTCGGCGGGCAGATCCTGAACCTGCTCCTCCAACGGCCGACGTGCCGGAAGCTGATCGTCGTGACCCGGCGCCCCGTCGCGGCCCTCTCGAATCCCAAGGTCCAGCCGTTGATCGTGGACATGGACCACCTGGAGGAAGAACTGACGCTTCGCGCCACCGGCGTCGACATCGCGCTCGCGGCCTTCGGCGTCGGTCGGGGCAGCGCGAAGATGGCCGAGGAAGAGGTCCGCAGGATCGAGATCACCTACCCGACGGCCTTCGCGGCGGCGGCCAAAGCGAGCGGCGCTCGCGTGCTGGCGATGATGACGGCGGCCGGCGCCGACTCGGGGTCGTCGATCAAGTACGCGCGCGTGATCGGCGACAAGGAGAAGGCGGCGAAGGACCTGCAGTTCGACTTTCTCGGGCTCTACCGCCCCGGCGTGATTCTCGGCAACTCCAACACCCCGTCCATCCTGAATCTCGTCATGCCGCTGCTCGATTGGGCGCTGCCGTCCCGATACCATTCGATTCACACGAACGAGCTCGCGCGCTCCATGGTCGAGCAGTCGGAGCGAGCGTTCGGCGACCTCGCGCGAGGAAGCGGTCCCGCGGCCCCGGCGGTGAGAACGCTCGAGTACGAAGACATGAAGGCATTCTTCGCGCCGGGAGGCGGCGACGCGCGGTGAGCCGTCGGGCGAGAGAGCGGGGGATCCTCCGAGCCCTGAATGAGGTGGCCTCTCGGCTCGAGAAAGTCGCTGGTCATGATGTTGAACCCCGCGATCTCAGTCTCGCCGGGAGAGGTGTCGACGAGGTCGACAGTTCCGTCCTCGACCCCCAACAGACCGAGGGCTCAGGCTACGCGCCGCCAGGCTGTATGGGTCTCTTCGGCGACGTACCCTGCCCGAGCACGTTCGCCGACTGGATCGAAGACGTGGTCCACCGCGGCATCGCCGCGGGCTGCGGGAACGGGAACTTCTGCCCGGGAAACCCGACG
>DATJXB010000244.1:0-34184 GCA_035500755.1 Thermoanaerobaculia bacterium | reverse complement strand
CGTCGCGACCGCGTTCTGGATCGTCAGGGCGTCGGCGCCCGTGTACGTCGCGTTGACCGAGATCATCGGCGGGGCGATGTTGGGGAACTGCGCGATCGGCAGGTCCTTCATCGCCACGAGGCCGGCGAGGACCGTGATGATCGCGATGACGATCGCGACGATCGGACGGTTGATGAAGATCTTGGCCACGGAGCTACTTCCCGGACGCGGCCGGGGCGGGTTTCTCGGCAGCCGCGCCCGCCGGCTTGTCGTCGCCCGCCTCCGCCGGGGCAGGCTGAGGATTGACCTCCATACCGGGGCGGACCTTCGCGGCGCCTTCGACGATGACCTTGTCTCCCGCCGCGAGACCCTTCTCGATCACCCAGAGGCTGCCGACGCGGGGGCCGGGCTCGACGGCCCTGATCTCGACCTTGTTGTCGGGTCCGACCACCGCGATCTGGAAGTTGCCCTGGAGCTCGGAGACCGCGCGCTGCGGGACGAGCAGGGCCCCTTTCTTCAGGTCGGTCTGGACGCGGATCTTGCCGTACTGGCCGGGACGCAGGAGGTTCTCGGGATTCGGAAAGACGCCCGCGAGCGTGATGGTTCCCGTCTTCACGTCGATCTCGCGGCCGGCGAGGAAGGGCTTGCCGCGGTGACCGTAGACCGAACCGTCCGCGAGGATCAGCTGGAGCGGTCCCTGCTCGAGACTCGCCCCGTCCTCGATCGTCTTCGTCATGGGACCGTGCTTGGCGACCCAGGCCATGTACTCCATCTCGCTCGGGTTGAAGTACACCTTGATCGGATTGACCTGGGAGACCGTCGTCATCTCGGTGTTCGGGTTGATGAGGTTGCCGACCTGGGCCTTGGCGATGCCGGAGACGCCGGTAATCGGGGAGAGGACCTTGCACCAGCCGAGGTTCAGCTGCGCCTTCTCGAGCGCCGCCTGGGTCGCCTCGACGTCCGCCTGGGCGGTGCGCTGCTTGGTCTCGGCGTCGTCGAGCTCCTGCTGGCTGATCGCCTTCTCGGCGGCCAGCGGCTTGTACCGGGCGACGGTCGTCTTCGCGTTGGCGAGAATCGCCTGGAACTGCGCGAGGTTGCCCTTGGCCTGGTCGTACGCGGCCTGGAACGTCCGCGGGTCGATCTCGAAGAGCGTGTCGCCCTCGTGGACGACCGTTCCTTCCTTGTAGGTCTGCTTGAGGAGATAGCCCTCGACCTGGGGACGGATCTGCGCGTTGACGAACCCGTCGAGCACGCCGATCCAGTCCTGGTAGATCGGAACGTCCTTCTGGATCGGCGGGGCGACCGCGACGGCGAGCGGCGGCATCTGGGGCGGCGCCGCCTTCTTGCAGGCGGCCGCAGGGCTCACGGCGAGAGCGATCCCGATCGTGGCGCGAGCCCAGCGCGAGGGCCGATGAGCCTTCGACCGAATCATCAACATGGCACCCACCCCCAATCCCTGCCGCGGACTATATCCAACAAGGCTCGTTCCGAGCCCCGACGAGGGACGAGTCGGGCGGGGGTCGGGAAAGGGACGTTGAGTCCTCCGCGAGGGACACGCCGTGGCGATCGATGTTCTTCGCGCCGCGGCGATATAGTCGCGGCCAGCGATTTCGGGAGCCGCCACGATGAGAGCAGCGCTTCGCGCCCCCGGGTTCTCGGCGCCCGGCCCGCTCGGGGCCGCGGCGATCTCTGCGCTGGCGTTCTCCCGCACGGCCCTCGCGGATCCGTCCGGGACGAGCGTCTTCAACCCCGCGTCCACGCCGGCGGCCGCGATTCACAAATACTCCCTCTTCGTCCTGGGAATCACGGGCGCGATCTTCGTGACCGTGTTCACGCTGCTCGTCGTCGCCGTCGTCCGCTTCCGCCGCCGGCCAGGCGACGACGCGGCCGAGCCGCCGCAGGTCTACGGGAGCGAGCAGGTCGAGATCGCGTGGACGGTGATTCCCATCCTGATCGTCCTCGTCCTGGCGCTGACGACCGCGCGCACGGTGTTCGAGGTCCAGGGCCGGGTGGCGCCCGAGGGAGCCCTCCGGGTGACCGCGATCGGCCGGCAATGGTGGTGGGAGTTCCGGTATCCCGAATACGGCATCGTGACCGCCAACGAGCTCCACGTCCCCGTCAGCGACGGCGCGAAGCCGAGGCCGACGTTCCTGCGCCTGGAGTCGGCCGACGTCGCGCACAGCTTCTGGGTGCCGCGGCTGGCCGGAAAGACCGACCTGATCCCGAACCGCGTCAACGAGACCTGGATCGAGCCTCACGAGACGGGCCTTTTCGAGGGGCAGTGCGCGGAGTACTGCGGCACGGAGCACGCCAAGATGCTCCTGCGGGTCTACGTGCACAGCCGCGAGGACTTCGACCGCTGGGTTGCCGAGCAGAAGGCGTCGTCTGCCACGCGCTCGGAAGTCGCGGAGGGGCGGCACGTCTTCGAGACGACGGCGTGCCTGAACTGCCACACCGTCCGCGGCACGGTCGGCAACGGGCTCTACGGTCCCGACCTGACGCACCTGATGAGCCGCGAGACGATCGCGGCGGGCTCGATCCCGAACACGCCCGAGCATCTGCGCGCCTGGGTGCGGGACCCGGGCGCGCTCAAGCCCGGCGCGCTGATGCCCGCGATGCAGCTCGACGAACGGCGACTCGACGCGCTCGTCGCGTACCTGCTGACGCTGCGCTGACCGCACCGACGCCGATGTCCTCCGAAGCGCTGCCGGTCGCCGCCGCCTCCTCGAGCCGCGACGCGCGCCTGCGCCTGCTCGATACCCTCCACGGGTGGGTGACGACGGTCGACCACAAGCGTCTCGGGATCCTCTACGTCCTGTACGGGATCCTCTTCCTCGCGATCGGCGGCGTCGAGGCGACGATCATGCGGATCCAGCTCGCGGTGCCGAACAACCACTTCGTCGGCCCGCAGGTCTTCAACCGCATGATGACGATGCACGGGACGACGATGGTCTTCCTCGTCGCCGTGCCGATCCTGTTCGGGTTCGCCAACTACCTCGTGCCGCTCATGGTGGGCGCGCGCGACATGGCCTTCCCGCGGCTGAACGCCCTCGGCTTCTGGTTGACCGCGTTCGGCGGGCTGCTGCTCTACTTCAGCTTTCTCGGCGGCGAGGGCCTTTTCGGCGCGGGCAGCGCCCCGGACGTCGGCTGGTTCGCCTACGCGCCGCTGACGGCCAAGGCGTTCTCGCGGGGGCACTCCACCGACTACTGGACGCTCGGCATCTTCGTCATGGGGATCGGCACGATCGGGACCGCGATCAACGTCATCACGACGGTGATCTGCCTGCGCTGCCCGGGCATGAAGCTGACGCGGATGCCGCTGCTTCCCTGGATGATGCTGACGATGTCGGCGCTGGCGATCGCCGCCATGACGCCGCTCACCGCGGCGCAGGTCATGCTCTCGCTCGACCGCTACCTCGGCGCCCACTTCTTCGACACGCAGGCCGGCGGCTCCGCCGTCCTCTGGCAGCATTTCTTCTGGATCTTCGGGCACCCGGAGGTCTACGTCCTCGTCATCCCGGCGTTCGCCTTCGTCTCCGAGATCCTGCCGGTTTTCTCGCGCAAGGCGATCTTCGGTTACCCGGCGATGGTCGCCGCGACGGTGGGCATCGGCTTCCTGTCGCTCTCCGTGTGGGCGCACCACATGTTCACGATCGGGATGAGCACCCACGCCAACACCTTCTTCGCGATCACGACGATGGCCGTCGGCATCCCGACCGGCATCAAGATCTTCAACTGGCTGGCGACGATCTGGGGCGGCAAGATCCGCTTCGCGACGCCGATGCTCTTCTGCCTCGCGTTCCTGTTCCAGTTCCTGATCGCGGGGCTGACCGGCATCATGCTCGCCTCGGCGCCCTTCAACTGGCAGCTCTCGGACTCGTACTTCGTCGTCGCGCACTTCCACTACGTCATCGTCGGCTCGATCGTCATGGCGATCTTCGGCGCGATCTACTACTGGTTCCCGAAGGCCACGGGCCGGATGCTCTCGGAGCGGCTCGGCCGCTGGCACTTCTGGCTCTTCGTGATCGGATTCCACCTCACGTTCGACACGATGCACGTCCCGGGACTGCTCGGCATGCCGCGCCGGATCTACACGTACGAGGCGAGCCGCGGCTGGGGGACGCTCAACTTCGTGATCACCGTCGGCGTCGCCTTCCAGGGGATCGCCGTGCTGATCTTCCTCGGGAACCTCGTGCGTTCGCTCGCGAAGGGGAAGGCCGCCGGCAACGATCCCTGGGACGCGTGGACGCTCGAGTGGGTCGTCACGTCGCCGCCGCCCGCGTACAACTTCGCGAAGCTCCCCGTCGTGCGAAGCCGCCGTCCGCTCTGGGACTTCAAGCATCCGGACGATCCGGACTGGAAGTACGAGTGAGCATCCGCGCCGACGCCCTGCCGGCTCCCCCCGAGCGCTGGGAGCTGCCCGACCGCGGCAAGGTCGGGATGGCCTGCCTGATCATCGGCGAGGCGGCGATCTTCACGATCTTCGTCGTCGCGTATCTCTATTACCTCGGCAAGAGCGCCCGCGGGCCGCAGCCGAGGGACGTGCTGGACCTGCCGGTCTTCATCTCGATCTGCCTGTTCGCGTCGAGCGCGACGATCACGTTCGCGGTCCAGGCGTTGCGCGCGGGCCGGCTCGGGGCGTTCCGCGCGTGGTGGGCCGCGACGATCCTGCTCGCAGCCGTGTTCCTGACGGGCACGGGCCTCGAGTGGAAGCGCCTGATCGTCGAGAAGGGCCTGACGATCCGGACGAACCTCTTCGGCACGACGTTCTACTCGCTCGTCGGCCTCCACGCGTTCCACGTCATCGCGGGGACGTCGATGTTTCTCGTCGTCCTCGCGCTCGCGCTGGCGGGCAAGGTCGAACGCGCGCACGCCGAGCGCACGCACGTGCTCGCGCTGTACTGGCATTTCGTCGACGCGGTCTGGGTCGTGGTGCTCGCGGTCGTCTACGTGGCGGGGCGCTAGGAGGAAGATGCCGACCCTCGACGACATCGAGCGCGAGCGCCCGAAGAGCGTCGAGCTGCCTCGGCCGACGGCGTGGCCGATGATCATGGCGTTCGGGATCACGCTGCTCTTCGCCGGCCTCGTGACGAACGCCGCCGTGTCGGGTGTCGGCGCCGTCCTGATGCTCGCGGGCGCGGCCGGCTGGTTCCGCGAGGTCCTGCCGCACGAGCGGGAGGAGGCGGTCCCCGTCGCGCCGCTTTCCGAGATTCCCACGTCGGTGCGGGCGAGCGTGGCGCGGATCGACGCCGGCCGCGGTCCGCACCGGGCGCGTCTGCCGCTCGAGATTCATCCGATCTCGGCCGGCGTCAAGGGCGGGCTCGCGGGAGCCGTCGCGATGGCGGTTCTCGCCGTTCTCTACGGCGTCGTCAAGCAGGGGAGCGTCTGGTACCCGATCAACCTGCTCGCCGCCGGGGCGTCGGCCAGGCTCGCGGCGATGCCGGTCGAACAGCTCCGCCAGTTCCACGCGGACGGGTTCCTGCTCGCGTGCGTCATCCATCTCCTGTCCTCGGTGCTGGTGGGCCTGCTCTATGGCGTCATGCTGCCGATGTTCCCGCGCCGGCCGATCCTCCTCGGCGGAATCATCGGGCCGCTCCTGTGGACCGGAATCCTCCACGCCTCGCTCCAGATGGTGAACCCGACGCTCGAGGCGCACATCGACTGGCCGTGGTTCGTCGTGACGCAGATCGGATTCGGCATCGTCGCGGGACTCGTCGTGACGCGGACGGCGCTCGTCCGAACGATGCAGTTCGAGTCCTTCGTGGTGCGCGCCGGGATCGAGAGCCCGGGCCTCAGGGACGGCCGCGCGCCGGAGGATCGCCGATGAGGCGGGCGCTCGCCTTCGCGGTGCTCGCCGCGCTCGCGGTGATCGCGGCCGGCTGCGGCGGCCTGCCGGGCGAAGAGTCGCGCGCCGCCGCCGTCGAGGTTCGTCCCGACCGGATCAAGGACTTCGGACTCCTCTATGCCGAGAACTGCGCCGGCTGCCACGGCCCGAACGGCAAGGGCGGTGCGGGGGCGGTCGGCCTCGCGGATCCCGTCTACCTCGCGGTCGCGGACGACGCCGTTCTGCGCCGGGCGGCCGCGCAGGGGGTGGCCGGAACCCAGATGACGGCGTTTGCCCAGAGCTCCGGAGGAATGCTCACCGACGAGCAGATCGAGATCCTCGTCCGCGGCATCCGCCGCTGGGCGAAAGCCGACGCGCTCGGCGCCGCCGTGCCGCCGCCGTACTTTGCGCCGCTCGGCAACGCGGCGCGGGGCGCCGAGGTGTACGCGAAGTTCTGCGCGAGCTGCCACGGGCCGTCGGGAGCGGGCGGCGTGAAGGCCGGCTCGATCGTGGACGGGAGCTTCCTCGGCCTCGTCAGCGACCAGTCGCTGCGCACGACCGTGATCGCGGGACGGCCGGACCTCGGCCAGCCCGACTGGAGAAACGATACGCCCGGAGAAGCGCTCGGAGCCGCGGACGTCTCGGACGTCGTCGCGTGGCTCGTCTCGAAGCGGCCGGCCAACCCCGGACAGCCTTATGCGGAGGCTTCTCGATGACGACTCCCTCCACGCGCCGGGATCTCCTGTTGCGGCTCGGCATCGGACTGAATGCCCTGGCCGCGGTTGCCCTCGCGACACCCATCGTCGGGTACCTTCTCTCGCCGGCGCGGCGGCAGAAGATGCGGGACGCGCTGTCGTGGGTCGAGCTCGGCGGGCTGTCGTCCTATCCGGAAGGACAGACCCGCATGGCGACGTTCCGGAATCCCTCGACGCGTCCGTGGGACGGCCAGACCGCCGACATCCCCTGCTGGGTGCGGCGGCTGCAGGGCAACGACTTCCAGGTCTTCGCCGTCAACTGCGCGCACCTCGGCTGTCCGGTCCGCTGGTTTCCGCAGTCGAACCTCTTTCTCTGCCCGTGCCACGGCGGCGCGTACTACGCCGACGGCAGCCGCGCGGCCGGGCCGCCGCCGCGAGGCCTCTTCCGCTACGAGTTCAAGGTCGAGAACGACCGCCTGCTGATTCGCGCCGGGATGATGCCGACGCTCGGCAACATCATTGCGTCTCGTCGGGGCCGCCGGGGGCCGCCGTGCGCCTGATCCGCCCGACCCTGGAGTGGCTGGACGCGCGCCTGAAGATCGGCGCGGCGATCCGCGAAACGGCCGATCACCCGGTCCCGCGCCGTTCGGCGAGCTGGTGGTACGTGTTCGGAAGCGGCGCGCTCGCGATCTTCGTGCTGCAGGTCGCGACGGGCATCTGCCTCGCCCTCGTCTACGTGCCGTCGGCGAACGAGGCGTACCAGAGCCTCCAGGTCCTGAACCATCAGCAGGCGCTGGGATGGTTCGTGCGCGCCCTCCACGGCTGGGGCTCGAATTTCATGGTGGGGCTCGTCCTCATCCACATGATCCAGGTCTTCCTCTTCGGCGCCTTCAAGTTTCCGCGCGAGCTGACGTGGATGGTCGGCGTGCTGCTCCTCGTGGTGACGCTCGGGATGGCGTTCACGGGCCAGGTCCTGCGCTTCGACCAGGACGCGTACTGGGGGCTCGGGATCCTGACGTCGATCGCGGGCCGCGTGCCCGTCATCGGCGGCCAGATCGTGCAGATCGTGCTCGGCGGACCGATCATCGCGGGGGAGACCCTCACGCGCTTCTTCGCGCTCCACGTCTTCGTGATCCCGGGACTGCTGATCGGTTTCGTCGGCGTGCACCTGATGATGGTGTTGAAACTCGGCGTCAACGAGTACCCGATGCCGGGTCGGCTCGTCGACAAGGACACGTACATCGCCGAGTACGAGGCGGAGGTTCACCGGGACGGCGTCCCCTTCGTGCCGAACGCCTTCCGCAAGGACCTCGTCTTCTCGGGACTGATGCTCGGCGCCGTCGTCCTCTGCGCGCTGGTGTTCGGCCCGTTCGGTCCCGGGGGCGCTCCGGATCCCACGATCATCCAGACGGAGCCGCGGCCCGACTACTTCTTCCTCTGGATCTTTTCCGTCGCCGCGCTGATGCCACCCGGGATCGAGACTTTCGTCCTGCTCGTCGGGCCGCCGCTCGGGATTCTCTTCCTCTTCCTGCTGCCGCTCTGGGCCGGCGTCGGGGAGAAGAGCTGGCGGCGCCGGCCCGTCGCCGTCCTCTGTGTGATCCTCGCCATCCTCGGCTGGGCGACGCTGACGCACTACGGGCGCACGTCTCCCTGGTCGCCGGTCATGGACGCGTGGAGCGCGCTGCCGGTGCCCGCGAAGGACCTCGAAGGGAAGTCCGCCCTGGTGCGCCAGGGCGCCCTCGTCTTCCAGGCCAAGCAGTGCCGCAACTGCCACGCGCTCGGCGACGCGGGCGGGCGGCGCGGCCCGGCGCTCGACGACGTCGCGACGCGCCTGACGAAGGACCAGCTCATCCGCCAGGTGCTGCAGGGGGGCGGCAACATGCCGGCGTACGGCGTCAACCTCTCACCCGCCGAGACGACGGCGCTCGTTTCGTTCCTCGAGACGCTCCATCCCTCCAACGAGCCCGCCGCGCAAGACGCGTCGCAGAAGTCCGCCTCGGTTCGATAGCATCCCGTCATGTCCCCCGGCGCCGCCGCCGCGTTCGCGTCGTGGTCGGCGCCCTTCGGTCCGACGGCGGCCGCCGTCCTCCTGGGCGTCGTCTACGTCCGGGGATGGCGCCGCCTCTCGCGTCTCCGGCCCACGCGCTTTCCGCGGTGGCGGCTCGCGGCGTTCCTTTCCGGCCTCGCGTCCTTCTGGATGGCGGTCGCCTCGCCGCTCGACGCGCTGTCGGGATGGATCCTGACCGCGCACATGGCGCAGCACCTCCTCCTGATGCTGCTGGCGCCGCCGCTGCTGCTTCTCGGCGCGCCCGAGCTGCCGCTGCTGCGCGGGCTGCCGCGTGCCTTCGTCCGCGACGTCCTCTCGCCCGTCCTCGCGGCGTCCTCCGTGCAGCGGCTCGGCCGCGTCCTGACGCAACCGGCGACCGGCCTCGCCGCGATGACCGCCGCGATGTGGGGCTGGCACGTTCCCGCGGCTTACGAGCTCGCGCTCGCCTCGCCCCGCTGGCACGAGGTGGAGCATGCGACGTTCCTTCTCGCGGGGATCCTCTTCTGGTGGCCGGTCGTCCTGCCGTGGCCGAGCCGGCGGCAGTGGCCGGCGTGGACGACGCCGCTGTATTTGCTCGCCGGTGACGTCGCGAACACGGCGCTCGCGGCAACGCTGACGTTCTCGGATCGCCTGCTGTACCCGAGCTACGCCGTCGCGCCGCGCCTCTTCGGACTGACCGCGCTCGCGGACCAGTCGCTCGCGGGTCTTCTCATGTGGGTGCCGGGGTCGCTCCCGTTCCTCGTCCCGGCCGCGGTCTCGACGGCGAGGCTCCTGCGTCCGGCGAGCCTGGAGCGGCCCGCCGTCCCGGAGCCGCCGCGCCCGCGTCCGGCCGCCCCGTTCGACCTGTTGCGCGCGCCGGCGATCGGCGCCTTCCTGCGCTGGCGGTGGGGGCGCCGGATCCTCCAGGGCGCGCTCCTGGCGGCGGCCGTCGCCGTGATCGTCGACGGGTTTGCGGGAGCGCCGGTCGGCGCGGCCAATCTCGCCGGCGTCGCGCCGTGGGTGTGGGGGAGAGGGCTTCTCGTGCTCGGGCTCCTCGCGGCGGGCAACGTGTTCTGCATGGCCTGTCCGTTCACGCTCCCGCGAGAGCTCGGCAAGCGTCTTGCCCGTCCGACGCGCGCCTGGCCGGCAGCGCTGCGCTCGAAGTGGCTGGCGGCGGCCCTCCTCGCTGCCTTCTTCGCCGCCTACGAGCGGCTCGACCTCTGGGACCGGCCGGCGTGGACGGCGGCGCTGCTCGTCGGGTACTTCGCCGCCGCCTTTGCGGTCGACGCCCTCTTTCGCGGCGCGAGCTTCTGCAAGTACCTGTGCCCCATCGGGCAGTTCCAGTTCGTCGGGTCGCTCGTCTCGCCCCTCGAAGTCAAGGTGCGCCGCCCCGAGGCCTGCGCCTCGTGCGCGACGCACGACTGCCTGCGCGGGAACGCCGCGCACCGCGGGTGCGAGCTCGAGCTGCATCTGCCGCGGAAAGCCGGGAGCGTCGACTGCACGTTCTGTCTCGACTGCGTGAAGGCGTGTCCGCACGACGCGATCGGCATCCTGCCGGTTTTTCCGGGCCGCGAGCTGGTGCGCGACGGGCCGCGCTCCTCGGTCGGCCGGTTCGCGGACCGGACGGACCTCGCGGTCCTCGGGCTCGTGTTCGTCGGCGCCGCGTTCGCGGCGGCCTACGCGATGGTGCGGCCCGAGACGGCGCGCGCGTTCGTGTTCCTCGCCGCGGCCGTGCTCGCCGCCGCGTTCGCGGTCTCGCCGCGCCAGGCACGCTCGCGGAGCGCGCTCTCCCTCGTGCCCCTCGGGATGGGGATGTGGGCGGCGCACTGGCTCTTCCACCTGCTGACGGCGCCGCCCTTCCGGTTCTCGGGGGCAACGCTCCTCGGCCTCGAGCTGACGCTGCTGGACGCGGGACTCCTCGGTGCGCTGTATGCGGCGTGGCGGGTGCGGAAGTCGGACGCGTCGTACCTGCCGTGGGCGGCCATCTCCACGGCGCTGTGGGCGGCGGGTGTCTGGATCTGTCTCCAGCCGATGCCGATGCGCGGAATGGTCCATTGAGGCGAGCCGCGCGGCCCGTGGCCGTCCTGCTCCTCGTCGCCGCGGCGGCGCGGGCCGACGGCGGCCGCGTGCGGGTGCGCCAGGACGCGGGACCGTTCTCGATCACGGTGTTCACGGCGCCCGAACCGGCCTGCGCCGGGCCGGTGGACGTCAGCGTGCTCGTGCAGGATCCGGCGAGCGGGGACGCCGTCCTCGATGCCGCGGTGGAAGTCGTCCTGACGTCCCCGGAACGCGGCCCGGTCCTGCGGGCGAACGCCGAGCCGGGCCGGAACCGGCTGCTTCACGAAGCGATCGTCGCGCTGCCGGCGCCCGGGACGTGGCGGCTCGATGTCGTGGTGCGTCGCGGCGACGCGAGCGGGACGGTCTCCACCGTCCTCCCGGTCGAGCCGCCCGCGTCGCGCGTGCTCTCGATCTGGCCGTTCCTCGCCGTGCCGCCGCTGGCGGTGGGGCTCTTTGCGCTTCGAGGACGGCTCAGGCGCCGCCGCGCCTGACGTCTCAGCGCCGCGTTCGGCCGCCGCCGCCCGACGGCCGCGACATCGACGAGGAGCGGCCTCCCGTGTTCCAGTTCGACGGCGAGCGCGACGCGCCGCCGTTCTGCTGGAAGCTGTCGTAACGCTGCTGTCCGGTCTGCCGCGCCTGGCTTTCCTTCGAGAGTTGCTGCTGCTGGGAGCTGCCCTGCAGCATGTTCTCCCAGCCGTTCGACGTCTTCTGCTGCCACCCGTCGCCGGTGTTCTTGTAGACGTTGCCGTCGTGCGTGGCGTAGTAGTCGCCGCTCGACGTCTTGCCGACCGCCGTGTCGCCGGCGCGGACGGCGCCGCCGCCGTTGGAGGTGGTGACGCCGCCGATCTTCGTCGTGTTGCCGGTGTTCGGGTTGTAGACCTTGGCCTGGCCGCCCGAGATCGAGTTGCCGGTGTAGGCGTTGCCGACCGTGCCGCCGCGCGCCGCGACGGTCGCTCCGGTCTTCGTGTTGGTCGCGACGCCGCGCGCTCCCGAGGCGTAGTTGCCGGTGTAGACGTTCGAGACCGAGCCGCGCTGACCCGCGGCGAGCGTTCCGGTCTTCGAGTTGTACGCCGCGCCCTCCTTGCCGTACCAGGAGTTGCCCGTCCACGCGTTGTAGCCGCCGCCGGAGCGCGAGACGCCCGAGGTCGAGCCCCACTGGTGGTAGACGTTGCCGCTCGTCCAGCGCGCGTAGCCCGGCCCCCACACGGCGCCGCCGCCGTGGCCCCAGGACGCCGCGCCGTACCAGCCGCCGTGCCACCCGCCGTACCAGCCGCCCCACGCGCAGCCCCAGCCCCAGCCGCCCCATCCCCAGCCGACCGCGACCGTGACGTGGCCCCAGCCCCACGCGCAGCCGTAGCCGAAGCCGTAGGCCCAGCCCGTCCACGGCGAGTAGGCGATCGCGATGCCGAAGCCGTAGGTCACCGGCGGTCCGTACCAGACCGTGCCGATCCACGGCGTGTAGTAGTAGCCGGTGCCGTAGACCACGCAGCCGTTGTAGAGGATCGCGCCCTGGTAGCCGGGCGTGTAGCCGACGTACACGACCGTCGGCGTCGTGTCGTAGATCCGGACGTAGGTCACGTTGTAGACCGGCGACGACGGCGGGATCGAGTAGATGACCGCCGGCACCGACGTCGCGACGGTCCACGGCCCCGACGCCGAGGCGCCGACGAACCAGACGCCGTTCTGGCAGAGATAGTACGCGCTCGGCGTGACCATGATGATCGGCGAGGAGGCGTTGACGACGTACTGGAGCTGCGTGCCCTCGATCGGCTTCATCTGCGGGGCGCCGTCGATCCTGACCGCCTGCGGCTTCGTCGTCGCGGGGCTGACGGCGGCGGTCTGCGGGATGCTGTTGGACACGACGGCTTCCTGGGCCTGCTGCGTCCCGGGCACCGAGGCCTTCACGTTTTCCATCGGGCTGTCGTCGGGGATCGAGGCGAAGTCCTTCGGCAGGGACTCGAACGGCACGTACGCCCAGGGCCCCTCCGGTCCGGGCGCGCTGAACCAGCGGCCGGAGAGGACGACGTACGTCTTCTGGTCGGCGATCGACTTGAAAACGCGGCCCGTCGTGTTCTTGACGTAAAGCAGCTGCGTGCCGTCGATGGGGACGTAGTCGGGCTGCCCGTCCGTGACGATGAGCTCGGTCGCGGTCGTCGCGACGTAGACGACCGGCACGACCTTCTTGAGCGTGGGCTGGTCGACGTCCCTGGCGTCCGGATCGTCGGGCACGCCGCCGGAAAGCGGGTCGCCCGACTTCGCGTCGATGATCTGCTTGTAGGCGGTCGAAAGCGACGCGGGCGGCTTGGCCGAGACGGTCCACGGACCCTGGAGCGACGCCGCCTGCAGCCAGCCGTCGAAGACGTGCAGGTAGATCGTCCCGGTCTTGTCGCGGAGGACGATCGGGGACGTGTTGATGACGCGGTCGAGCCCCGTCTTCTCCTGCGCCCGCCAGGCCGGACTGCCGTCGACGAGGATCAGGACCGCGGGCACACTCGAGAAGAGAATCTGCGGCGGGTCGTTCTTCAGCGGCTGCGACTCGCCCTTCTTCTGCTGCTCGAGGATCGCGAGGTTCGCCTCGAGCCGGTCGAGCGCGACCTCGACGGTCTTCTTCTTCGCGATCGCCTGCTGGAACATCTTCAGGTACGCGTCGTTGGCACCCGCGGCGGAAGGGAAGTTGACCTTCGTGACCTGGAGCGCGGTCAGCGTCACCATGCGCGTCGTCTTGTCGACGTCGGTCTTGGCCGTACAGAACATGACGCCGAACGTGGGCTCCTTTGCCCCGGGGGCCTCGATCGAGACCGCGGCGTGCCAGTCGATCGTGCGCCCGTCCCAGGAGTCGAGCTGCGGCGTGTAGAGGCTGACCGTCGAGCCGTTGGCGGCCGTGATCTTGCGCGGCCACTTGTCCTGCGGCGCGTTCGACGTGGTCGAGGCGGGTGCGGACTTCGGAGCGGCCGTTTGCGCCAGGAGCTCGAGCGGCGCGGCGAGCGTGAGGACGAGCGCGAGGCTCAGCGCGGCGGCCGCGCGTCGCGGGAGTCGGGAGATCATCGGAAGGGCCTCCTGAAGAAGCCCGGAGTTTACAATGGCCGGGCGCGGCACGTGGCGCGCGGAAGGGCGGATCGAGAATGCGACGACTTGGACTGGCCGCGGCGGCTGCCGTGGCTCTGGGGCTGTGGCGTGCGCCGGCGGCGGCGCAGAACATTCCGGGCACGTTCGAGCTGACCGGGATCGGGGGAGGCTACTTCGGCCACCAGATCTACCAGCTGCCGCGCGCGGACGTGAGCACCGCGACGACGTACGAATACGGCGCGCGCCTCGGATACAACTTGACCTACGGCGTCGAGATCGAGGCGGCGTGGACCCGCTCGAACCCGAACCTCCAGGCGACTCCCAACGTCCCGGACGGGCTCTCGGGCACGCTCGGGTCCGTCAAGACGAACATCTACGAGCTCGACGGCCTCTTTTCGCTCGGCGATCCGTCCGCGAGCTTCTACGTCGTCGTCGGCGCCGGGGCGACCACCTTCCAGCCCGTCATTGCCGGCGTCGAAGCCGGGACGACCACGGAGTTCTCGGGCAGCGCCGGTGTGGGCGGGAAGTTCTGGTTCAGCCGCAACTTCGGGGCCCGTGTCGAGGGCCGCTGGCGCTACGTGACGACGGGCGACACCAACAGCGGCTTCTGGTGCGATTCCTCCGGCGTCTGCTACTTCTGGGCGAACAACCTGTACGGCCACTGGGACGCGAGCGCCGGTCTGACGCTGCGGTTCTAGCGCATTCGGCGCCGGGAGAAAAGAACGGGGCACCGCCGGTGGGCGGCGCCCCGAAGCGGGAAGGCTGCTACTTCTCGAGCGTGACCTTGAGTCCGGACGCCGCGATCTTGATGCTGGCGCCCTTCGTCTCGCTCTTGAGGTTGATGACGACGCCCTTCGAGTTGCGCAGGGAAGAGACCCCCGCGCCCTTGCCGGCCGTTCCTTCGGCGCCCGCGGCGGCATAGACGCCGTCGAAGTCGGCGATGTTCTTCAAGTTGTAGACCGTCCCGGTAGCCCGGGCCGAAGTCACGCCGACTTCGGCGACCGAAAGACCGTCGATCTTGAAGTGGTAGGTCTTCCCCATCGTGGTCAGGTCCCCGCGACCCCAGCTCCAGCCGATGCCGACCGCCACCGAGCCTTCCGAGATTTTCACGGTTCCGTCGGGGGTCTTGTCGTCGGCGACGGCCGGGGCGCCGAGAAGGGCCACCACGCCGAGAATTGCGAGCCCGAGAGTCCATCGAAACTTCATATGAGTCCTCCTCGCCGAACTCATTGCAAATGGCGGGCCATGCCGGCTCCAGAATGGAGCCCCCCGGGCTCCGGTCCTGAAGGACGGGCGGCGAGGGGATCGAGATCTTCTCGAACCCCTCGCCCCGACTTCTTCGAGAGCCTGCTGATTGCTCCCCCCCCGCGGGGAAAACCGGCTGCTAGGAGACCTCTTTGACCTCGGGGATCTTCCAGGTTCCGTCGAGGAGTGACGGCGGCTTTTCCGTGGGCCAGTAGAGCCGCATCATCAGAATGAACTGACCTTCCGGAGCGGGAAGCCAGTTCGCCTCCTTGTCCTTGCCCGGCGAGTCCTTCTGGATCAAGAGGTCGGTCGAGCCGTCAGGATTCGTCCTGAACTTGTTGCGCTGCGAGAGCGTGTACCGGTTGAGCGCGTTCGGGACGAAGAAGTAGTTCGCGTCGTACATCGTCAGCGACCAGAAGCCGTCAACCGGGGGCATCTGGCCCTTTTCGAAGTGCATGACGTACTTGTGTTCGCCGCCGTATTTCTTGATCGCGTCCGGTCCTTCCGAGGTCGGATAAACGGCGTCCTGCGGCCGGTTTGCGCCGAGGCCGATGGCCGTGACGAAGGCGCGCTGACGGTAGGCCGTTCCGTAGAGGCCCGTCTTCGTGGTGAACAGCCAGCCGTGCTCGAGCTTGGAATCGCCGGCGAGGATCCCCTCCTTCATCCACGCCATGATCTTTTCCTGCGCGGCCCTGGGTGCCTCGGCGATCCCCTTGGCGACGGCCGGATCGAGCTTGGAGGCGTCGAAGTCCTGTCCCGGCACGATGCCGAGCTTCGCGAGCGTGGCCACCATCGGCGCGTCGTCGGCCGACGGAGGGTTCGTCTTGAGCAGCTCGGCGAACATCTTGAAGTACGCCGCGCCCTCGATGGCGTTGACCTGATCCCGCACGGAGGCCTTGGTGTCGACACTCGGGTCGACCTTACCGGCCTCGGGGGTGTACGCCTTGCCGTAGGAGGAGAGGGGGACGGCCGAGACCTGGGCCTGCAGCGCGTGCACGGCCTTGTAGTCCTCGGGAGTGCCCGTGCAGTAGATGCGGCCGAGCACCCAGACCATGCTCGTGGGCGACTTGTACTCGGTGACTCCGTTGGGCAGCGTGCCCGTCCAGCCCGGGCCCGTGATCGCGTACTTCTGGGCCTTCGTGCCCGTCGTGCGCTTGCCCGGATCCTGGAAGACGTTCGTCCAGCCGTCGAGCATCGGGAAGAGGAAGTACCGGTCCTTCATGTCCGGGATGCTGACGATCCAGGGCTCCTTCGAGACATCGAGCCACGCGACCGTGTAGAGCGTGTCGGCGTTCGGCGCCGTCACCGTGTGGTCGTCCACGGCCGGGTAGTTCTGCAGCCGCGCGAATTGACCCATCGGGGCCTTCGAGCCCTCGGGCTTCTCGACGTTGGTCGAAACGCGCCGCGTGGTCTCCATCGTGACGAGCGGATAGGCGTAGATGTACGCCTCGATCGCCTGATCCCGGGCCTCTCTCGCCTTGACCGCGGCCTCGGCCTCGTGGGCATCCTGCTTCACGGCCTGCGCGGCCGGTTCACCCTTCTGACAGCTCGTCAGAGCGAGCAGCGACATCACCAGAGCGGGTCCCCAGCTTGCATTGAGTCGACGCATCGAACCTCCTTATTTGCCCATCTCCGCGAGCGCTTCGCGCAGCGGAGTGTCCGAGATGTGGATCAGACCGTCGTAGGGACGATCCATTTCGAGAATCAGGAAGATCGCCCCGGCCACGGACAACGCGGCGATCAGCAACGCGGACGTCGCCGTCGGGTTCGGCTTCGCGAAGAGGCCGAAGCTGACGAAATTGACGACGAGCCAGAAGACGACGACCAGGAGCAGGGTGGAGGAGAGGGCGCTGCCCTTCTGGGCGAGCATGAGGGCGCGCGTTTGACCCAGGGTCAGGAGAAGGCTCTGGGCCTCGGCTTTCAGCGCCTTCTGGACGTCGTCCTTCGGCGCCAGCCCGAGGACCGCGTCGTACACGGCCTTTCCCCGGGAGCTCGTCTGGGGGTTGCCGACGCCTTCGGACACGTGCGCGAGCGTATCGGCGACCGCGTCGCGCAGGGCGCCGCGGGCCTTGTCCGCGTCCGGCCCGTAGTGCTGGAAAACGTTGTCGAGCAGGATCACGTGCGCCGAGAGCGAAGTCAACTCGTCCTTCTGCGTGTCGAACGTGCCCTTGGCGGAAGCGACGAGGAGTCCCAGGACCAGCGCGGACATCGTGCCGATGAGCGCGATCGACGCCTTCACGACGTCCTTGGTCTCGCCGCTCAGGTGGTGCTCCGGCAGGACTCCGCGCAGGGCGATGCCGAGGAGCGCTCCGCCGAAAACGCAGAGGAAGACGAGCAGGCTGATCGCCGTTGGGCTCATCCCGTCTTCGAACTCTCGGTGTGTTCTACGGCGCCGGAACGACCGTGTAAACGACGCCGTTCGCGCCGGACGACGGCAGGTACCAGACGCCGTTGGACACGAAGTACGTGGCGCCGTTGACCGTCGTGTGCACTGCGCCGGGCGGCAGCGCGTTGAGGACCGTGCCCGACGGGTGCGACGTCGCCGCGGCGGCCCCGGTCGCGACACCGGCGGAATAGGCCGTGCTGGTCGCGGCCGCCGTGCTCGCCGATCCGGCCGCGTAGCCGGACTGGTAAGACGCCGCCGACGAGGCCTGAGCGCTCGAGGACGCGGCCGCCGCTCCGACCGCCGCGCCGGCCATGGCCGCGCCGGCGACGGCCCAGCCGCAGCCGCTGCAGGTGGAGTACGTCGGCGGATGGTACGGATAAGGGTAATAGGCCGCGGGGGGATGGTAGTACGCGCCGCCGTAGTAGTCGGGCGGATGGTACGCGGTCGCGCCGTAGGGCGTGGTGTGGTACGCGCCGTAGCCGGCGGCACCGGCGGTCGTGCCGCCGTAGACGTTGGTGTGCTCGGTGCCGCCGTAGTAGCTGTGTGCGGTCGAGCCGCCGTAGGCATTGGTGTGCTCGGTTCCCTCGCCGTAGTCGTGCGTGGTCGAGCCGCCGTAGGCGTTGGTGTGAGTGGCGTCGCCCATGCCGTTCCCGGACGAGTGGCCGCCGTAGGCGTTGGAGTGCGACCACGCCGCGGCGGACCCGCACGTCAGCCAGGCCGCCAGGAAACCCGCGATTCCGGCTTCGATTTTCTTTCTCATGGAAGGCTCCTACTGAGGTTTGGGAGTCGTGGCGGACTTGGGCCTCGCGGCGGGCGTCTTCGCGCCGGCCGGGGCTTTCGCGGGAGCAGGAACGTCGGACTTCATCTTCGGATGGTTGAAGGGGATCTTTTCCGCCTTGGCCGCCTGCGTGGTCGTGAACTTCTCCGGCCCGAGGGGCGGCTCGAGTTTCCAGTTCGTGAACTGCACCGAGTGCCTCAGCTGGAGCGGGTCGTCCACGAACATCGCGCGCGTCATGTAGGGGAGCTTGTCGTCCCGGCCGATCCAGGTCTGGATGAAGACGCCGTTCGACTCGTAGGCGACGACGTCGGTCGTCACACCGCCGATCAGTTTCGACTCGCTGACGTAGAACGCGCCGGTCAATGCCGAGGCGATGTCGCCCCACGGGTCCTTGACGATCTGGTCGGTGAACGGGAAGTAGGTGCCCGCGTCGCGGAAGAGCTTCTCGAGCGCCGCGTCGATCGAGGAGGGCGCATCCGCCACGGCCACCAGGTTTTCGGCCGGGTGGAAGCTCATCATGACCTTCCCGTCGTCGTAGAACTCGGTGCGCGGCCCGTCGCCCACCGTGATGACCGCCATCTTGTCCGGCCGCTGCAGCGCGACCTCGTAGATGCGGCCGTAGATCAGCGGCGGTCCCCACAGGCTCGGCACCTCGTAGGCTCCGAGAGCGGTGAACGACATCGACCCGGCGGCGGCCAGCTTCGCGCACGAAGCCTTCAGGATCTCGACGGCGCGCGACTCCGGGGTCGGGACGGGACGCGGCGCCGCAGCCTTCGGCGCCGCCTGCTTCTTTGCCGGCGGCGTCGGGTGAGCGGTCTGGGCGAAAGAGGTGCCCGCGGCGAGCAGCAAACCGAGCACCAGAGCGCCGACGGCTCCGACCTTCTTCGGGATCATCGTTTCTCCTAGCGTGTGGGCATCGAGACTGCTGTTACGATGACGCGGAGCGACCCCTCGCACGTCGCCATCGCTCCGGCTCGTTTTCACGGGACTGTCGTTTGGATCAGATCACCCGCGGTTGCGGCGAGTCAAGGCGGCAGCTTACCGAGGACGTGACTCGGGGTCACGGTGGATGATCCGCAAGAGAAGGGTTCGTCCTATTTCGGGGCCGAGAACCACGCGGAGTGAATCCGTTCGTACGTTCCGTCGGCGTAGATCTCGAGCAGGGCCTCGTTGATCGGTTTGCGCAGTTTGCTGCCCTCGGCGACGACGATGCCGTACTTCTCCGGCCGGAAGATCGGACCGACCACCTCCACGGCTCCGCTTCCTTCCTTTGCCGCCCAGTACTGAAGCGTCGGCGCATCGAAGACGACGGCCTGTACGTCTCCTCGGGCGAGCATCCGGATCGCGTCCGGTCCGTAGGTGACGGCGACGAAAGGGAGCCCGCGTTGCGTCAGGTAGTCTCCGGCGACGGTCCCCGGCACGCTCGCGATCCTCTTGCCGGGCAGGTCGTCGGGGCCGCGGATGGCCGACTGCAGGCGCCGGACGGTCTGGAACGACGTGACCGTCGCCGTCAGCTCGGCGATGAGCACGACGCCGAGCAGCCACATGGACACGACCGCGACACGTTTGGCGACGCCGGGCGCGTTCCGGTCGCCGTGCTCGCCGGTCGCAATGATCAGCATCGTTCCCCAGAGACTCTCGCCGAGGGCGCGAAAGTAGCCCCGGGGATACTGGCGGTTCCGGCGGCGCTCGATCCGCCACAGGACGTTGGCGAGGAGAAAGACGACGACGGCCGCCGCGGCGAGGAGTTGCCCGATGGCTCGCCAGGGGATCGACTGGACGGTGGCGAGCCAGGGGCTTTCCTCCCGCGCGCGCACCATGACCTGCAATCCGGAGTCGAAGTAGGGATGGGAGAAGTCGACGACCGCCTCGCGCTCCGCCGTCATGGCGATCGCGGCGATGGCGACGTCGGCCTCGCCCCGCTGCACGGTCTCCAGCAGGTCCGACGGCTTCGAGACGACGATCCAGGAGGAGTCCGCGTGCATCCGCCGCGCCACCTCGTTCCACAGATCGATGCTGAATCCCGCCGGCGGATCGGTCTTGGGAAGGACGAACGGCGCGACTGGGTGCGTCGCGACCCGCAACGGCGCCGCGGAGCCGACCGGCACCGGCCCGATCGCCAGCCAGAGGGCGGCGAGGGAAACCCCTATCGTCGCTCGGCGCATGTCGCCAGGGTTCCTAGACGAGGAAGCCGAGGTCTGCTCCTTTCGCAGGCTCGGTCTGCAGGCGGCCGGAACGGATCGCCGCCTGGAACACCTCGAAGTCGCGTTCTGCCTGCGTGGCATAGGCCTGCGAATATTTCGCCAGGGCGACGTCGAATCGTTCGGTCGAGCCCAGGTAGCCGGCAATCGACGCGGCATCCCCCGCCTTGGCGTGCGCACGCGCCAGGGCCCAGCCGCAGAGAGTGGCGTATGCCACCAGCGTGCTCGGCTTGAAGGTTTCGGGCTCGGCGGAGACCTTCATGTCGCGGAACTGCCGGACGTAGTAGTCGTGGCCCTGCAGCGATCGGAACCAGCCGAGAAAGATGTCGCTCGCCGCCTGCAGGAGGCGCTGGCCGTAGACGACGCGGAAGCCCTGGTGGGCGAAGCGGCTCTTGCCGCGCGGGGACTCGAGCACCGAGCGGCGTGCCTCCTTGATCTGGAGAAACAGGGGCTCGTCGTCGTCGGCGACGAACAAGGAGAGGTAGCAGCGCGTGCCCACGCTGCCGACGCCGACCACCTTGATGACCCCATCCTCGAATCGGTAGCGCTCGAAGAGTTTGAGCCGCTCCGGCGGCACGGACTTCCGGTATTGCTTGAGGTGGTGCAGGAGGTGCTTTTCGAACTCGTCGGCCTCGAGCAGGAAGTGGTAGATGATCGGCGGGTTGTCCTTGATCCTCCAGCGCCCATCCACGACCCCGGTCAACTTGGGAATGACCGCCTCCGACGTCTGGGAACGGGCCTGCTTCTCGGCCTTCAAGAGCCGGCTCGTGACGTCCCGGTCCTTGCGGAAATGCTCCCGGATGGCGTCGATGTTGATTTGCGCGTACCAGGTGTCGAGGACCCGCATCTCGGCGAACTCCGACATCCGCTCCCGGTAGGAGGAAGCGGCGGCCAGGACTGCGTCGACCGCGACGGCCTTCGAAAAACTCCGATCCCTCGCCGCCAGCACGAGGCTCGCCCCCAGCCGCTTCATGTCCCATTCCCATGGGCCGGGGAACGTCTCGTCGAAGTCGTTGATGTCGAAGATCAGCCGCCGCTCGGGCGACGCGAATCCGCCGAAGTTCAACAGGTGGCAGTCGCCGCAGGCCTGAACGTTGATTCCCGACACCCGGGCATTCGCGAGGTCCCGAGCCTGGATGATCGCGGCGCCTCGGAAGAACTTGAAGGCCGACTCGGCCATGCGCTGGTACTTCACCGGGATCAACGCCGGGATTCGATCCTCGTCGGATTCCTCGAGCCATCGGATCGGGTCGACCGACTTCGCCCGGGGCTTCCAGTCCGCCTGTGCGGTGCGCGGGCACTTTTCGCGCAGGGCCTTTCCCTGCTTCCGCCTCTCCAACCGGGAAGTTGCCGCCGCGGACTTCATGAGCATCCTCCGAGCCGGAGTCGCACTGGCCCGCCACTGCCGGAGCTCGCCAGATCTGCTTCTTTCTGTCGGGCGTACTCTACCGGAGGGCAGCCGTCTTCCGGCAGCCGGACGAGAGTCCTCGCGGGCGTAGAATCCGCGGGAGCAGCCAATGTCCCCAGCCGCCCGGACACCCTCGCCGCCCCGGGCGGCCGATGACCGAGCGGTCCGGTGCGTGCCGCGATCGCGAATGGGGCTCGCAGCGCTCTGCGGGCTGGTCCTCATTGTCGCGGCGGCGCCTGTGGCGGCGCAGGACGACGTCAAGACGGAATTCTGGCCGCAGATCGACACCTTCGTCCGGCTCAACGACGCCATGCGCCTCTACGTTCCGGTCGCCCGGACCCGGGAAGGCACCGGGAACTCGGATCAGTACGGAACCGTCGGGGCCTACCTCGATTACTTCGTCGCGCCCATCGCGAGCCTCCACCTCGTCGGGCCCGCGTTTGCGGCGCAGATGCGGCGGCTGCAGCTTCGCGTCGGATACGGATACACGGAGGCGGGCGGCGGCCAGCCGGCCTCGAACACGATGACCGCGGAGGCCACGACGCGGATGGTCCTTCCCTGGGAGATTCTGGCGAGCGACCGGAACCGCTTCGACCTGAGATTCAGCGGCGGCGACTTCGACCCCCGCTACCGAAACCGCATCCAGCTCGAGCGCAACGTCGTCCTCGGAGAGACGACGTTGACGCCCTACGCATACGGGGAGTTCTTCTACGACTTCGACGATGGGGACTGGTTCAAGATCCGGGTCACCGGAGGGCTTGAGGTCCACCTCTCGGAGCGGGTCGTGGCCGAGGCGTACTTCCAGCGCAACTTCGTGAAGGACTCGACCGACGTCAACGGCATCGGGCTCGTCCTGAAGCTCTACCTCAGGTAGCGGACGTTCGCGGGGTCAGTTGTTCCTGTTGTAGTTGAAGTTGGAGACCTGGACCTCCATCTGTTTGGACGGGATCTGGATGTCGGCGTAGTTCATGTAGGAGAGCCCCGCGGCGAGCACGTTGAAGGTCGCGTTCATCGTGACCGGGTTGCCCTGGTAGGTCGTCGAGACGAAGGCCTTGGCCGCCTTGTGCGTCGTCGCGTTGACCCACAGGGTCATCGAGTCCCCCGGCGAGACGACGCTGCCACCGGAAAGCGCGATCAGGCCGGTCGCGTCGGGGCCGCTGACCTGCGCCTTGTTGAAGAAGGCCAGCAGCTGCGGGCTCGTTCCCATCGTGTACTGCTCGAGCTGAGCCTTGAGTCCCGAGAGATACTCCTGCATGTCCTTCTGCTTCCCCTCGGCGATCCTCTTGCGGATGCCGAAGCGGGGGAGCGACGGCCCCTCGTTCGAGACCAGGCTCTTCTGGTACTGCCCGTTGACCCAGTTGAGCATCTCGACGCGCGTGTCCTTGACGGTGCCGTCCTCGAGGAGCTCGGTGCGCTGGTCCCAGGTGTACTGCTGCATGGCCGCCGCGTTGGCCTGGCGGGCGGCGGTGACCTTTTCGGCGATGCCGGCGCGAAGGCTCTGGTTCGCCGCGTCCTGCGCGCCGGCCGTGAACGCCCACAAGCCGAGGGCTGCCGCCATCAGGATCGGCGCGCGGCTCCGTCGGGCCGTCATGGGATCATCCCGCACTCGAACATCTTGTTCGCGATCGGCGCGGCGACCTTGTTGATGAAGTACGCCCGCATCTGGGGGTCGGCCTTCAGGGCCGCGACCACCCGCTGCTCCATCTGCGCCTTCTCGCCGGTCGGCTTCTCGCTCTTCTGTGTTGCGAGCTGGACGCAGGTCGAGTTCGTGTATTTGTCGATGATCTTCTGGGCGAGCATGTCGGCCAGCGGATACTGCTGCGCGGGCTGCTGCGCCTGCGGCGTCTCCGAGACGAGAAACAGAGCGGGAATCAGAACGAGAAGCGCGATGAGTCTCTTCATGAATTGCTCTCCCTCGAAAGGTGGACAGTCTACTCGCTCGCCTTGTTGTTTCGGGTGGCCGCCTCGAGCCTCCTGATGTCTTCCGGAGACAGCTGCGGGCGGTCCATCTTGATCGTGAGCTTATTCAACTTTGCCGTCAGCGGGAACGGCGGCTGATAGTCCGCGTCGTTGACGCCCGTCTCGGTGTCCGACCCGATGTCGAAGCTCTCGTCCCACTGGAGGATCAGAGGAATCGTGTGCTCCATCTTCTGCGTCGCGACCGCCTTGCCGTCGATCTTGAGCGTGCCGATCCCGCTCTGCCCGATGCCGCTCATGCTGTTGAAGGCGAGGGTCGCCGGGCCCAGGCCGTCGTACTTGAAGTCGAACTCCACGCTGTGGCGCCCCGGCGCCAGCGTCTCGGGAGCGTTCCAGGTGATGTTCTTGAGACCCACCATGTTCCACGTGAACACGGGCTTTCCCTTCAAGAGGTAGAAGCCGTAGCCGCCGAAGCGGCCCCCGGAAGTCAGGATCATGCCTTCGGCGCCGCCCTGGGGAACGTCGAGGTCGGCGGTGATCGTGTAGGAGCAGTTGAGGATCAGCGGCGAGTCGCCCTGAGGAAGACCCACCATCGGCTTGGTGTAGACGAACTCGCTGCGGCCGGCGGTGATGTTCGGCCGCGGCGCAACCAGACGCGTGGCGACCGAGGCGTCGAGCGGAAGCACCTGGTACTTTTTCGCCTCGCTCAGGAAGAGGGCCTTCATCTCGTCGAGCTTCTGCGGATACTTCGCGGCGAGGTCGTCGGCCTGGGTCCAGTCCCTGGTGAGGTCGTAGAGCTCCCAGGTGACGTTGTTGAGGGGATCCGGATTGACCGCGCCGACGACGTCCCAGGGAGGCCGGATGACCTTCGTGGACGCCATCCAGCCCTCGTGGTAGATGGCGTGGTCGCCCATCATCTCGAAGTACTGCGTCTTGTGCGTGGAGGGCGCGTTGGCGTTCGCCTTGTCGAACGTGTAGGCGAAGCTGACGCCCTCGATCGGGCTCTGCTTGATGCCGTCGACCATGTCGGGCTGCGAAATGTGCGTCGCCTCGAGGATCGTCGGAACCACGTCGATGATGTGGTGAAACTGGGTCCGGATGCCGCCGACGTCGGTGATGTGGCCGGGCCACGACACCGCCATGCCCTGCTTGACGCCGCCGAGGTGCGAGGCGATCTGCTTGGTCCAGGAGAAAGGCGTGTCGAAGGCCCAGGCCCAGCCGACCGCCATGTGGTTGTAGGTCTTGTCGGAGCCCCAGACGTCGTAGAAGTATTTGAGCTGGTCGGCGACCGGAACCTGGACGCCGTTGAACATGGCGACTTCGTTGGGCGTTCCGATCGGCTGACCCTCGGCGCTCGTGCCGTTGTCGCCGTTGATGTAGATGATCAGTGTGTTGTCGAGCTTGCCCATGTCCTCGACGGCCTGGATGACGCGGCCGATCTCGTGGTCCGTGTAGGCGGCGTAGGCGGCGAAGACGTTGACCTGACGGAGGAACATCTTCTTCTCGTCGGGCGTGAGCTGCTCCCAGCGCTTCAGGAGCTTGTCGGGCCACGGCGTCATCTTCGCGTCCTTAGGGATCACGCCGAGACGCTTCTGGTTGGCGAAGATCTCGTCGCGCAGGGCGTTCCAGCCCTTGTCGAAGAGGTGCATGTCTTCGATCTTCTTGATCCACTCGGGCGTCGGGTGGTGCGGCGCGTGGGTTCCGCCGGGGACGTAGTAGCAGAAGAACGGTTTCGAGGGGTCGATCTGGTTGATGCGGTTGAGCCATTCGATCGCGTCATCGGCCTGCGCCGTCGTCAGGTTCCAGCCCGGGTGTCCGAGGTTCGGGTAGATCTGCGTCGTGTTCCGGAAGAGGTTCGGCTCCCACTGGTTCGTGTCGCCGCCGACGAAGCCGTAGAAGTACTCGAAGCCCATTCCGGTCGGCCACTGGTCGAAGGGGCCGACCTGGCTCGCCTGGTAGGTCGGCGTGTTGTGGTCCTTGCCAAACCAGGAGGTCGAGTAACCGTTGTCGAGGAGAATTCGGCCGATCGTCGCCTTGTCCTTGGCGATGATGCTGTTGTAGCCGGGGAAGCCCGTGGACTGCTCCGAGATGACGCCGAAGCCCGCGGAGTGGTGATTGCGGCCCGTGATGAGGGCCGCCCGCGTCGGGGAGCAGAGCGCGGTCGAGTGCATGTTGGTGTAGCGCAGGCCCGCTTTGGCGATCCGGTCGAGCGCGGGCGTCGGGATGACGCCGCCGAAGGTCGACGTCACGCCGTAGCCCGAGTCGTCCGTCATGATGAGGAGGACGTTCGGCGCCCCCTTGGGCGGCACGACGCGCGGCGCCCACCACGGCCTGGACTGGAGAGCATTGTCCTTGATGACGCCCCCGAACGGCGGATCGGGCGGCGGCAGCTGCTTGCCGTCGATCGAAGTCGTCGCCCCGGGCGAGCCGGGCGGCGGTGCGGGTTGCTGGGCGCCGATCGCCGCGGCGAATGCGAGGATCCCTGCCAACAGGGCCGTTATTCGAAGCGAGAACCGCATACTCGTCCTCCTGGCCTCATTCGTTCGATCGCCGCGCGCATCGCGGGGACGATCCGAGCCTCGATGAAGTTCTCGACCGGTGGATGGGCGGACGGATCGTTCCATAAATCGAATGAGCCGCGCTTGATAATTTGAGACAGAACACTAAACGGAAACGCGGGTCCCGGCCATGATCCGCCAGCGGCTCGGGCTCACACCCGACCAGCGTTCGAAAGCCCGTGTGAAGACGGCCGGATCGGAGTAGTCCAGGGCGTGCGCGATGTCCGCGAGCGGGGCGTGCGTATTCGCGAGCAGATGGGCGGCGACGGAAAACCGCACCTCCCCGATGACCTTGCGGAAAGTCGTGCCATGCTGCTTGAGCTGGCGGTTGAGGGTGCGGCGATTCATCGACAGCATCACCGAGATCCTCTTCACCGAGCAGTCGCGGTCGGCGAGCGCGCCACGGATCATGGGCCTCAGGCGCTCGAGGAGCGTTCGATGCATCTCGGCGTCGAGCCTGGCGACGTGCTCGTCGAGCACGCGCCGCAGGGCCGGATCGCCTCCGGGCAGCGGCCGCTGGAGCCAGCGGGCGGAGAAGAGCAGCGTGTCCTCGGAGGCGTCGAAGCGAACTCCCCGGCCGAAGAGGCGACGGTACGGCGCCGTGTCTGCGGGTTCCGGCCGCGCCAGGCGCACCCCGGTCGGGCGGAAGGATGCCCCGCAGAGCGCCCGCATGATGTTCAAGCCGATCGCGATCACCAGGTCGCTGATCTGATCCCGGGACTCGACGCCCCGTTCGTAGACGGCGTACCCGAGTCGGGCGGTGTCGGCGGTCGCCGAGAAGGTCACGACGGCGCCACGATCCCGGAGATGGAGCGTGCGGACCAGGATCTTCAGCGCCTCCTCGACGGTGGAGGCCTGGCGCATCAGGAGGGCCGGGATTCCGAGCGAGTCCATGTCGGCGCTCGCACCGAGCTGCAAGCCGAGATCCTGAATCCCGGTGCGTTCGACGGCCCTTCGGATGAGGCGGCCCGCGGCGCGGAACGTCATCCGATTGGTGGGCTCTTCGAGCAGGGCGGTGGAGGTGCCCGCGAGAGCGAAGACCTCCTCGGGATCGTGGCCTGCGGCGCGAACGAGGTCCGGGAGCCGGCGGAACGGTCCGACCTGAAATTCGCCGCTGAGCGGCAGCTCGGCGGGAGAGGGAAGTCGCGGCAGATTTCGCATCGCGCTTGCGGAACTTCAATTCAAGTGTCGCAAAAGATCAAGTCGCGCCGCGGGGGCTCGCGGAACGAAAACGGCGCAAGCCCCTTCGAGGTCATCGCCGCGGGTCCCGCCGGCGACGCGGACCACGAGCTCGCGCTGCGCGACAAGGCCTTCCTGCCCGTCAGGGCTTCGCGATGCCGTGCTCGAGCGCCAGGCGGACGAGCTCGGCGCTGTTGGAGGCGCCGACGGTTTCCATCGCGCGGTACTTGTGGAACTCGACGGTTCGCACCGAGAGCCCGATGACCGAGGCGATTTCCTTCGCCGTGAGCCCCTTCACGACGAGCTGCACGATCTCGCGCTGACGGTCGGTCAGACCGGCGGCGCCGGCCGGGGCTCTGGACTCCCCGGGCGGCGTCTCCGGCGGGGCGGCGCCCGACGCCGCCGCGCGGATGGCGCCGAGCAGGTCTTCCGGGGCGGCGTGCTTCAGGACGAAGCCGTCGGCGCCGGCCGACAGCGCGCGCCGGGCGTAGGCCGGCTCGCGGTGCATGGTGACGACGACGACCTTCAGCCCCGGCGCGGCCTTCTTCAGGAGCGGGATCGCCTCGAGGCCGTTCAAGCGCGGCATCGCGATGTCCACGACGGCGACGTCCGGCTTCAGGCGCGCCGCCTCGTCGACGAGCGTGCGCCCGTCCTCGACGATGCCGACGAGGTCGAAGGCCGGCTCGAGGAGGCGCTTCAACCCCTCCGCGACCATGCGGTGGTCGTCGGCGAGGAGGACGCGAAGCCGTTTCACGAGGCCCTGGCGTCGACGGGAGCCCAGGCCTGAACGACGGTTCCCTGGCCGGGCGCGCTGTCGACCCGGAACCGTCCGCCGATCACCTCGACGCGCTCGCGCATGCTGGCGAGTCCGAGGCTCGGCCGTCCGGGCCGGCGCTGCGCGCGGAAGCCGACACCGTCGTCCTTCAGCGTGAGCTCGAGGCCGCCCCTCTGGGGACGGCAGGAGAGCGAAACGCTCCGGGCTTTCGCGTGGCGCGCGACGTTGCGCAGGCCTTCCTGAGCGATCCGGAACAGGCAGAGGGCCGTGTCGCGCGGCATTCCGGGCTCGGCGCCGTCGACGTCGAGCGCGACCGGGATCGCCTCGAGCCGCGAGAAGCGCTCGCATTCCGTGCGGAGCGCCTCGGCGAGGCCCAGGTCGTCGAGCGTGGACGGATGGAGCTGGTAGGCCAGGGCGTTGGCGTCTTCGGAGAGGCGCGCGAGCTCGTCGCGCATCGGCGCGGGGGCCCGGCTCTCGAGCGGGACGGCCGCGGCGTACTCGAGGCGCGCCGCGTCCATCGCCAGACGAGCCAGGCGCTGGCTGAAGTCGTCGTGGAGCTCGCGGGCGATGGCCTTGCGCTCGTCCTCCTGAGCGGTCAGGAGGCGATGGTTGAGCGCGTGGACCTGCTCCTCCGCCCGGCGCCGGCGCGCGCGCTGAGCGAGAAGCGCCGCGATCAGCAGCGCCTCGATCGCCGCGAGGGCGACGCCGAAGAGCACCGGACGGCGATACGCCTGCCACAGGGAGGGCGGCCGGAAGAGGATCTCGCTGCCGGCGGGCAGGCGCTCTTCGGGGATGTCCCAGCGGCGGAGCTCGCGCCAGTCGTAGGCGGGCCGAACGGGCTCCGGCGCCGAGACCTTCAGGGACGACGGCGTCTCGCCGCGCAGCAGAGCGAGAGCGATGGCGGCCGAACGGCGGCCTTCCCGCTCGATCGGGATCAGCGGGCCGCCGACGATGCCGCGCCCGAGCTGGCTCTCGAAATAGCCGAAGAGCGGTGCGTTCGACGAGGCGCGCAGGCGCGCGAGGCCCTGGTCCTGCTCGTGGGGCACGTTGGCCGCGTCGACTTCCAGAACGCCGTAGAGGATGGCCGAATGGGGCGGCAGCGCGGCCGCGCGGCTCGCCATCTGCTCCAGGGAGAGCGCGTCGAACCACTCGATCGAGACGCGGCTGGAGAGCGGCGCGAACTCGCGCTCGGCCTCGGCCTTCCAGAAGCGCTCGAGGGGCGAGCGGCCGACCACGACCGCGATTCGGCCGGTCTCGGGCAGGAGTCGGAGGATGTTCTCGGGCCCCGCCGGCAGGTCGAGGGCGATCGGGACGACGACCTGGTTCGGCGCCGTCTCCTTCGGAACCTGGCGCCGGTCGAGCCCCATCATGAGCGTCGGCACCGAGGCGAATCGCGAAGCCGAGCGGGCGATCAGCCGCGCCGGAGGGGCGCCGACGGTCACGATCAGGTCGAGGTGCCGGTTCGCGACGATCGCCGCGAGGTAGTCCGCGAAGGTGCGCTCTTCGCCCGGCTCTTCGTACCGCGCGGCCTCCATCGGCACCTCGAGGAACTCGACGGGCCCCGGCGCGGCGCGGACGATCTCGGTGCGCAGCACCGCGGCGAGCGCGTCGAAGGGCGCGAAGCGGCTGCCGAAGGAGCTGACGACGAGCACACGCCGGGTCTCGGCCGGGACGTCGGCCGCCGGAGCCGCCCGGCCGGAGAGGGCGATTGCGGCCCACGCCGCGAGCGCGCGGAGGAGGAGCCGGTTACGAATGCTCCGAAGTTTATCTCGGCGCAAGCTTCGCCGTCTCCGCGATAAGATCCGCGCCCGATCACGGCGGTTCGTTCTTCAGAGGAGGTTTGCATGCCTCGAAGGCTCTCTCGGTCCCCCTGGAGCCCGGCCGCGGCGGCGGCGGTCGTGGTCCTCGCGCTCGTCGGGCCGGCCGCGGCGCAACAGGAGCAGGGCGGGGGGCTTCTGGCCCAGGCCGTCCGGGAAAAGCTCGAAGCCGTCAAGCAGTCCGCGGCGGCGAACAAGGCGGCCCTGCAGCATTACGCCTGGACGGAGAACATCCAGGTCGCTTTGAACGGCGAAGTCAAGACGACCAAGCAGATGAGCTGCCGCTACGGCCCGGATGGGAAGCCGCAGTGTCAGCCGCTCGGCCCTCCGCCGCCGCAGGAGCAGCAGCGGGGGCTGCGCGGCCGCATCGCCGAGAAGAAGAAAGAGGAGTTCACCGACTACATCCAGCAGGTCAAGGGTGTGATCGGCCTGTACGTGCCCCCGGACTCGGCGCGCATGCAGGCGGCCCACGCCGCCGGGAACGTGTCGTTCTCACGGCCCGCTTCGGGCGAGGCGGGCCTGGTGTTCCGCAACTACTCCCTGCCCGGCGACTCGATGACGCTCGACTTCGCGATGGCGACGAAGAAGCTCGCCGCGCTGGCCGTCAGCACGTATCTCGGCGACCCCTCGAGCCCGGTCACGCTGAACGTCCAGTTCGCGATCCTGCCGGACGGGACCAGCTACCCGGCCCAGGAGGTCGTCAACGCGGCGGCCAAGGGAATCCAGCTGACCGTGACGAACTCGAACTACCAGAAGCTCGCGAACTAGGAGCTCGGGCCCCGGAGACTGAAAGGCCCCGCGGGAGCGGGGCCTCCGTCTTCTTGCGGTTCCGGTTCTCTACTTGCCGAGGGGCATCGCGAACTGGACGTACAGCCCCTGGCCCTGCGTCGAGGTCTTGGCGCCGTACTGCCAGAAGTAGCGCACGGTCAGCGCGCCCTGGAGCGCCGTGAGCTCGGGGCCCACGCCGTAGACGGTCGACTTGTGGTTCTGGAGGATCTCCGGCACGTCGACGCCCGTCGACGAACTGACCTGCCACTGGGCGTAGCCCGCCACGCCGAACCATCCGCTCATGAGGCTCTGCTTGTCGCCGAAGGTGTGGCCGACGCCCCACATGTAATTGAGGGCGTTGCCCTGTTTCCAGTCGACGTCCTGCTTCTTGCTGTTGATGTCGTAGAAGAGCGCGCCGGCGGCGGACCACTCCTTCTCCTTGCCGATGAAGCCCGTGGCCCGGAGCGAGATCTCGTTGCACCACATGCCGAAGGACGTGTTGTTGAGCGCGCCCGGCGTGTAGCGCCCCGTGGGGGCATAGAACGTGTACGCGAACAGAACGTCGGTGCCTCCGTTGAAGATCGGCAGCGGCTTGTCGGAGTGCCAGCCGAGCTGGAAGGGCGAAACGTAGAGCTGCGAGAGGGCGAGCCCCGTCGAGGCGTTCATGTTGTCGAGGCGCGGGAAATCGAGAGCGAAGTTGGCGAAAGGAATGGCGACGACGGCGCTGTAGTTGGCGCCCAGGATCTTGTAGGGCGAGACCCACTGGATGAGAGGCCCGAAGAGGTCCTGCGTCAGTGTCGGGCCTTTGAGGGTGTTTCCGTTGGGGCCCTTGATCTCGTCCTGCCAGTTGATGTTTCCGAACATGCCGACGTAGAGGCCCGGGGGCGCCTGGGTCCCGGACATCATGCCGTACATGCCCTTGATGATCAGCTGCTGGCCGGATGCCGCCCGCGCGAGCAGCGCCGCGGCGGCGGCGGCGACGAAGATCCTCCGGAGCGTCTTGCTGGCCATGGTTTCCTTTCCTAAGTGAGGGAGAGTCTATCGCGGAGGAAAACGCGGCCGGGCGGGGAGCCCGGCCGCGGGACGATCGCCTAGGACTTGCCCGAGCCCGGCGGGAAGTTCTTGAAGAGCTCCTGCATCGCCTGCTGGACCTGGCCGCGGTCGGCGCCGGTGCCGGAGACCTGGTCCTGCGCGGTGCCGCGCCAGATCATTTCCTTCGTCTTCGGGTTGACCATGTCGACGATGATGGTGCCGATCGGGATGTTGGTCTGCGTCGCGGTCGCCATGCCGCCGCCCATGCCGCCCCAGCCGCGGTAGCCGAAGCCGCCCATGCTCGTCGCGTTCCACTGTTTCTCGCTCGAGAGAACGACGTGCGAATACACGACGACGTCCGGGTTCGAGGTCGCGACGGTCCAGCCCTTCGACTGGAGCGACTGCGTGATGCCGTCCTCGATGCGCTTCTGGGTGAAGGTCTCCGGATCCTTCGTCCCTTCGGCCAGCGCGAACGTGTGGAACTGGGACCAGTTGACGGTGTGGTCGTAGTCGACCGCCGTCGTCAGGGTCGAGCAGGCCAGGGTCAATGCGCCGGCGAGGATGCCGAGGAGGGTCGCCACTCTCTTCATGTCCGTCTCCTTACGTCTCGTTTGCCGCGTTCTACTTGCCGGGCTGGGGCGGGAAATTCTTGAAGAGCTCCGTCACGGCGTCCTGGATCTTGCCCTGGTCTTCGCCCGTGCCGGACACCTGGTCGCTCGCGGTGCCGCGCCAGACGAGCTCTTTCGTCTTCGGGTTGACGAGGTCGACGACGAGGGTCCCGATGGGGATGTTCGTCTCGGTGGCGGTGGCCATGCCGCCGCCCATGCCGCCCCAACCCCGGTAGCCCCAGCCGCCCGTGCTCGTCGCATTCCACTGCTTCTGATGGCTCAGGACCGTGTGCGTGTAGACGAGGATGTCGGGGTTGCCGGTCGTCGCCGTCCATCCCTTCGACGTCAGCTGGCCGGTGATCGCGTCCTCGATGCGCTTCTGGGTGAAGGTCATCGGGTCCTTCGTCCCCTCGACGAGCTGGAACGTGTGGAACTGCGACCAGTTGACCGTGTGGTCGTAGTCGACCGCGGTCGTCAGCGTCGAGCAGGCGGCCGCGAGCAGCGCCGTGGCAACGATTCCGACGAGGAAGACTGCCTTTTTCATCGTTCTCCTCACTTTTCTATTGGATGTCTCGGCGGCCCGGCATTTTATGTCAGCCTCCGATTACCGCCGGAACCCGCCGCCGCCGCGGAAGCCCCCGCCCCCGCCCCAGCCGCCACCGTGGAATCCGCCCCAGCCCCCGCCGCCCATCGAGCCGCCGCCGAAGGAGTGGTCTCCGCCGCCCCAGCCGCCGCCGCCCCACGAGTGATCGCCCCAGTTGCTGCCGCCGAAGCTGTTCCAGCTGCTCGAGCCGGAGGAGCGCGCCTGGCTCATGTTGTCGAGGTTGTGCGAATAGGAGCTGTTCGTGAGGCCGCCCCAGCCGTTGGTGTTGTGGTTGTACTGGCTCCAGCTGCCGCCGGAGTTCGAGTAGATGTTGCCGTCGTGGTCGGCGTAGACGTTGTTGCCGACGTGCGCCACGCCGCCGTTGTCGCCGTGGACGCCCCCGACGCTGGTCGACTGGCCAGCGGCGTTCGTGACCGTTCCGCGGCCGCCGGAGATCGAGTTGCCGGTGTACGCGTTGCCGGCCGTGCCGTGCCAGCCCGACGCGGACGCGCCCGTCTTCGTGTCGTACGCGGCGCCGCGCGTTCCCGAGGCGTAGTTGCCGGTGTAGGCGTTGGCGACCGACCCGTGCTGGCCCGCCGAGGCGACGCCGGTGCGCGAGTTGTACGCGGCGCCTTCGGAGCCGTGCCACGCGTTGCCCGTCCAGGCGTTGTACCCGCCGCCCGAGCGCGTCACGGCGCTCGTGTTGCCCCAGTGGCTGTAAACGTTGCCCGAGGACCAGCTCGCATAGCCCGGCCCCCAGACCGCTCCGCCGCCGTGGCCCCAGTACGCCGCGCCCCAGCCGCCGTAATACCCTCCGCACGCCGCGCCCCAGCCCCAGCCGCAGTAGCCCCAGCCGTAGCCGCACATCGCGGCGCCGTACGCGAAGCCGCAGCCGACCCCGAACGCGAAGGCCCACCCGGTCCAGGGCGTGTACGCGAGGCCGCAGCCCCAGCCGTACGTGACCGGCGGGCCGTACCAGACCGAGCCGATCCAGGGCGTGTAGACGTAGCCGGTGCCGTAGACGACGACGCCGTCGTAGACGATCGCGCCGGTGTAACCCGGCGTGTAGCCCACGTAGACGACGCTCGGCGTCGAGTTGTAGACCTGCACGTACGTCAGGTAGTAGAGCGGCGACGAGGGCGGGATGGAATAGATCGAGGACGGAACCCACGCCGCGACGGTCCAGGGTCCGTTGACGGAGGGCGACGAGAACCAGATCCCGGCCTGGCACGCGTAATAGGAGTACGGGCCGACCATGATGATCGGCGTCGAGGCGTTGAC
>DATJXB010000243.1:0-2486 GCA_035500755.1 Thermoanaerobaculia bacterium | reverse complement strand
CGTCGGTCACGCGGAGCCCCTCGTGTGCGCGCTTCGGGATCCCTCGGGCGGCCAGCGCGGCGTCGATGCGCTTGCCGCCGCCGTGGACGAGGACGAGCCGCTCGCCGGCGAGCCACCGGCGCGCGATCGACGCGACGACGGCGGCCCGGGCGCCGTCGTCTTCGAGCAGGCTGCCGCCGAGCTTGACGACGAGGAGGGAGGCCGGGCTCACGTCAACCCCGCGGCCTCGTCGAGGCCGAGCATCACGTTGTAGTTCTGGACCGCCTGCGACGCCGCGCCCTTGAGCAGGTTGTCGAGCACGGACACCACGACGGCGCGGCGCCCGCCCGGCAGGAGACAGAAGCCGAGGGCCGCGCGGGGCGTTCCGACGACGGCGTTCAGGTCGGGGAGCGTTCCGGCGGGTCGGCGGTCGATGAGCGGATGCTCGGCGTAGGCGGCCTCGTAGGCCGCGGCGACCTCGGCCGCGTCGACCGGCCGCGCGAAGGCGACGTGCAGCGTCGAGAGGATCCCGCGGACCGCCGGCAGCAGGTGCGGCACGAAGACGAACGGCGCGTCGGGGGGCAGGCCGAGCTGCTGGCGCATCTCGGGCTCGTGGCGGTGCGTGCCGGCGCCGTAGGCCCGGAGATTGCCGGACAACTCCGCGAAGGAATACGCGAGCTCGGCCTTCTTGCCGGCCCCCGAGACCCCGCTCTTGCAGTCGCAGACGACCGGCGCCTCCGGGTCGAGCAGCGGCAGGAGGGGCTTCAAGCCGAGGAGCACGGACGTCGCATAGCAGCCGGGGTTGGCGACCAGCCGCGCCGCCGCGAGCGCGCCGTCGCTCCACTCGGTCAGGCCGTACACCGCCTCGTCGAGCAGGGCCGGGCGCGGGTGGGGGAAGCCGTACCACGCGGGGTAGTCGTCGGCGCTCGCCAGGCGAAACGCCCCGGAGAGGTCGACGACGCGCAGGCGCGGCTCCCAGTCGAGCAGGAGCGGCACGAGCTCGGCGGACGTCTCGTTGGGTGTCGCCAGGAAGACGACGTCGGGCTCGCCCTCGAGGAGCGCGTCCACGTCGAGGGGGCGCGCGGTCGGGCCGTCGCGGCCGGCGAGGCTGCGGTGCAGGGCGCCGAACGGGACGGTCGCGCCGCCCGGCCCCGAATAGAGCTCGCCGAGCTCGGCGCCGGGATGCCGGGCGAGGAGGGCGACGAGCTCGGCTCCGGCGTAGCCGGTGGCGCCCACGACGGAAACGGTCGGACGGGAGCTCGAGGACATGGCGGGATGCGGCGGCGGAAGGCCGGGCGCGCTAAGCGCGGCGGCCGGCCGCGCCGGTCTTGCGGCGGCGGGGGAAGCGCGCGGGCCTGGCGGCGGCACGCGCGCCCATGGCGGCGCGGAAGCGGCGGGCGAGGGCCTCGGCCTGCTCGGCCGAGCGTGCGGCGATGAAGATGGTGTCGTCGCCGGCGAGTGTCCCGACGACGCCTTCGAGGGCGGCCGCGTCGATCGAGAGCGCCACCGGCTGCGCGTCGGCGGGCGGCGTGCGGAGCACGACCAGGTTGGCCGCCGTTTCGACCGACAGGACAAACTCGTCGACCAGCCGCTCGAAGGTCTGCAGGCGGCGGTGGGTGATCGAGGCCGCGCCGGCCGCGGCCGGCGGCGCGCCGGCGGCTTCTCCCGGGGCGGCGTAGCCGGCCGGCCCTTTGACGAGGCCGAGCTCCCGGATGTCGCGGGAGAGCGTCGGCTGGGCCACCGCCACGCCCCGCGTCTTCAGGAGACGGGCCAGCTCCTTCTGCGAGCGCACGGGCTGCTCGGCCACGAGGCGCCGGATGGCCTCTCGGCGGCGCATCGCCCCTCCAGAATTATCATTCACGACTGCGAATATTTATGCACCTCGGCGGCGCTGTCAAGGCCTTTTTTCCGAAGGCCGCGGGCTCCGGGGTTCCCCGCCGATCCCCGGGCGGGGACGCGCGGGCGAAGCGGTCGATGGCGGGCTCGGGAGGCCGCGGACCGCGAACGCCCGGATGCACCCGACGGCGCGACCGCGACCGCGAGCCCCAACGTTCCGCGAACCTGAACGGAAGCTCAACCGCTTCACGGCATCGGTAAATCGAAACCGAAGTGCTCCGCGAATCCCTTCACACCGGATTGCCGCCTGCTTGGCGCGGCGTTAGCGCCAGGCTCCTAACGTCGCGCCGTTCGCGGTCCCCTTCCGGGACACGCAACGCAGGAGGACAGCATGAATCGTCGGACTTGTGCTTCCGTGCTCAGGACGGTCGCCGCGGTCGGTGGGATGTTCGCGATGTCGGTGCAGGCGGCGCGCGCCGGCGAGGGAGGTGTCCCCACCGGGGTCCCGCAATTCGACCACGTCTTTTTCATCATCATGGAAAACCACATCTACGAACAGATCGTCGGAAACCCCGACGCGCCGTTCACCAACCGGTACATGGGCGTCGCGAACACGGGAACGAATTACTTTGCCATCGCCCATCCGAGCCTGACCAACTATCTCGAGATCG
>DATJXB010000242.1:0-11556 GCA_035500755.1 Thermoanaerobaculia bacterium | reverse complement strand
CTTGCTCGAGCGAGTTTTCGTCAGGGAGGGAACGGGGCATGATCGCTCTCGCGGTCGTCGTGTATGGGCTGGGAGTCCTCTCCTGCATTCACGCGATCATGACCGCGCGCACCGAGCAGGGAGCCATCGCCTGGGCGGTCGACCTGATCGCCTTCCCCTATGTCGCCGTGCCGGCCTACTGGGTCCTGGGACGGAGCCGCTTCCATGGCTATGTGACCGCGCGTCGGGACACCCTGCAGGAGGTCGCCGGCGTCACGAAGGCGGCGGCGGCGGCGGCCGCGCCGTTCGAGGTCCCGGAGGCGGAGATCGAGCCCGCCGCCCGGGCCGCCCAGCATCTGGCCGGAATTCCGGCCCTCCGGGGGAACACGGTAGAGCTGCTGGTCGACGGCGACGCCACGTTCCGGAGCATCTTCCAGGGCATCGATGCCGCGCGCGAGTACGTGCTGGTCGAGTTCTACATCGTCCACGACACGGGATCGGCCGCGACCTGAAGGCCCACCTCGTCGAGAGAGCCCGGGCCGGAGTCCGCGTGCGCTTCCTGTACGACGAGATCGGCAGCCACGACCTCCCGCGCGCCTACCTCGAGGAGCTCCGCGCCGCGGGCATCGAGGTGCACGAGTTCCATACTCGAAAGGGCCCGCGCAACCGCTTCCAGCTCAACATCCGGAATCACCGCAAGATCGTGGTGGTCGACGGCCGGGTCGCGTGGGTCGGCGGCCACAACGTCGGCGACGAGTACCTCTCCCGCAACCCGAAGATCGGGCCCTGGCGGGACACCCACGTCCGGATCGAGGGCCCGGCCGCCCTGGGCGCGCAGCTGGCGTTCGCGGACGACTGGCACTGGGCCGCCGGAGGCCGGCTCGACGTCCGCTGGGAACCGGTCCCCTCGAAGGGCGGGAACGTTCCCGTGCTGGTCGTCCCCTCGAGTCCGGCGGACACGCTCGAGACCGCAAACCTCATGGACATCCACGCCATCAACTCGGCGCGAGAGCGGATCTGGATCGCGAGCCCCTACTTCGTTTCTCGTCGAGACGCACGACGACGGTCAGCAGACCGTCTTCCTGCCCGGAGCGCCGATCCTTCCTCGGGTACGGTGATGTACCTGCCGGCCGAGCGCGTGCGGAAGGTCGACGTCACCCTGCATCAGGCCGTTGGGGTCCTGCGCCACTTCGGGCGAGGCTCCAGGGAGCTTCTGCGCGGAAGACTGTCCTGACACTCCTCGGCACGGCCGAGCCTTGCCCTTCGCGAATCTCATCAGCGTGATTCGGACACGGACTCGGACACGCGGGTGCGAGGGACGGACGTGATCTGAACTTCTCATGGGTTCGAGTCCTGCACGGTTCGCTACTCAACCGCGATCGCCGACCACGGCCGCCGCCGACACGCGTGTCTTACACGGTTACACGGCAATCGTGTATCATCGGGTCGTGATCGTATCCTTCGGCGATGCCGCCACGGAGGACGTCTACAACGGGGAATCCTCGGGTCGCACCCGACGATTCGGCCCGGAAGTTCAGAAGGCCGCGATCCGGAAGCTGGACATGCTCAACGCCGCTCACAGCCTCGAGGACTTGAAGATGCCGCCCGGCAATCGGCTGGAGGCGCTCAAAGGGTCTCTGTCGGGCTGCCACAGCATTCGGGTCAATGATCAGTGGCGCCTCGTGTTTCGCTGGAATGAAGGCTTCGCTCGGGATGTCCGATTGATCGACTACCACTGAAGGGGTCGACAGGGGGCTCAAATGCTGCCGACGAAACGAATCCCCACGCATCCGGGCGTGATGCTCGTGGAGGAATTCTTGAATCCGATGGGGCTGACCCAGGCGCGCTTCGCGGCTCACATCGGTGTTCCCCTTCAGCGGGTCAACGAGATCGTCAGGGGCAGGCGTGGGGTCACGCCCGACACGGCTCTTCGGCTCTCGGATGCCCTGGGGACGACCGCCGAGTTCTGGCTCAATCTTCAGACTTCTCACGACCTTGCTCTGGCCCGGTCCGCACGGCGCAACCAACCGAAAGTGCTGGCGGTGAGTCGAAGGCGGGCCGCCGTCGCGGCGAAGAAGAAGTAGCCCGGCTCGAGGTGGCGCGATATGCGCGTTCGGGCCGTTGTGCGCCTACTCTCGTGTCGCAGCGTTGGATTTGGCGTCCGCGGCTCGCCGGGCGCTCGCCTCAGCGATGTCGTCTCGCACGCGCCGCGGTTCCTCGTCGATCGGCATGTTCGGCAGGTCCCGGACACCATCCAGCGTGCCTGGTGGGTCCGCGGCGAGTCCCCTGAATTCCGCCTCCAGGTCGTGCGGCGCCGGGCCCGTGGCGGCGACGAGTTCGAAGGTCTTGCCGAGCGCGGCCTCCGACCCGAGGCTCGCGACCAGGACCTGGGCGAGCTGGCGCCGCGCGACGGCGCCGTCGCTCGGGTCGCCGGCGTGCCGGCGATCGCCCTGCAGGAGCTCGAGCCGGTGCTCGTCGGGCTCGTTGTAGTCGAACCAGCCGGGCCGGACGATGGTGTAGGGCAGGCCGCTCGCGCGCACGAGGCGCTCGCCGCGCCGCTTCCAGTCGTGCGCCTCGGTCCGGCGGTTGTAATCGCCCTCGCGGTCGGTCACGCCGATGGCGGTCATGAGCGCGATGCGCGCCGATCTCGTGCCCAGGGCGGCGAGCACGTTGCGGACGCCGCCGTAGTCGACCTTCTCCGCGCCGGCCTTGCCCCCGCCGTCCGACCCGTGGGTGAACACGATCGCGTCGACGCCGTCGACGGCCGGCGCCAGCGTGTCGGGACGCGTGAGGTCGCCGACGACCATCTCGACGCCCGGGCCGAGGCGGCGGGCCTTGCGCTCGTCGCGGACGAGCGCGCGGACGACGTCACCCCGGCGGACGGCCTCCTCGACGACGAGACGTCCGATGCTGCCGGTGGCGCCAACGACCAGGACGGTCATACGTGGCGGGCTCATGCCGGTGTCACCTCGTCGATGGCGCGCAGCGCGTTGAGCGTGCGCGGATAACCGATGAACGGCAGGAGCTGGGTGGCGACGTCGATGAGCCGTGCCCGGTCGTTGCCGACGCGGCGGTTGGCCGCGACGTGGCCCTTCAGCTGAGGGTCGCAACCGCCGAGCGCGGCGAGCATGCTGAAGGTGAGCAGCTCGCGCGTCGGGGTGCCGATTCCTCCTCGACTCACCCAGTCGCCGAAGCAGTTCGCCGAGAGGAAACGCTGGATGTGCTGCTGGTCGGCGGGAGCGGAGGCGTAGAGCTTCTCGACCGTCTCGCTCCCGACGATCTGCTTCTGGACCTCGAGCCCCTTCTGCAGCCGGTTCTCCGGGCTCGTCGTCGATTGGCCGGGCAGCGGCAGCTCCACGCCGCGTTCGGTGAGCACTTCGTTCGTGACGTGGAGGAAGTCGAAGACCTTCGCCAGCCCCACGTACGGAATGGCCTGATAGACGATCTCCTTCGCCTCCACGGGCGTGACGCCCGCGCCGAGGGCCGCGGCGAGCATCACGCGGTACTCGCCGGCCGCCTGCGAGGCGATGAGCGCCGCGAGCTGGACCATCAGCCGGGTGCGAAGGTCGAGCGCGCTTTCGCGCAGCACCTCGTCGAACGCGAAGTTGTCGAAGACCTCGATCAGCTCGGGATCGGTCACGGCCAGGGTGGAGACGTGACCGGGAAAGATCGCGTCGTGGTTCTGTCGGGCCCGCTCGTTGGGAGCCATTCGTCGTTCCCCTTCGTGCATCCGGTCAGGGCCGGAGCAGCGTCTTGCGAGTCGCGTACCGCACGGCGCCCTTCATCTCATTCCTCCCACCGCGCCCCATATTCCTCGTCGGTGACCTTCTCCATCCAGTCGACCGTCTTGCCGTCGAGCTGCTCGAGGATCGCGACGTGTGCCATCGCCGTCGTCGCCGTGGCGCCGTGCCAGTGCTTCTCGCCGGGCGGACACCAGACGACGTCTCCCGGACGGATCGTCCGGACGGGTCCTCCCCGGCTCTGGACGAGACCGCAGCCCGCGGTGACGATCAGCGTCTGACCCAGCGGGTGCGTGTGCCATGCCGTCCGCGCGCCGGGCTCGAACGTGACGCTGACGGCGACGATGCGCGCGGGCCCGGCGGCCTGGTGCAGCGGGTCGATGCGAACGGAACCCGTGAAGTGCTCGCCGGGCGCGGCAGCGGAAGCCTGAGAGCCGACCCTCTTGATCTCCAAGATCCCTCCTCTCGATGTCCATCCGCCTCGCTCCCGGGCGCTCGCGGGCCTGTCGGTCAGCGACCGACCAGTTGCTGCAGATGAGCGGGGTAGCGCGCCCCCTGGACCGTGATTTCCGACGCGGCGCGATCGATCTCGTGGACGTCGTCCGAGGAGAGCTCGATCGCCGCACCGGCGATGTTCTCCTCGAGCCGATGCCGCTTCGTGGTGCCGGGGATGGGCACGATCCACGGCTTCTGAGCCAGCAGCCACGCGAGCGCGATCTGGGCGGGAGTCGCCTTCTTCCGCTCGGCGAACCGGGTCAGCCAGTCGACGAACGCCAGGTTCGCCTTCCGGTTCTCCGCCGTGAAGCGCGGAACGACGTTGCGGAAGTCCGTGCTGTCGAACGTCGTGTTCTCGTCGATCTTGCCCGTGAGAAATCCCTTGCCGAGAGGACTGAAGGGAACCAACCCGATTCCCAGCTCCTCGAGCGTCGGCAGGACGTCGGCCTCGGGCTCCCGCCACCAGAGGGAGTATTCGCTCTGGAGCGCCGTGACGGGCTGGACGGCATGGGCGCGACGGATCGTCTGGACGCCGGCCTCGGAAAGGCCGAAGTGTCGGACCTTTCCTTCCCGGATCAGGTCCTTCACCGCGCCCGCGACGTCCTCGATGGGGACGTTCGGATCGACACGGTGCTGGTAGAACAGATCGAGAGCGTCGACCCTGAGGCGTTTGAGCGACGCCTCGGCGACATCCCTGATGTGGGCGGGCCGGCTGTCCAGGCCGTTCTGCTTTCCCGCTTCGATCTTGAACCCGAACTTGGTGGCGATCACCACCTGGCCGCGGAACGGGGCGAGGGCTTCCCCGACCAGCTCTTCGTTGGTGAACGGGCCGTACGCCTCGGCGGTGTCGAAGAACGTGACGCCGCGGTCGACGGCCGCGCGAATCAGCGCGACCATCTCCCGCGTGTCGGCGGCCGGACCGTAGCCGAAGCTCATTCCCATGCAGCCGAGCCCGATTGCCGACACCTCCAGGCCGCTCTTTCCCAGTCTGCGTTTCTGCATTGAACTCGTGGTCACCATGACGTTCGACCTCCGCCACCCAGCGTATGTTCCGGGAGCCGCCGTGAGTAGTCCCTGAAATCGACAAGGGTTTGTGAGTACCATTCACAAATGCTGCGGGACGAGCTCCACGTGCTCTCGGCCCTTCTCGCCGTCGCGGAGGAGCGGAGCTTCACGCGGGCGGCAAGACGCCTCGGCGTGTCTCCCTCCGCCTTGAGCCATGCGATCCGGGGCCTCGAAGAGCGTCTCGGCGTGCGCCTGCTCGCGAGAACGACGCGCAGCGTCGCGCCGACGGAGGCCGGAGAGCAGCTCCTCGCCCGCCTGGGCCCGGCGCTCGGCGACATCCGGGGAGCGCTGGATCAGGTCTCCGGGCTGCGAGACGAGCCGGCGGGGCGCGTGCGCCTGGTCGTCTCGCCGCTGGCCGCGACGATGGTGCTCGCGCCGAAGCTCGGGACGTTCGCGCGGAAGTACCCGGACGTGCTGCTCGACGTCTCCACGACCAACGAGGGCCGCTTCGACCTGGTGGCGGGGCGCTTCGATGCGGGCATTCATCTCGGGGAATTCATCGAGCGCGACATGATCGCGGTCCGGGTGTCGCCCGACCAGCGCGCCGCCATTGTGGGGTCGCCGCGTTACTTTTCGTCGCACCCGAAGCCGGGCACGCCCCAGGACCTCACGCACCATCGATGCCTGAACTTCCGCCACGGAACCGCCGGGGCCTACCGGTGGGAGTTCGAGAAGGGCAAGCGGTCTCTCGCCGTCGCCGTCGAAGGACCGCTGATCGTCGACGACGCCGATCTCCTGATCCGGGCCGCGATCGACGGCGTGGGCCTGTCGTTCATGCTGGAGGCGCAGGCCGCGCCCCATCTCGCCAGCGGCGCGCTCGTCCGCGTGCTCGAGGATTGGTGCCCGCCGTTCGCCGGCTACTTTCTGTATTACCCGAGCCGGCGGCAGCAGCCCGCGGCGCTGTCGGCGCTCATCGAGACTCTTCGTCAGTAGACCCCAGCGCCCATGGGGGCGTGCGCGCGCGGTGCCCGCTTACTCCATGACCGAGAGGATCGCCGCCGTCAGGAAGCCCAGCGTGGCGAGCAGGCCGACGAGCTTGCCGCCGTGCTCGAAGGCCTCCGGCATCATGACGTCGGAGAGCATCGTGAGGACGGCTCCCGCCGCGAAGGCCCTGGCATACCGCCCGTCGGCCGCGGGGATCGCGCGGACGATCGCGTAGCCCAGGGCCGCCGCGATCGCCGACGCGACGATGAGCGCCGTCCACATGCCGACGACCTTCCGCGGGGTCCGGCCCGCGGCCACCAGAGCGCGCGTTCCCGCCACGCCTTCCGGGACGTTCGAGACGAAGACCGCCGTGAGAAACGCCACGCTGATCGCGCCTCCCGTCGCCAGGCCCATGCCGAGAATGAGCGATTCGGGCACGCCGTCGAGCAGCGTTCCGAGGAAGATCGCGGTGCCCGATCCTCCGCTCTCGCCTCCCTCGATCTTCTTGCGCCCGGCGCCCCCGCTGTGGTCGATCGCCCGGTCGGCGACGAAGAAGACCAGGGCTCCCAGGGCGAAGGCGAGGACGATCCATTTCCCGCCGCCCTGGACCTTCGACTCCGGCACGAGCTCGTAGGCGATGCTGCTGATGAGCGCGCCGGACCCGAATCCCATGATCGCGCCCGTGAGCCGCTCCGAGAGAGACCACCGCAGGGCCAGCCCCGCGCCCAGAAGGAGCGATGTCGCGGCCAGCCCACCCCACATCGCGGCGGTGTAGGCGCTCATCGAACGACCCCCGGCCGGCTTTTCATCGCGGGCTTCCTCCTCATTCGGGAATCATCAGTCTGTCGCCACGCCCCCTGCCGCTCCTCTCCACCGGACCCTCGGGCGCCGTACGAGCGTGCGCTCACGTCGCTACGCTATCCCGTGGAGCGACCCGGTGGTGATGCATCCACATCCGTCTGTGGGCCCGAGCGGACCGATTCCCGTCTAGAATCCGGCTGGTCCATGGCGCTTTCTCCCGGTACTCGTCTCGGCTCCTACGAGATTCTCGCGCCTCTCGGCGCGGGGGGCATGGGACAGGTGTACCGGGCGCGGGACACGAAGCTCGATCGCGACGTGGCGGTCAAGGTGCTTCCGGAGGCGGTGGCGGCGGATCCGGAGTCGCTCTCGCGTTTCGAGCGCGAGGCGAAGGCTGTTGCGGCGCTGTCGCACCCGAACATTCTGGCGATTCACGATTTCGGGAGGCAGGACGGGGTGGCGTACGCGGTCACCGAGCTGCTCGAGGGCGACACGCTGCGCGGGAAGATCGACGCGGGACCGATCCCGCAGAAGCAGGCGGTGTCGTACGCGGAGCAGATCGCGAAGGGTCTGGCGGCGGCGCACGAGAAGGGGATCGTGCATCGGGACCTGAAGCCGGAGAACGTGTTCGTCACGAAGGACGGGCACGTGAAGGTGCTCGACTTCGGGCTGGCCAAGCGCGTGGAGACGGCCGCGCCGGAAGACCAGACGGCGGCGCCGACCGGTTCGGCGCACACGGCCCCGGGCACGGTGATGGGGACGGTGGGCTACATGTCGCCGGAGCAGGTGCGGGGTCTTCCGGTGGACCACCGGTCGGACATCTTTTCGTTTGGCGCGATCCTGTACGAGCTGCTGTCGGGGAAGAAGGCGTTCAAGAAGGACACGGCGAGCGACACGATGGCGGCGATCATGCGGGACGAGCCGGCGGAGTTGTCGGCGTCGGGCCGCGCCATCCCGATCTCGCTGGACCACATCGTCCAGCACTGTCTCGAGAAGGACCGGGACAACCGGTTCCAGTCGGCCAGGGATGTGTTGTTCGCCCTGTCGCAGGCGTCCGGGCCGACGGCGAGCGGCGTGAAGCCGAGCGCGGCCCGCCGCAGGAATCCCGCCGCCCTCGTCGCGGCGGGCGTGCTGATCCTGGGCGCCTTTGGCTGGCTCTTTCTCCGGAGTTCGCGGGCGACGGCGCCGCGCTCCGCCTCCGGGCCCAAGCGCATCGCGGTGCTGCCGTTCGAGAACGTGGGTGCGGCGGAGGACGACTACTTCGCCGACGGAGTGTCGGACGAGATCCGGACGAAGCTGATCGCGCTACCCGGGATCCAGGTGATCGCGCGGGGCAGCTCGACGCCGTACAAGAAGACGACGAAAACGCCGAAGGAAATCGCGCGCGAGCTCGACGTCGAGTATCTGCTGACGGCGACGGTGCGCTGGCAGAAGGGTTCCGGCGGCGACCGGGTGCACGTGACGCCGGAGTTGATCGCGGTGTCGAGCGAAGGCGCGCCGACGTCGAAGTGGCAGCAGCCGTTCGACGCGGCGCTGACCGACGTGTTTCAGGTGCAGTCGGACGTCGCCACGAAGGTGGCGGCCGCGCTCGGCGTGGCGCTGGCGGAAGGCGACGCCCGGCACCTGTCCGAGAAGCCGACGCAGAACCTCGCCGCGTACGACGCCTTCCTCAAGGGCGAAGAAGCCTCGGAGAGCCTCGGCGGCAACGACAACAACCAGCTGCGGCAAGCCCTCGTCTTCTACGAGCAGGCCGTCGCCCTCGACCCGTCGTTCGCGCTGGCCTGGGCGCAGATCTCCCGGGCGTGCACCAGCCTCTACTTCAGCACCCCGCGGCCGGAGCTGAAGGAGCGGGCGCTGCAGGCGGCGACTCGGGCGATCGAGCTCGCGCCCGATCGCGCGGAAGGCTACCTGGCGTACGGGACCTACGAGGACAGCGTCCTGCACGATCCGCGCCGCGCGATCGAGCGGTTTGCGGAGGGACGCCGGCGCGCCCCGGGCGACGCCGAGCTGCTCACCTCGATCGCCGTCTCGGAGGAGTCGCTCGGGAGGTGGCAGGATGCCGTCGACCACTTGCGCGACGCGGAGCGCCTGGATCCGAGGTCGCTGCGCACCAGCATCCGGCTGGGGTTCGCGCTCCTCTGGCTCCGACGGTATCCCGAGTCGCTCGAGGCCTTCGCCCGGGCCCGGGCTCTCGCGCCGAAGAACTACGACGCGATCGAGTACACGGCGATGGTGTATCTCGCTCAGGGCGACCTGACGGGCGCCCGGGCCGTGGTTGCCGCGGCGGCGAAGGACGTCGATCAGGCCGCCCTGGTGGCGAGCATCGCGACCTACTGGGATCTTGCGTGGCTCCTCGACGACACGCAGCGCGGAGTGCTGTTGAGGCTGACCCCGGCGGCGTTCGACGACGACCGGGGCATCTGGGCGCTGTGCCTCACCCAGGGGTTCGCGCTTCAACGCGATGCGGCGAAGGTGCGCGAGTACGCGGAACAGGCGCGAGAATCCTTCGAGGCCCAGGTCCACGACGTGCCCGACGAGTCGCCGCCGCGGCTGGGCCTCGGCCTTTCGCTGGCGTACCTGGGCCGCAAGGCCGAGGCGATGCGCGAGGGCGAGCGCGGCCTCGCGATTCAGCCGATCGGCCGGGACGCGTACAGCGGCCCGTACAACCAGCACCTGCTGACTCGCATCGACATCCTCGTCGGTGAGTACGAGAAGGCGCTCGACAACCTCGAGCCGCTGCTGAAGATCCCGTACTACCTCTCGCCCGCCTGGCTGAGGATCGACCCGAACTTCGATCCGCTCCGCCAGAACCCGCGCTTCCAGAAGCTGGCCGCGGACGCGAAGTAGCCGCGCGATAGGCTCCCGTGGAGATCGGACCCGCGATGAGACTCAAGGATCGAGTGGCGATCGTCACGGGCGCGACCTCCGGCATCGGCGAGGCCACCGCGCGGCTGTTCGCCGCGGAGGGCGCGAGGGTCGTCGTGTCGGGACGTGACGAAGCCCGGGGCCGGAACGTCGTCGCCGCGATCACCGGCGCCGGCGAAACCGCCGTTTTCATCCGGGCCGACGTCACGAAGGCCGCCGACTGCGAGCGGCTCGTCGCCGAGACGCTGAAGGCGTTCGGCAATCGTCTCGACGTCCTCTTCAACAACGCCGGCGTCTTCCATCCGCACAACGCGATCGACTGCACGGAAGAGGAGTGGGACGCGACGCTCGACTCGAGCCTGAAGGGCGCCTGGCTCATGTCGAAGTACGCGCTGCCGGCGATGGTCGCGCAGCGCCGCGGCGTGATCATCCACCAGGCGTCGGGGTGGGGGATCCAGGGCGGCGACCAGGCCGTCGCGTACTGCGCCGCCAAGGGCGGCGTCGTCGTGATGACCAAGGCGATGGCGATCGACCACGGCCCGCAGGGCGTTCGCGTCAACTGTCTGTGCCCCGGCGACGTCGACACGCCGATGCTCCCGGTCGACGCGGCGGCGCGCGGCATCTCGTACGCGGACTACATGAAGGGCGCCGCGAACCGGCCCCTCGGGCGCGTCGGCACGCCGGAAGAGCTCGCCAGGGCCGCGCTCTTCCTCGCCTCGGACGATTCGTCGTTCATGACCGGCGCGGCGCTCGTCGTCGACGGTGGCGGGATCGCGGACTGACATGGCGATGAAGGGTCTCTCCGGCAGACGCGTCCTCGTCACCGGCGGGGCGAGTGGCATCGGCGCAGCGATCGTCGCGCGATTTCTCGAGGAAGGCTCCCGCGTCGCCGTGCTCGACCGCGACGCGGCGGCGAACCGCGCCCTCTCGAAGAAGCACGCGAACCTCGCCGGCGTCCTCGAAGGGGACGTCGCCGATCACTCCGCCGTCGCGACCGCGTTCGAGAAGCTCGACCAGATCTTCGGCGGCGTCGACGTCGCGATCAACAACGCGGGCATCAGCATCCGGCACGACTTCATGGACATCACGCCCGGGGAGTGGCGGCGCGTGATGGGCGTCGACCTCGACGGCGTCTTCTACGTCGCGCAGCAGGCGGCGCGGCGCATGCTCGCGGGGAGCGGCGGCGTCATCCTCAACATGGGGTCGACGTCGGGCATGAACGGCTACCCGCGGTACGCCGACTACGACGCCGCCAAGGCCGGCGTGATCGAGCTGACGCGCACGATGGCGCTCGAGCTCGCCCCGACGATCCGCGTCGCCTGCGTGTGCCCGGGCTACGTCTGGACGCCGATGCAGGAGGCGGAGTACACGCCCGAGATGAAGGCGGCGGTCGACGCCAAGATTCCCCTCCGCCGCCACGCGAAGCCCGAGGAGATCGCGGCGCTCTACGCCTTCCTCGCCTCGGAGGAGGCGCCGTACATCACGGGGCACCCGGTGATCATCGACGGCGGCGAGATCGCGGGTGGACTCGCGAGCCGCTGAGAGCCCCGATCAGGCGGGGAAGTTCAGCTTCTTCAGCAGCGCCTGGAAGCGCGGCTCCGAGCGGAGCGGATCGAAGGTCTTGTCGAGATTCAGGTAGCCGAGCCACTCCGAATCCGACGCATAGGCCTTCTGCAGGTCGTCCAGGGCG
>DATJXB010000241.1:0-12033 GCA_035500755.1 Thermoanaerobaculia bacterium | reverse complement strand
TCCGACCCGCGGACCTGGCGCTGCGGCGCGGCGGCGAGACCGCCCGCCTCGACGAGCTGTCGCTCGAAGAGGTGGAGGGCCTGCTCGTCCGCAAGGCCATGGAGCGCTACGGCGGCAACGTCAGCCACGCCGCCCGGGCGCTCGGCATCTCGCGCAGCGCCCTCTACCGGCGTCTCGAGAAGCACGGGAGCTAGCCTCCGTGAAGCCGCTGACGCACGATCGGCGGGTCGTCCTCCTCGCCTTCGCCGCCGCGTTGCCGGCCGGCGCGACGGCTCTCGCCATTCTCTGGTCGGGCGACTACACCGCGAAGGTGCGCTGGACGCTGTCCGTGTTCATCGTCCTCGCCTGGCTCGCATTCACCCAGGCGCTCCGCGAGCGCGTGGTGCGCCCGCTCCAGACCGTTTCGAACCTGCTCGCGGCGATGCGCGAGGAGGACTTCTCGATCCGCGCCCGGGGCGCGCGGCCGGACGACGCGCTCGGCGAGGTCCTGATCGAGGTCAACGCCCTCGCCGAGACGCTCCGGGAACAGCGGCTGGGCGCCCTCGAGGCGGGCGCGCTGCTCTCCCGCGTGATGGCGGAGATCGAGGTGGCGGTCTTCGCCTTCGACGAGGCGGGAAGCGTGAAGCTCGTCAACCGCTTCGGCGAGAAGCTGCTCGGCCAGCCGGAGCCGCGCCTGCGCGGCCTGCGCGCGGAGGACATCGGTCTCGCGGCGTTCCTCGACGAGAAGTCGCCGCCGGTCCTCGAGGCGCGTTTTCCCGGTGGCGCCGGCCGCTACGAGATCCGGCGCAGCGCCTTCCGCCTGGGCGGTGCCCCGCACCGGCTCCTCGTGCTCGCCGACGTGAGCCGGCCGCTGCGCGAAGAGGAGCGGCAGGCCTGGCAGCGCCTGATCCGCGTCCTCGGCCACGAGCTCAACAACTCGCTCGCCCCGATCCAGTCGATCGCCGGCAGCCTCCAGAAGATCGCCTCGGACGGGGAGCCGCCGCCCGACTGGCGGTCGGACCTGCGCCAGGGCCTCGCGGTGATCGGCTCGCGGGCCGAGTCGCTCTCTCGCTTCACGGGAGCGTACGCGCGGCTGGCCAAGCTTCCGCCGCCGCGCCTGACGCCGGTCGCGGTCGAGGCGCTCGTCCAGCGCGTCGCCGGCCTCGAGACGCGGCTGTCCGTGGGCGTCCTACCGGGCCCGGCCGTCACCGTGCCGGCCGACGCCGACCAGCTCGAGCAGCTGCTCATCAACCTCGTGCGCAACGCCGTGGACGCGGCGCTCGAAACGCGGGGCGGTGTCGCGGTCGGCTGGCGCCGCGGCGCCGAGTCGACCGAGATCTGGGTGGCCGACGACGGTCCGGGCCTGCCCAACACGGGCAACCTCTTCGTGCCCTTCTTCACGACGAAGCCCGGCGGCTCGGGCATCGGCCTCGTGCTGTCGCGCCAGATCGCCGAGGCGCACGGCGGAACGCTCGCGCTCGAAAACCGCAGCGGCCGCCGCGGCTGCATCGCGCGGCTGCGCCTGCCGCAGGGGGCGTCGTGAGATACGCCGGGTCCCCACCGCCGCTCGCGCTGCCGCCGTGCCGGCTCTGCTTCGTGAACGCGCCGGCCGAATCCGTGGAAGCGTGCCGCACGCGCCTGGACGTCGGCGCCGCCGAGGACCCGCTCGAGGACGCCGCGCGCGAGGCCGGATTTCCCGGCGAAACCCTGGTCGCCTTCGCGCTCCTTCGTCCCTGAAATCCGGCCGCTCGTCCCGGGCCGAGGTCCTTCGGCCCCTCGCCCCTTGAGCGGATTGGACGGCTGCGGTCTGCTCGAACGTGTTGTCGCGCCGCCTTCCGCTGAGCCTCGCCTTCGCCGCGACGATTCTCGGAGCTTCCTCGGGAAAGTCTCTGGATCCCGCCGTGCCGCTTTCGGAGTACGGCCACGAGATCTGGACGAGCGACTCCGGCCTTCCGCAGAACTCGGTGACGTCGATCGTCCAGACGCGCGACGGCTACCTGTGGCTCGGCACGCAGGAGGGCCTCGTCCGCTTCGACGGCGTGCGTTTCACCATCTTCGACACGCGGAACACGCCGGCGCTTTCGGACGACTGGGTCCAGGCGCTCGCGGAGACGCTCGACGGCCGCCTGTGGATCGGCACCGTGTCGGGCCTCGTCAGCTACAAGGACGGCGTCTTCTCGCCCTTCCGCGACGCCGGCCTCGACAAGTCGATCGTCTCGGTGCTCTACGCCGATCGCGAGGGCGCCGTCTGGGTCGGCTCGCCGCTCGGCGCCACGCGCGTCGCGGGTGATCGCGCCGTGACGTTCGGCGAATGCCGCGGCGTGCCCGGGCGCGTCAACGCGATCGGGGAGGACGGCCACGGAAATCTCTGGGTCGGCGGCGCGTGGGGCGCGGCCCGGCGCGAGGGCGAGCGCTTCCTGGCGTGGACCGTCGGCGACGGCTTCCCGGGCGGCGTGGCTTCCCTGCTCGCCGACCCGAGCGGCGGGATCTGGGCCGGCACGGGCCGCGGCCTCGCTCTCGTGGACGGACGGGCCACCGCGCTCCTCGCGGAGGGCGCGGGGCTGTCCGACCCGACGGTCAAGGCGCTCGCCCGCGACCCCGACGGCAACCTCTGGATCGGGACGGAGTCGGGGCTCTACCGCTTCCGCGACGGCCGCTTCGAGCACCACGGCGCCGCCGACGGCCTGTCGAGCGATCGCATCATGGCCCTGCGCGAAGACCGCGAGGGCAACCTCTGGATCGGGACGACCGACGGCGGGCTCGACCGCATCAAGAAGGAGCGCATCACCGTCTACGGCGCGCGCCACGGCCTCTCGGACGACAAGCTGTGGTCGGTCTTCGAGGACAGCCGCGGCACGCTCTGGGCCGGGACGGCCGACGGCATGCTCAACCGCCGCCGGGCCGGCGCCGAGCGCTTCGAGCCGGTGCTCAACGCCGGCGCGCAGGTGCTCGCCATGGCCGAGGACCCCTCCGGCGCGCTCTGGATCGGGACGCGCGGCGAAGGACTCCTGCGCCTCGACGGAAAGAAGCTGACCCGCTACGGGGTCCGGGACGGGCTCTCGGGGCCCGTCATCGTCTCCGTGCTCGTCGACCGGCACGGCGTGGTCTGGGCGGCGACGATGTCGAGCGGCCTGAACCGATTCGAGAACGGGCGCTTCACGACGTACCGCGCCCGCGATGGGCTCGGCTCCGACACGATCTTCTCGATCTTCGAGGACCGCGAAGGCGCGCTCTGGGTCTCGACCATCGGCGGCGGCGTCACGCGGTTCGCAGACGGACGCTTCCGCACGTTCACGAAACGGGACGGGCTCCCGCACGACGTCGTCATGTCGACGTACGAGGACCACGAGGGCGCGTACTGGTTCGCGACCCGCGGCGGCCTCTGCCGCTTCAAGAACGGGCGCTTCACGACGTACCGCCAGAAGGAGGGCGTCTTCCACGACGCCGCCCAGCGCGTCGTCGAGGACGGGCGCGGCTCCCTGTGGCTGACCTCCAACCGCGGCGTCTTCCGCGTCTCGCTGTCGGAGCTCGCCGCGGCCGGCGCGGCCTCGGGGCGCATCAACGACCGCGTGACCTTCGGCTCCGCGACCCGAATGATCCCCGCCGAATGCAACGGCACGCAGCACGGCGCCTGGCGGGGCGCCGACGGGCGCCTCTGGTTCGCGACGATCAAGGGCCTCGCGATGGCCGACCCGGCGCGGATCGCCGGCAACACGGTCGCGCCGGCGGTCGTGCTCGAGCAGGTCGTCGCCGACGGCGCGCGGCTCTCCCCCGTCGCGACGCTGCGGCTGCCGCCGGGAACCGAGCGGCTCGAGTTCTTGTACACCGCGCTCTCGTTCCGCAACCCGCTCGCCGTGCGCTTCCGGTTTCGCCTCGAAGGCTTCGACGGCGACTGGGTCGATGCCGGGACACGGCGCGCGGCTTACTACACGAACCTGCCGCCCGGCCACTATCGCTTCCGCGTCATCGCCTCGAACGAGGACGGCGTCTGGAGCCCCGCCGGCGCGACCGTCGCCATCGTCCTCGCGCGGCACTTCTGGCAGACGACCGGCTTTCGCCTCGCGCTGATCGCCGCGGCGGTGGCCCTCGCGGCGGCGGCCTATCGGCTCCGCGTCCGCCGGCTCGAGGCGCGCGAGCGGCTGCGCACCGCGCTCGTCGAGGCGCAGCTCGACGCGCTGCAGTTCCAGCTCCGCCCCCACTTTCTCTTCAACACGCTCAACAGCATCCTCCCCCTCATCGGGAAGGAGCCCGAGCGCGCGCGTCAGATGGTCGTGCAGCTCGGCGAGCTGCTGCGCCTCTCGCTCCGGTCGGAGGACACGCCGCTCGTGCCGCTCGTGGAGGAGCTGGCAATCCTCGGCACCTACCTGGAGATCGAGAAAGTCCGCTTCCGCGACCGCCTCGAGGTCGCCATCGACGTCGAGCCCGACGTCGCCTCCGCGAAAGTGCCGACGTTCCTGCTGCAGCCTCTGGCCGAGAACGCGATCAAGCACGGCCTCGCCCGGCGCGGCGGCCGCGGCCGGATCGTCCTCTCGGCGCGCCGGGACGGCGACGCCCTGCTCCTCGTCCTGCGCGACAACGGCCCCGGCTTCAAGGGCGAAGCCCCGTCGCCCGGCATCGGGCTCGCGAACACCCGCCGGCGGCTCGAGGCCCTCTACCCGGACCGCCACGAGCTGACGCTCGCGGCCGCGGAGGGCGGCGGCGGCGAAGTGCGCCTGCGGATCCCCCTCGAGCCGGTGCGTCTCGACGACGCCTCCGCGCCCGTGGCCCCGATCCGCTCGATTCGCCGGGCGTCCTAGCCCGGCGCGGCGGGTCCGGGGAGACTCCGCTCCCGGACTTCTTCGGAGGTCAACCCGTAGATCGGCGGCGTCGAAACGCCGAGCAGGCCGAGCGACAGATAGAGCTGTCCGCGATGGTGGATCTCGTGCTCGACCATGAGGCGAAGCCACTTGCCGACCGAGAGCGCCGCGCCCGCGGGGGTCACGCACTTCTCCTTCAGGTCCGCGTCGGCGAGGCCGCCGACGATCGCAGCCGCCCCGGCGTGGCACGTCTCGAAAAATCCGAGGACGGCCTCGCGGCCGTCGGCGAGCTCGCGGCCGTGCCCGGGATAGCGCGACGGCCGCCGCGCCGCGTTCTCGGCGTACATCCAGCGCTCGATCGCGGCGAGGTGTCGGACGGTGTCGCCCAGCGTGAACTTTCCGGGCTGCGGCGTCCACTCGACGCGGTCGGCGGGAATGCACTCCGCGACGCGGCGCGTTCGGCCGTGGACCTTCTCCCAGTAGTCCAGGAACGGGCCGACGCTCAGGACGTCCACGCTCTCCTCAGACGAGATCCGCGGGGCGGATCGGGAGCCGCCGCAGCCGCCGGCCCGTCGCCGCGAAAAGGGCGTTGGCGACGGCGGGCGCGACCGCCGGCACCGGCATCTCGCCGACCCCGGCGGGCGCCGCGCTCGACGGCACCACCACCGTCTCGAGCTCGGGCATCTCGTTCAACGCGAGGAGAGGATACTCGGCGAAGCCCGTCTCCGCCACGCGCCCGGCGGCGATCGTGATCTCCCCTTTCAGGGCGCAGGAGAGCGCCCAGAGCCCGAGGCGGTCGCGCAGCACCCAGAGCAGGGGCATTTCCGGGTCGGCCGCGTCGACCGAGCGAGCCTCGCCGTTGACCGTCAGCGTCACGCGAGCCATGCGCACCTCTCCCTCGGGATCTAACGAAGAACCCGCCGGCGAGTTTTTGCGAAGCGAGGACGAAGCGGCCGATCGGACGGACGGCGCGGACGCCGCCCGCGCCGAGCCGTCAGCCCCGGAGGGCCACCATCGGATCGACCGCCGTCGCGCGGCGCGCCGGGATGAGGCAGGCGAGCGACGCCACGCCGAGCAGCATCAGCGCGACCGCCAGGAACGTCGGCGGATCCGTGGGCGACACCTCGTAGAGCAGGCTCGCCCAGAGGCGCGTCAGGACGAGCGCGGCCGCCAGGCCGAGGGCGAGGCCGACGAGGACCTGCCGCATCCCCTGGCGCAGCACCATCGCCCGCACCGTGCCCGGCAACGCGCCGAGCGCCATGCGAATCCCGAACTCCTGCCGCCGCTGGCCGACCGAGAACCCGATCACGCCGGCGATGCCGGTCGCCGTGATCGTCAGCGCGAGGCTCGCGAAGAGCAGGAGCAGCGTCGCGGTCAGGCGCGGCGTGTCGAGGGCGCCGGCGCGCACTTCGTCGAGGGTGCGGATCCGGTCGACCGGCTGCTCGGGCCCGATCGTGCGCACCGCGGCGCGGAGCGTCCGCTCGAGGCGCCTGGGGTCGCCGTCGGTCCGGATCAGGCACGTCCCGAGGCCGGGGAACTGGCGGATCGACAGGAACACCTGGTCGACGGGCGCGTCGGCGATCGCGTATTGCCGGACGTCGCCCACCACGCCGACGATCTCGACCGAGGTCATCTTGCCCGGATCGGTCTCGATCTCGATGCGCTGGCCGAGCGCGTCCTCTCCCGGCCAGACGTGCCGGGCCATGTGGTCGTTGATGACCGCGACGACGGGAGCCTCGAACCGGTCGGTCGTCGCGAGCGCCCGGCCGCGGATCACGGGCACGCCGATCGTCGCGAAGTAGTCGCTGCTCACGCGCTGGAAGTCGGCACGCGGCTTCTGGTCGGGGCTCGAGGCCCGGCGCCCCTCGATGTCGTACTGGCCGTTGGCGGGGCCGCCCTCGTTCAGGGGAAAGGTCCCCGCGAGCGCGATCGACCGCACGCCGGGCTCGTGGGCGAGCCTCTCGAGGAGCCGGTCCTGGAAGTCCAGGCGCTCTTCCCGCTTGGCGTAGCGCGTGAAGTTCAGCGACAGGCGCGCGGTCAGCACCCGCTCGGACCGGAACCCCGTGTCGACGTGCGACAGCTTCCAGAGGGTTCGCAGCATCAATCCCGCACCGACGAGGAGCACGAAGGAGATCGCGACCTGCGCGGCGATCAGGACGCTGCGGGCGCGCAGGCTCGTCGGGGTCGAGCCGGAGGCGTCGCGGCCGTCCTGGAGGGAGGACGAGAGCGCGCGCTTCGGCGAGACCGCCGGCAGCAGCCCGAGGACGATTCCGACGATGAGCGAGATGCCGAGCGAGAAGACGAGCACCGGCACGTCGATCGCGATCTCGGGCGCGCGCGGCGTGAAGCGCTTCGCGAAGTGGACGAGCAGGCCCCGCCCCGCCATCGCGATCCCGACGCCGAGGAGGCCTCCCGTCAGCGACACGAGCAGGCTCTCGGTCAGCAGCTGCCGCGTCAGCCGGCCCTTCCCGGCGCCGAGGGCCGATCGCAGGGCCATCTCCTTCTCCCGCCGCACGAGCCGGGCGAGCGAGAGGTTGGCGACGTTGGCGCACGCGAGCAGGAGGACGAGCCCGACCGTGCCGAAGAGCAGCAGGAAGGTCGGCCGCGCCTGCCGCGTCAACTCCTCGCGGAGCGAGACGGGCGAGAGCGCGAAGCGCGCGGAGGCCGGGTAGTCGGACGGGTGGTCGTGCTCCATGCGCGCCGCCACCGAGGCGAGGTCCGACCGCGCCGTCTCGAAGCTCACGCCCGGCTTCAGGCGGCCGAAGACCTGCATCATGCCCGCCTGGCGGTTGGTCTCCATCATCGGGTCCGCGCGGAACGGGCAGGCCGACACCGGCATGTAGACGTCGTTGTCCTCCGGATATCCGGGAATCGGCGGCAGCACGCCGACGACGGTGTGGGGCCGGTCGTTCATCGTGAAAACGCGCCCGACGACCGCCGGGTCGCCGCCGAAGGCGCGCATCCAGTAGCTGTGCGAGAGGACGAGCACCGCCTCCGCCCCCTTCTTGTCCTCGCCGGGGAGGAACGTCCGCCCGACGACGGGCGTGACGCCCAGGGTGTCGAAGTAGTTGGCCGAGACCACGCCCGTCTGCACGCGCTCCGGCTCCGTGCCGCCGAGGAGCACGAAGAACATCGAGTGGTATTCGACGACGCCCTCGACCGCGTGGCTCAAGGCGCGGATGTCCTCGATCTCCGGCGCCGCGAAGCGGCCGTCGTTGATTCCCGCGCCCGAGGCGTCCACGCGCAGGCGCACGAGCCGGTCGCCGCCGCCGTACGGCAGCGACTGGAGCAGCACCCCGTGGACCACCGAGAAGATGGCCGTGTTCGCGCCGATCCCGAGCGCGAGGGTGAGGATGGCCGCGGCCGCATAGCCGGGACTCTTGCGCAGCGTCCGCCAGCCGTACCGGGCGTCCTGGAGCACCGTCTCGAGGAGCATCGCCCGGCCCGCGGCGCGCGCCGCCTCCGTCGTCTGCGCCACGCCGCCGAACCGGACGAGCGCTTCGCGCCGCGCCTCCGCCTCGTTCAAGCCGCGGTTCACGTTCTTCTCGGTCTCCCGCGCGAGGTGGAACTGGATCTCCTCGTCGAGCTCGCGGTCTTTCGCCTTCGAACCGAAGAGCGCCTTGAGGCTACCGGCGACGCGTCGCAGCATGACTTCCCCCTTCGAGAGCCTAGGTCGCGAGCACGCGCGCAACCGCCGCCGCGAAGCGCTCCCAGCTCTCCGTCTCCTCGACGAGCTGGCGCCGCCCCGACCGCGTCAGGCTGTAGAACCGCGCGCGGCGGTTGTTGTCGGAGTTGCCCCACTCGGCCCCGATCCAGCCCTTCTCCTCGAGGCGATGCAGAGCGGGATACAGAGACCCCTGGTTGACGGCCAGCACGTCCTCGGACACCTGCTGGATCCGCTGCGAGATGCCCCACCCGTGCATCGGACCGTTCGACAGCGTTTTCAGGACCAGGACGTCCAGAGTCCCCTGCAGAAGATCGCTCCGGGACGGCGGCATGCTCACTCCTCTCGACTCTCTACAGGAGTCTACGTCGGCTCCTGTCGAATGTTTAGGGGTCCGGCCGCTTTTTTCGGGGCCGGGATAGGCTTGGCGGAAAAAGAGGGAGGGCACGGTGAATAAAGGAGTTGTGGCGGCCCTGGCCCTGGGCACGGCTCTCGCCGCGGCGGCCGCCGAGCCGCCCCCGAAACCCGCGGTGGCCGTCCGGGCCGCCCGCCTGCTCGACGTGCGCTCCGGACGCTGGATCGACCGGCCCGTCGTGGTCGTCGTCGGCGACCGCATCGAGGCCGTGGGCACGGCCGTCCCGGCGGGCGCCACCGTCGTGGACCTCGGCGAGCGCTCGCTCCTGCCCGGATTCGCGGACGTGCACACCCACATCCTCCTCCAGGGCGACGCCACTCAAGCCGAGTACGACGAGCAGATCCTGAAGGAGTACCCGGCCCACCGCGTGGTCCGCGCGGTCCGGGCGATGCAGATCGGCCTGTCCCACGGCTTCACGACGATGCGCGACCTCGAGACCGAGGGCGCCGGCTACGACGACGTGGCGATCCGCGACGCCGTCAACGAAGGCGTCGTGCCGGGGCCGAGGCTCCAGGTCGTCGGGCCCGCGCTCTCGACGACGGGCTCTTACCCGATCACCCACTTCCGCCCCGACTGGAAGTTTCCGGTCGGCGTCATGACCTGCGACGGCGCCGACGGGTGCCGCAAGGCCGTGCGCGAGCAGCACTCCTACGGCACCGACTGGGTCAAGATCTACGCCAACACCGGCGGCCTGCATCTGACGGGCGACGGCTACATCGACTCGCCGCCCAACTGGACGAAGGACGAGATCGAGGCCGTCGTCTCGGAGGCGCACGCTCTCGGCATGAAGGTCGCCGCCCACGCCACCTCCGACACCGGCGTGAAGATGGCCGTCGCGGCCGGCGTCGACTCGATCGAGCACGGCGACTCCATCCGTCCCGAGGTCGCCGCCGAGATGGCGAGGAAAGGCATCTTCCTGTGCCCGACCCTGACGGTCTCGTTCTACGTCGCCGGGCCGCGGGCCGCCGAGGGCCGCGGCATCTGGGCCGAGATGCCGAAGATCCTCGAGAAGTCCTTCGGCAACTGCCGCAAGGCCGGCGTCAAGATCGCCTTCGGCACCGACGCGGGCGGCTTCCCGTGGACCGAGTTGAACCAGGCCGAGGAGTTCGGGTACGAGGTCAAGCTGGGGATGTCGCCCCTCGAGGCGATTCGCACCGCGACGTCCAGCGCCGCGGAGCTCCTCGGCATGACGGGCCGGATCGGCGTCGTCGAGAAAGGCGCGTACGCGGACCTCGTCGCGGTCGCGGGAGATCCGCTCGCCGACGTCGGCGTCCTGAAGCAGGTGGATTGGGTGATGAAGGGCGGGCAGGTCTTCGCCGGGCCGGGGCGTTGATCGCCACCCTCTCATGCTGCGCGTCGGCCTGACGGGAGGCCTCGCCTCCGGCAAATCCACGGTCGGACGGATGCTCGCCGACCGGGGCGCGGCCGTCTTCGACGCCGACCAGCTCGTCCGCGACCTCTACCGGCCCGGGGGCGCGGCGGAACGCGCCGCCCGCGACCTCTTCGGCGAGGCGATCCTCGACGAAAACGGCGCGGTCGACCGGGCGCGCATCGCCGAGATCGTCTTCCGCGATCCCGCCAGGCGCCACGCCCTCGAGGCGCGGATCCACCCGATCGTCCGCGAGGAGCGCGAGCGGCGCTTCGGCCAGGCCGCCTGGGCGGGCGCGCGCGTGGCGGTGTGCGAGGCGACCCTCCTCTTCGAGGCCGGCAGCGAAGACGAGTACGACCGCGTCCTGCTCGTCGTCGCGCCCGAGGAAGCGCGCGTGGAGCGGTGGATCGCGCGCGGCGGCACGGAAGAGGACGCCCGGCGGCGCCTCGCCGCGCAGATGCCGCCCGAGGAGGCCGCCCGCCGGGCGGACGAGGTGATCGTCAACTCCGGATCGCCGGAGGAGCTTCGCCGCCAGGTGGAGGAGGTCTGGGGCCGCTGGCTCGCGCTCGAGGGAAACTGAGGGCCGTCTTTTCCCGTAGACTTCCTGGATGCCGGCCAAGAAACTCTCGACCCCCGCTTCCGCCCCGCTCTCCGTCCGCGACGGCGACGCGCTCCTGCTCGTCGGAACGATGAAGGGACTCTTCCTCCTCGGCGCGCGCTCGAACCGGCGCCGGTGGTCGATCTCCGGACCGTTCTTCCCCGGCTCGTCGGTCTACGGCGCGGCGTTCGACGCGCGGGCCGGCCGCCGGAGGATCTGGGCGTCGCCCTCGAGCATGCACTGGGGCGCCGAGCTCGCGTGGAGCGACGACTTCGGCAAGACCTGGGAACGGCCCGAAGTGCCCCTCGTGCGCTTCCCCGAGTCCTCCGGCGCCAACCTCAAGAACATCTGGCAGATCATGCCCGGCTCCGCCTCGGACCCGGACACGCTCTACTGCGGTGTGGAGCCTTCGGCCCTGTTCGAGTCGCGGGACGCGGGAAGAACGTGGTCGCTCAATCCCGGCCTCTGGGGGCATCCGCATCGCGAGAAATGGCAGCCGGGCGGCGGCGGCCTCTGCCTCCACACGATCCTCGTCGATCCCTCGCACGAGGGCCGGCTCACGATCGCGATCTCGACGGCCGGCGTCTACCGCTCCGACGACGGCGGGAAGACCTGGCAGGCGCGCAACCGGGGCGTGCGCGCGGAGTACTTCCCCGATCCCTATCCGGAGTTCGGCCAGTGCGTTCACAAGATCGTCCAGCATCGCGCGAAGCCCGGCCGGCTCTTCCTCCAGAACCACTGGGGCCTCTACCGCTCGGACGACGGCGGAGACAGCTGGACGGACATCGCCAACGGCGTGCCGTCCGACTTCGGTTTCTGCCTGGGCATTCATCCGCAGGATCCGGACACCGCGTACGTCGTGCCGCTCCACTCGGACATGTTCCGCTGCACGCCGGACGGAAAGCTGCGCGTCTACCGCACGCAGAACGCGGGCATGTCGTGGAAGCCGCTGACCCGGGGCCTCCCGCAGAAGGACGCGCTCGAGACGGTGATCCGCGACGCCATGGCGGTGGATTCCCGCGACCCCGCCGGCATCTACTTCGGGACCCGCAGCGGGAAGCTCTACGGCTCGCGGGACGAGGGCCGCACCTGGCAGCTTCTCCACGAGGGACTGCCGCCGATCGTCTGCGTCAAGGCGGCGGTCGTGGCGAACAGCCGCGCGAGGCTCGGCGAAAGCGCGCCCTCCCGGGCTCGCGGCGCCGGATCGCGACG
>DATJXB010000240.1:0-34232 GCA_035500755.1 Thermoanaerobaculia bacterium | reverse complement strand
GAAGGGTGTGGAGATGGTGATGCCGGGGGACAACGTGAACCTGGAGATCAACCTGATCACGCCGATCGCGATGGAGAAGGGACTGCGCTTCGCCATCCGCGAGGGCGGCCGCACCGTCGGCGCCGGCACCATCGTCGAGATCCTCGAGTAGTGAGCACAGAGAGAGTGGCGTCCTTAACTGCGAGCGGGCGATAAGCACATGAAGAACGACAAAATCCGGATCCGGCTCAAGGCCTTCGACTACCGGATCCTCGACCAGTCGGCGAGCGAGATCGTCGACACGGCGCGGCGCACCGGCGCCAAGGTCGCGGGGCCGATTCCGCTGCCGACGGCGATCTCCCGCTACACCGTCAATCGCTCGCCGCACGTCGACAAGAAGTCGCGCGAGCAGTTCGAAATGCGCACGCACAAGCGTCTGCTCGACATCCTCGAGCCGACGTCCCAGACGGTCGACGCCCTCATGAAGCTGGAGCTTCCGGTGGGCGTCGACGTCGAGATCAAGGCCTTCGGCAAGTAAGAGTCAAGCGAGCGAGCTATGGCCGTACACGGCATCATCGGGAAAAAAGTGGGGATGACCCAGATCTTCACGGCGGACGGCACGGTCGTGCCGGTGACGGTCGTGCAGGCTGGGCCCTGCCTCGTGGTCCAGAAGAAGACGGCCGACAAGGATGGCTACGACGCCCTCCAGATCGGTCTCGTCGGGTCGCGCCCGGACCGCCGGGCGAACAAGGCCGCGAAGGGCCGGTTCGAAAAGGCCGGGGTCGCGCCCATGCGGACGCTCATGGAGGTCCGCGCCGACAAGGGCGACGAGCTCAAGCCCGGCGACAAGATCCTCTGCGACGCGTTCGCGGAGAACGATCACGTCGACGTGCTCGGGACGTCCAAGGGGAAGGGCTTCGCGGGCGTCGTGCGGCGCCATCACTTCAGCGGCGGAGCGGCGACGCACGGCTCGATGTTCCACCGCGCGCCGGGCTCGATCGGTCCCTCGGCGTTTCCCTCCCGCGTGTATCCGGGGACGCGCTCCTCGGGACGGTTGGGCGGCCGCCAGGCGACGACGAAGAACATCGTCGTCGTGCGCGTGGACGCCGAGAAGAATCTCCTCTACTTGAGCGGCCCGGTGCCCGGTGCCCGGAACGCGATCGTCAAGATCGTCCGCTCGAGCTTCGCGAAGAAGGCATGAGCATGGCCAAGATTCCCGTTTGGAACTGGAAGAAGGAGCAGGTGGGCGAGGTCTCGCTGCCCGCCGGCGTCTTCGACTACCCGTACCGCAAGCACCTCGTGTGGGAGGTCGTGAAGGCCCACCTCGCCGGGCTGCGCGCCGGAACGCACAAGACCAAGGTGCGCTCCGAGGTCTCGGGCTCGGGCAAGAAGCCGTTCAAGCAGAAGGGCACCGGGCGCGCCCGTCAGGGCGGCGGCCGTCCGCCGATCCACCGCCACGGCGGCACGGTCCACGGGCCCGTGCCCCGGTCGTACGCCCAGGACATCTCGGTGCGCCAGAAGAAGAACGCCCTGAAGGCCGTTCTCTCGAAGCGTCTGGCCGAGGAGCGGATCCTGGTCCTCGACCGGCTGGAGGTCTCGAGCGCGAAGACGAAGGACCTCAAGGCCGCGATCGGCGGGCTCGGCGTCGAGGGCAAGGCCCTCTTCGTCGACTCCCGCGAGAACGCGAACTTCGTTCGGGCTTCGCGCAACGTGAAGACCTGGAAGCTGGTCGACGCGCTCGGCGTCAACGCGTACGACGTGCTCGCGCACGGGACGGTCGTTCTGTCGCAGCAGGCGATGACGCGCATGGTCCAGACGCTGGGAGGCGAGTGATGCTGCCGCAGAACACGATTCGCCGTCCCCTGATCACGGAGAAGGCCACGCGCCTGAAGGAAGGCTCGAACACGGTGTGCTTCGAGGTCGCCCGGTCGGCCAACAAGATCGAGGTTGCCCGCGCCGTCGAGAAGCTCTTCGGGGTCAAGGTCGTGGACGTTCGGGTCGCCAATCGCCAGGGTAAGTGGAAGCGCATGGGCCGGTTCGTCGGCCAGCGGAAGGCCTGGAAGAAGGCCTACGTCCGGCTCGCGCCGGATCAGAAGATCGAGTTCTTCGAGGGCGTGTGATGGCAGTCAAGAAGTTCAAACCCACGTCGGCCGGACGTCGTTTTCAGACGATGCCCGACTTCCAGGAGCTCTCGGCCGTTCGGCCGGAGAAGAGCCTCACGGTCGGACTCCGCGGAACCGGCGGCCGCAACAGCCAGGGCCGGCAGACCAGCCGCTTCATGGGCGGCGGGCACAAGCGGCTCTACCGCATCATCGACTTCCGCCGGGACAAGGTGGACGTGCCGGCCAGGGTCGCCTCGATCGAGTACGACCCGAACCGGACGGCGCGGATCGCGCTGCTCCACTACGCCGACGGCGAGAAGCGCTACATCCTCGCGCCCAACGGGCTCGAGGTCGGCGCGAAGGTGGTGTCGGGGCCGGCCGCGGACATCGTCCCGGGCAACGCCCTGCCGCTCAAGGCGATCCCCCTCGGCACGACGATCCACAACATCGAGCTGACGCGCGGCAAAGGCGGCCAGCTCGTGCGCTCGGCCGGGGCGGCCGCGCAGCTGATGGCCAAGGAGGGCGCCTACGCGCAGGTGCGCCTGCCCTCGGGCGAGGTGCGCGAGGTCCACATCGAGTGCTACGCCACGATCGGCCAGGTCGGCAACCTCGAGCACGAGAACGTTTCGATCGGCAAGGCCGGCCGCAACCGGTGGCTCGGCTGGCGCCCGCACAACCGGGGCGTCTCGATGAACCCGGTCGACCACCCGATGGGCGGCGGCGAAGGCAAGACGTCCGGCGGACGGCACCCGACCTCGCCGTGGGGCTGGAAGACGAAGGGCATGAAAACTCGCAACAACAAGCGGACCGACGATTTCATCGTGCGGCGCCGCAAGTCGAAGGCGTAAACGATGTCGCGTTCCATCAAGAAGGGCCCGTTCGTGGACGACCACCTCATGAAGAAGGTGGCCGCGCTCAACACGTCGCGCGAGAAGAAGGTCGTGAAGACCTGGTCGCGGCGCTCGACGATCATCCCGGACATGGTCGGTCACACCATCGCCGTCCACAACGGCCGCAAGTTCATCCCGGTGTACGTCGCCGAGAACATGGTCGGCCACAAGCTCGGCGAGTTCGCGCCGACGCGGATCTTTAAGGGTCACGGCGGCAAGAAGGCGGCCGAGGCCGGAGCGGCCGTGGCCGGCGCGCCGGGCGCGCCGGGTGCCGCGCCGAAGGCGGCCCCGGGAGCGGCGCCCGCGGCGCCGAAGGGATAAGCGGCCATGAAGGCAACGGCCAGGCTCCGGTACATGAAAGGCTCCGCGCAGAAGGTGCGGCTCGTCGCCGACCTCGTGCGCGGCAAGAAGGTCAACGACGCCGTCGCGATCCTGCGCCTGGCGAAGAAGGCCGCCGCGCGCGATCTCTTGAAGACGCTGCGCTCGGCCGTGGCCAACGCGGAGCAGAAGGAAGCGCACCTGGACGTCGACGCGCTCGTCGTCCGGCGCATCACCGTGGACAAGGGACCCCAGGAGCGGCGGGTGCGCCCGGCGCCGATGGGTCGCGCGTACCGCGTCCTCCACCGCAAGAGCCACGTGACGATCGAACTCTCGGACGAGGTGTAGACGATGGGCCAGAAAGTTCACCCCTACGGGTTTCGCCTGGGCTTCAACCGGACCTGGCACTCGCGCTGGTTCTCGGAGAAGGACTACATCAAGTTCCTTCACGACGACCTCAAGCTGCGCCAGGAGCTCAAGCGCCGCCTGTCGCACGCCGGCGTCTCGGAGATCGACATCGAGCGGTTCGCCGGGAAGCTCAAGGTCAACATCCAGACGTCGCGCCCCGGGATCATCATCGGTAAGCGCGGCGCCGAGGTGGACAAGCTCCGGGACGAGCTCCAGAAGCGGACGAACACCGAGGTCCACGTCAACATCATCGAGATCCAGCGTCCGGAGACCGACGCCCAGCTCGTCGCCGAGTCGATCGCGATGCAGCTCGAGCGCCGGGTCGCGTTCCGGCGCGCGATGAAGAAGGGGATCGAGTCGGCCTTCCGCTTCGGCGCCCAGGGAATCAAGATCCGCTGCGCGGGACGGCTCAACGGTGCCGAGATCGCGCGTTCGGAGTGGTACCAGGAGGGGCGTCTGCCGCTCCACACCCTCAAGGCCGACATCGACTACGGCTTCGCCGAGGCCAACACGACCTACGGGAAGATCGGCGTGAAGGTCTGGATCTACCGCGGCGAGCAGCACAAAGCCAAGAACCGCCGGAAGCCGGCGGCTTAACGGGACCGAAATCATGTTGATGCCATCGAAAGTCAAGTACCGGAAGCAGCAGCGCGGCCGCATGCGCGGCAAGGCGTTCCGCGGCGGCGAGCTCGCCTTCGGCGACATGGGCCTGCAGGTCCTCGAGCCGGGCTGGATCACCGCGCGCCAGATCGAGGCCGGCCGCATCGCGATGAGCCGCGCCATCAAGCGCGGCGGCAAGATCTGGGTCCGGATCTTCCCGGACAAGCCGTACACGAAGAAGCCGGCCGAGACGCGCATGGGCAAGGGCAAGGGCGCCCCCGAGGGCTGGGTCGCCGTCGTCAAGCCGGGCCGGGTCCTCTACGAGATGGAGGGCGTGGACTTCGCCACGGGCAAGGAAGCCCTCGAGCTCGCGGCCGACAAGCTGGGCCTGAAGACGCGCCTGGTCACGCGCGAGTCCGAGATGGAGATCCGATGAAGAAGAAGGAGCGCGAGACGCTGGCCCTGCAGGGCGCGGCGGAGCTCGCCGAGAAGGAGAAGGAGCTGCGGGAGGCGAGCTGGAAGCTGCGCCTGCAGAAGTCGACGGGACAGCTCGAGAACCCGACGCGCCTCCGGGTCCTGCGCCGCGACCTCGCGCGCGTGAAGACTTACCGGCGCGCTCTGGAGCTCAAGGGAGAGGCGGCCAAGTGAGCGAGACCGTGGAACAAACCGACAAGAAGGGCCGCGCGACCAAGGTCGGCCGTGTGGTCTCGGACAAGATGCACAAGACGATCGTCGTGGAAGTGGAGCGCCGCGTGCAGCACGCGGAGTACACGCGGACCATCAAGCGCACGAGCCGTTTCCACGCCCACGACGAGTCGAATGCCGCGAAGGTCGGGGACCGGGTTCGCATCGAGGAGACCCGCCCGCTGTCGAAGCTGAAGCGCTGGCGGCTGCGCGAGATCGTGACGAAGGCTTAGGCGGGAGAGCGCGATGATCCAGATGGGAACCATCCTCGAGGTGGCGGACAATTCGGGCGCCCGCAAGATCGCCTGCATTCGGATGCGCGGCGGCTCGGCGGGGCAATACGCCGGCCTCGGCGACATCATCACGGCGTCGGTCAAGGAGTGCGCCCCGGACTCGCCGTTCGTCGAGAAGCACGGCAAGCGGGTCGTCCGCGCCGTCATCGTCCGGACGCGCCGGAACCACCGGCGCCGCGACGGCTCGTACATCCGTTTCGACGACAACGCGGCCGTCCTGATCTCGAACGAGGGCGAGCCGATCGGGACCCGCGTGTTCGGGCCCGTGGCCCGCGAGCTCCGCGAGAAGAAGTTCATGAAGATCATCTCGCTCGCGCCGGAAGTGCTGTGATGAAGACCAGGACGAAGACGAAGCTGAAGAAGAACGACACGGTCGTGATCATCGCGGGCAAGGACCGCGGCCGGCAGGGCCGCATTCTGCGGATCCTGCCCGCGACGAACCGCGTGATCGTCGAGCGCGTCAACATGATCAAGCGCCACACGCGCCCGAACCCGGCGAAGAACATCGCCGGCGGCATCTCGGAGCGCGAGGCGTCGATTCACGCCTCCAACGTGATGCTGGTCGACCCGGACCGCAACGTGCGGACCCGGGTCGGGCGGCGCCGCGACAACGAAGGCAACCCGGAGCGCGTCGCCAAGAAGAGCGGCGCGGTCCTGGCGTAAGGGGCCGGGGAAGAAGCGATGGCAGCCAGACTGAAAGAACGGTACACGAAGGAAGTCGCGCCGGCGCTCCGCAAGGAGTTCGGCATCGACAACCCGATGGCGGTGCCCCGAGTGGACAAGGTCGTCCTGAACATGGGGCTGGGCGAGGCGGTCTCCAACCCGAAGATGCTCGACGGCGCGGCCGAGGAGCTCTCGGCGATCGCCGGGCAGCGCGCGGTCGTGACGAAGGCCAAGAAGTCGATCGCGACCTACAAGCTCCGGACGGGGATGCCGATCGGCGCGCGGGTGACCCTGCGCGGCGACCGGATGTGGGAGTTCCTGGACCGTCTGATCAACATCGCCCTGCCGCGCGTCCGCGACTTCCGCGGCGTTTCGCGCAAGGCGTTCGACGGCCGGGGCAACTACACGCTCGGTGTGCGTGACCACTTCATCTTCCCGGAGATCGATTACGCCAAAACGGACAAGTCGAAGGGCCTGAACGTGACCATCGTCACGACGGCGGGCCGCGACGATCGGGCGAAGGCGCTGCTGACCGAGCTCGGCATGCCCTTCGCGAAGTAGGAGTAGAGGAATCCATGGCCACACGTGCGATGCGCATCAAGGCGGCGAAGAAGCCGAAGTTCATGACGCGGACGGTCCGGCGCTGCCGCGTGTGCGGCCGGCCGCGGAGCGTTCTCCGCAAGTTCGGTCTGTGCCGCATCTGTTTCCGGCAGAACGCCAACATGGGTTACATCCCGGGCGTCCTGAAGGCTTCCTGGTAGGTGGTGACGCGATGAAGACGAGCGATTCCCTGAGCGATCTCTTTACCCGCCTGCGCAACGCGATGCGCGCCGGCCACGACCGCGTGGACGTGCCCGCCTCGCGCCTGAAGGAAGAGGTCCTGAAGGTCCTCGAGCAGGAGGGGTTCATCGGCTCCTACCGGAAGGTCGAGGAAGCCGGCCGGCCCGCGCTGCGCGTGGGCCTGAAGTACGACCCGGAAGGCGAGCCGATCGTGTCGGGCCTCGAGCGCGTGTCGCGCCCGGGCCGCCGGATCTACGCCAAGGCCGATGCCATCCCGACGGTTCTGGGCGGACTCGGAGTCTCGCTCGTGTCGACGTCGCAGGGCATCGTCACGGACAAGACGGCCCGCGCGAAGCGCCTCGGCGGCGAAGTTCTCTGCAACGTCTGGTGAGGTAGAGGAGCACACCCGTGTCGCGTATTGGAAAAATGCCGGTCGCGATCCCGAAGGGGGTCGAAGTGAAGGCGGAAGGCGGTCGAGTCCGCGTCAAGGGCCCCAAGGGAGAGCTCGTGAGTGCGATCCCGGCCGGCCTGACCGTGGCCGTCGACGATGGCCAGGTCAAGATCGCGCGCTCCAACGACGAGCCGCACCTGCGGGCCTGTCACGGCCTGCTGCGCAGCCTCGTGGCGAACTCGGTCGAGGGCGTCACGAAGGGCTTCGTCCGCGAGCTCGAGATCTCCGGCGTCGGCTACAAAGCCGAGGTCAAGGGCAAGTCGGTCGTTTTCTCGCTCGGGTACTCGCACCCGGTCGACTTCCCGATCCCGGACGGGATCGCGGTCGCGATCGACGCGAAGGCCGGGCGGATGACCGTCACGGGCGCGGACAAGCAGAAGGTCGGGCAGACGGCCGCGGAGATCCGGGGCCTGCGGGTGCCCGACCCTTACAAGGCCAAGGGAATCAAGTACGCCAACGAAGTGATCCGGCGCAAGGTCGGCAAGGCCGGCGGGAAGTAAACGATGAATCGATCGCAAGCACGCACGGAAGCCCGGGCGAAGGTCCGTCGCCGCGTCCGCCAGACGGTCCGCGGCATCACCGAGCGGCCGCGCCTGGCCGTTTTCAAGAGCGGCCGGCACATCTACGCGCAGGTCATCGACGACGCGATCGGCACCACGCTCGCCCATGCGTCGTCGCTCGACGCCGGCCTCCGCAAGGAGGCCGCGAAAGGCGCCTCGCGCGACGCGGCCGGCAAGGTCGGCATCCTCGTGGCCGAGCGGGCCAAGAAGGCCGGCGTCACCAAGGTCGTCTTCGACCGCGGCGGCTACCGTTACCACGGCAGGGTAAAGGCCCTCGCCGACGCGGCCCGGCAGGGCGGGCTGGAGTTCTAGGCATATGGCGATGAGAAGGACGGGAGCAGGCCGATGAGCAGCAACAGGGGTCCCCGGGCGCCGCGGGAGCGCGAGAAGGAGCGCGACGCGCAAGGGCGCGAGCTCATCGACCGTGTCGTGCACATCAACCGCGTGACGAAGGTCGTCAAGGGCGGCAAGAACTTCTCGTTCTCGGCGCTCGTCGTCGTCGGCGACGGCCAGGGGCGCGTGGGCTATGGCTCGGGCAAGGCCAAGGAAGTCCCCATGGCGATCAAGAAGGGGATCGAGATGGCCAAGAAGAGCATGCAGAAGGTGTCGTTGAAAGGCACCACGATCCCGCACGAGATCATCGGCGTCTACGGCGCGGGGCGCGTGCTCCTGAAGCCGGCCGCGGCCGGCACCGGCGTCATCGCGGGCGGCCCGGTGCGGGCGGTCCTCGAGTCCGTCGGCATCCAGGACATCCTGACGAAGTCGCTCCGGACCACGAATCCGCACAACGTCATCAAGGCGACGTTCGACGGTCTTCTCCGGTTGAAGAACGAAGACGAGATCGCCAGGCGCCGGGGCCGCGTCGCGGCCGAGCCGGCGGAGGAGAAGGCGTGACCGAGTCGAGCAAGTCCACCGAGAAGCCGAAGGCGGGCAAGGACGCGGCCGCCGGCAAGGGCCGGCTCGCGATCACGCTCGTCAAGAGCGGCATCTGCACGCCGAAAGACCAGAAGGCGACCCTCGTGGGTCTCGGCTTCGGGCGAATCGGATCGCGCGTGGTGCGCGACGACTCGCCGGCCATCCGGGGCATGATCCGCAAGGTCCGCCACCTCGTCGAAGTCACGAAGGGCTGAAACCATGGCTGAAAAGAAGAAACCGACCAAGCCCGCGGCTTCGGCCGCGAAGAAGCCCGCCGCGAAGGCCGCGGCGGCGACCCGCGCGCCGAAGGCTCCGGCCAGGCCCGCGAAAGCCGCGGCCGCGGCGGAGCCCGCGCCGAAGGCCCCCGCCGCCGTCCGTCCGCCGCGTCCGGAGAAGGCGGCCCGGAAGGCCACGGCGGCCGCGTCGCGCCCGGCCGCGACCGGCGTCCACGACCTCGCGCCCGCCTCCGGCGCCACCCACTACCGCAAGCGCGTCGGCCGCGGCCCGGGCTCCGGCCACGGCAAGACCGCCGGCCGCGGCTACAAGGGGCAGAAGTCCCGGACCGGCTACCGCCACATGCGCGGCTTCGAGGGCGGCCAGATGCCGCTCCACCGCCGGGTCCCCAAGCGCGGCTTCACGAACATCTTCCGCGTCGAGTACGACGTCGTGAACATCGGCGACCTCGACCGTTTCGAGGCCGGCGCCGCGGTGACGCCGCAGGCCCTGGCCGAGGCGCGCCTGGCGCGCAAGAGCCGGCTGGTCAAGATCCTCGGCGACGGCAAGCTCCAGAAGGCGCTCACCGTGTCGGCCCACAAGTTCTCGGCGTCCGCGAAGGCTCGCATCGAGGCGGCCGGCGGCCGCTGCGAGGTTCTCTCCCGTTGAGCGCGATCCAGAGCTTCTTCAACGTCTTCAACGTGCCGGACCTGCGCAAGCGGGTCATCTTCACGTTTCTGGTGCTCGCGGTGTATCGCCTCGGGGCACACATCCCGACGCCGGGCGTCGACCCTCAGGCCATCAACGCCTTCTTCAAGGCGTCGGCCGGCTCGATCTTCGGCTTCCTGGACATCTTCTCGGGCGGCGCGCTGCGGCGGCTGTCCGTGTTCGCGCTCGGGATCATGCCGTACATCTCGAGCTCGATCATTCTGCAGCTGCTGACGGTCGTGTGGCCCTACCTCGAGAAGCTCTCGAAGGAAGGGGAGATGGGCCGCAAGAAGATCACGCAGTACACCCGCTACGGCACGGTCCTGCTCTCCTTCATCCAGGCGAGCGGCATCGCGCTGTGGCTGGAGAAGCAGGTCGCCCCGGGCGGCGCGCCGCTCGTGCCGAGTCCGGGCTGGGGCTTCCGCCTGATGACGATCCTGACCCTGACGACGGGCACGATCTTCATCATGTGGCTCGGCGAGCAGATCACCGAGCGCGGGATCGGCAACGGAATCTCGCTGATCATTTTCGCCGGGATCGTGGCGAACCTGCCGCGGGCGGTCCTCGGCCTGTTCCAGCAGATCCGCAACCAGACGATCTCGGTCCTCGCCCTGATCGCGGTGCTCGCCTTCATGGTCGCGATCATCGCCCTCGTCGTGTTCGTCGAGCGCGCGCAGCGGCGCATCCCGGTTCAGTACGCGAAGCGCGTCGTCGGACGCCGCGTCTACGGCGGACAGAACACGTACCTGCCGCTGCGGGTCAACACGGGCGGCGTCATCCCGATCATCTTCGCGATCTCGATCCTGTCGCTGCCGAGCTACCTCGCGCAGATCTCGGGGGCGGACTGGATGAAGCGCGCGGCCACGTCCCTGTCGATGGGCCACCCGCTCTACATCCTGCTGTACGCGGCCGGGATCCTGTTCTTCTGCTACTTCTACACGTCGATCGTCTTCAACCCGACCGACACGGCCGACAACATGCGCAAGTACGGCGGCTTCATCCCGGGCATCCGGCCCGGCAAGAAGACGGCCGACTACATCGACACGGTGCTGTCGCGGATCACGATCGTCGGCGCGACGTACCTGACGTTCGTGGCGCTCCTGCCCGACATCCTGAACAACGGGTTGAAGGTCCAGGGCATCCCGGGCATCGGCCCGTGGCTCGACGCGGCGCTGCCGAAGTTCCTGACGCAGGGCTTCGGGTTCAACTTCTATTTCGGCGGCACGTCGCTGCTGATCGTCGTCGGCGTCGCCATGGACACCGTCCAGCAGGTCGAGTCGAAGCTCGTGGAGCACCACTACACGGGCTTCCTGAAGAAGAGCCGCATCCGTGGGCGGAGGAGCTGACGCGCCGATGCGCATCGTGTTCCTCGGACCTCCGGGCAGCGGCAAGGGAACCCAGGCGAAGCTCCTCGCGGAGCGCCTGCAGGTTCCCGCCATTTCGACGGGCGACATCCTGCGCGCCGCGGTGAAGGACCGCACGCCGCTCGGCCTCCAGGCCCAGGCGACCATGGAGAAGGGCGAGCTCGTCTCGGACGCGCTCATCGTGGCCCTGATCCGCGACCGCGTCGCCCAGAAGGACGCCCGCGGCGGGTTCATCCTCGACGGGTTTCCGCGCACGCTCGAGCAGGGCCGGGCGCTCGAGGCGCTGCTCCTCGAGGCGGGCGAGGGCCTGTCGGCCGCCGTCAACTTCGAGGTTCCCGAGAAGTCTCTCGTCGACCGGATGGCGGGGCGCGCCAAGGCCGAGGGCCGCGCCGACGACCGCCCGGAGACGATCCGGGAGCGGCTGCGCGTCTACCGCGAGAAGACGGAGCCCCTGCAGGCCTTCTACGCCGAGCGCGGCCTGCTCGCGGGTGTCGACGGCGTCGGGACCGTCGAGGACGTGGCGGCGCGGGTCGACGACGCACTGGCAGCGGTCCGGCCGCGCCGGGGTGACGCGTGATCACGATCCGAAGCCAGTCCGAGCTGCTGAAGCTGGAGGAAGCGTCGCGCATCGTCCTCGAGACGCTCGACCTCGTCGAGAAGGCGGTCGCGCCCGGCGTGACCACGGACGAGCTCGACGCGATCGCGGAGGCGGAGATCCGCCGCCAGGGAGCCCGCCCGGCCTTCATCGGCTACCGCGGATATCCCAAGACCCTCTGCACCTCGGTCAACGACGAGGTGGTGCACGGGATCCCCGGCAAGCGCGCGCTCCGCGAAGGCGACGTCATCGGCGTGGACTGCGGGGCGGTCTTCGCCGGCTACTTCGGCGACGCGGCGCGTACCGTGGCGGTCGGCCGGGTTCCGGCGGAGACGGCGAAGCTCCTCGAGGTCACGAAGAAGGCCCTCGGCGCGGGCATCGCCGCGGCGAGGCCCGGCGCCCGCGTTTCGGACATCGGCGCGGCGGTCGAAGCCGTCGCGATCGTCCACGGCTACGGCGTCGTCCGCGACTTCGTCGGCCACGGCGTGGGAACCGCGCTCCACGAGGAGCCGCAGGTCCCCAACTACGGCCCGGCGGGGCGGGGAAGCCTGCTCAAGGCGGGGATGGTCCTCGCGATCGAGCCGATGTTCAACCTCGGCCGGGCGGAAGTTTCGGTGGACGCGGACGGTTGGACGGTGCGCACGCGCGACCGGTCCACGTCGGCCCACTTCGAGCACACGATCGCGCTCGAGCAGAGCGGCGCGGTCATTCTCGGGACGGGCAGCCTGTCGGCGCTGCGTCCCGCGGCGGTGGGGGCTTAGTGTCGAAGGACGAGGCCATCGAGGTCATGGCGACGGTCGTCGAGCCGTTGCCGAATGCGATGTTCAAAGTGGAGTTGGAAAACAAGCACCAGGTCCTGGCCCACATCTCGGGGAAGATGCGGAAGAACTTCATCCGCATCCTGCCCGGGGACAAGGTCCTCGTCGAGCTGTCGCCGTACGACCTGACCCGGGGCCGGATCATTTACCGGTACAAGTAGGGAGTCCTGTCGTGAAAGTTCGAGCGTCCGTCAAGAAGATTTGCGCCAAGTGCAAGATCGTGCACCGCAAGGGAGTCGTCCGGGTCATCTGCACGACGCCCAAGCACAAGCAGAGGCAGGGGTAAGACATGGCACGCATCGCGGGAGTCGATCTGCCGCTGAACAAGCGGGTCGAAATCGGGCTGACCTACATCTACGGCATCGGCCGGCCCAAGGCGAACTTCATCCTCGAGAAGGCGGACGTCCGGCCCGACACCCGGGTCAAGGACCTTTCCGAGGAAGAGGTCGTCCGGATCCGCAAGGTGATCACGGACGACGTGAAGGTGGAGGGCGACCTGCGCCGCGACATCTCGGTCGACATCAAGCGGCTGATGGACATCGGCTGCTACCGCGGGACGCGGCACCGCCGGAACCTGCCGGCCCGCGGCCAGCGCACGCACACCAACGCCCGGACCCGGAAGGGCCCGCGCAAGCAGACGATCGCCGGCAAGAAGAAGGCGACGAAGAAGTAACTCCGGATCATTTGAGGGCACACGAGCATGGCTGAAGCGACACCGGTATCCGCGACCCCCGAGAAGGGCGCAGGCAAGCCCAAGGGCAAGCGCGCGCGCACGGGCAAGAAGGAAAAGAAGACGATCCCGCACGGTCTCGCGACCGTGGCGGCGTCCTTCAACAACACGATCGTGTCGATCGCCGACCAGGAGGGCAACATCCTCGCGTGGTCGTCGGCCGGACGCATCGGCTTCAAGGGCTCGCGCAAAGGCACGCCGTTCGCCGCCCAGCTCGCCGCCGCCAACTGTGCCGAACACGCCAAGGAGCACGGCGTGCGGTCGGTGGACGTCCGGGTCACCGGTCCCGGCGCCGGCCGGGAATCGGCCATCCGCGCGCTCCAGGCCAACGGGATCGACATCAAGTCGATCAAGGATTCCACGCCGATTCCCCACAACGGCTGCCGGCCGCGCAAGCGCCGGAGGGTGTAGGGAATAGGCCTGCGTTTTGAAAGCTGACGGCCCCGAGCCGTCGCACCGTCCGTAAACCGGCTCGCCGATCCCGGCCGGGAGGAAGGACGAAAAACACACGAGGGGTCGAGGAGGTTTTCGTTTTTGGCCCGCTATAGCGAGTCGGTTTGCCGGCTGTGCCGGCGCGAAGGCATGAAGCTGTTCCTGAAAGGGGACCGCTGTTTCAAGGACAAGTGCGCCATCGAGCGGCGCAACTACCCGCCGGGCCAGCACGGCCGGCGGCGGTCGAAGCTTCTCGGGTACGGCATCCAGCTGCGCGAGAAGCAGAAGGTCAAGCGGATCTACGGGCTGCTCGAGAGTCAGTTCCGCCTCGCGTTCGCGCGGGCGGAGCGGCGCAAGGGCATCACCGGCGCCAACCTGCTCGAGGAGCTCGAGCGCCGGCTGGACAACGTCGTGTACTCCCTCGGGTTCGCGGCGTCGCGGGCGCAGGCCCGCCAGCTCGTCCGGCACGGCCACGTGGCGGTGAACGCGAAGAAGGTCTCGATTCCGTCCTACCGCGTCGGGAAAGGCCAGGTGGTCTCCATCAAGGAGAAGAGCCGCTCGAACGAGCAGATCAAGGCCTCGGTCGAGACGGCGCGCGCCCGCGGCGTCCCGGCCTGGCTCGACCTGACGCCCGAGAGTTTCTCCGGCGTGGTCGTCGAGCTGCCGAAGCGTGAAGACATCAAACTGCCGATTCAGGAACAGCTGATCGTCGAGCTGTACTCGAAGTAAGTCGCCGACGGAGGGAGACGCACCATGACCCTTTGGAAAGGTTTCCAGAAGCCCAAGCGCCTCGAAATCGACACCGAGACGCTGACGTCCACGTACGGAAAGTTTTACGCCCAGCCCTTCGAGCGCGGCTTCGGCACGACGATCGGCAACGCGCTGCGGCGCGTGCTGCTGTCCTCGATCGAGGGCGCGGCGATCACGGCCGTCAAGATCGAAGGCGTCCTGCACGAGTTCTCGTCGCTGCCCGGCGTCGTCGAGGACGTGACGGACATCATCCTCAACCTCAAGCAGATCCCCATCAAGATGCACACCACGGAGGAGAAAATCCTGACGCTCGACGTCGAGCGCAAGGGCAAGGTGATCGCGGCCGACATGCAGGGCGACGCGACCGTCGAGGTCCTCGACCCCGACGCGCCGATCGCCACCCTCTCCGAGAACGGGCGGCTCCAGATGGAGATGCGCGTCTCGACGGGCCGCGGCTACGTCTCGGCCGACAAGAACTTCGACGACGACATGGGCATCGGCTACATCCCGATCGACTCCGTGCACTCACCGGTGCGCCGCGTCAACTACCACGTCGAGGCGGCCCGCATCGGGCAGGCCACGGACTACGACCGCCTCGTCCTCGAGGTCTGGACCAACGGAACGATCTCGCCGACCGACGCCGTGGGGCTGGCGGCGACGCTCCTGCGCGATCACCTGACGATCTTCGTCAACGCCGACCACGAGACCGCGTTCGAGGGCGCCGGCGAGGGTGAGCTGCCGGAGAACCTGGCGGAGTACCTCAACAAGTCGGTCGACGAGCTGGAGCTCTCGGTCCGCAGCGCGAACTGCCTGAAGAACGCGGGAATCCGGACGATCCGCGATCTCGTGCAGCGCACCGAGAAGGACATGCTCGAGACCAAGAATTTCGGCCGCAAGTCCCTGAACGAGATCAAGGACATCCTCCGACCGATGGGCCTGTCCCTCGGCATGGAGCTCGAGCCGGTCGAAGCGAAGAGCGAGTAAGTCATGCAGCACAACCGGGCGGGGCGCAAGCTCCGCCGCACCACGGCGCATCGGCTGGCGATGTTTTCGAACCAGCTCGATTCGCTCATGAACCACGAGCGCATCCAGACGACGCTCTCGAAGGCCAAGGAGCTCCGGCCCCTGGCCGAGCGGCTCATCACGACGGCGAAGAAGGACGGCCTGGCCGCGCGGCGCCGCGTCTCCCGCTGGATTCCCGACCGGACGACCGTCAAGCGCGTGTTCGAGACGATCGCGCCGCGCTTCGTCGGGCGGCCGGGCGGGTACACGCGGATCCTGCGCCTCGGCGCCCGCAAGGGCGACGCGGCGGAGGCGGCGATTCTCGAGTTCGTCGACTTCAAGTTCGAGGCCCGCGAGCGGGCTCCGCGCAAGGAGTCGCTCTCCGACCGGGCGCGCCGCGCCTCCGGCGGCCGCGTCGAGACGGTCCGGAAGGGCCAGGGCGAGGGCGGAGAGGGCGGCGAGCCTCAGGAGGCCGCCCCGAAGGCGCCGCGCAAGGCGTCCGGGCCCAAGGCCGAACGCACCAAGCCGGCCGCGAAGCCCGCCCCGAAGAAGGGACCGTCGCGCACGGGTCCGTCCAAGCGCGGCGCGTGAAGCCGATCCCGTCCGATCTCCGAGGGCGCCGCACGTGCGGCGCCCTTCGTTTTTTCGGATGAGCGAGCCTCTCCTCGGCCTCCGGCGGGCGCGGCTCTTCGCCGTCCTCTGGGCTCTCTTCCTCTTCACCCTGACGTCCTGGCCGTCCCCGCCCGAGGTGCCGGTCGTCTCGAGCATTCCGAACTTCGACAAGGTCGTCCACGCGACCCTCTACGGCGTCGAGGGCTTCCTCCTCTACTTCGCGATCCGGTGGAGGGGAGGCGTCTCGTGGCGCCGGGCGCTCGTGATCGGGGCGATTCTGGCGATCTGGGGCACGCTCGACGAGATCCACCAGCTCTGGATCCCGGGCCGCTCGTGCGAGGTGGGCGATGCCGTCACCGACACGGTGGCGGGGCTTGCGGGAGGCCTCGCGGCCTTTCTCTGGTCGAGCCGGCGCGCGGCCCCGGAGCCTACTTCTTCTCCTCGATCCTGACGTACCTGCCGGCGGCCAGGTTCTCGACGGTCTGGACGATTCCCGAGGGCCATGTGATCGTGAGGCGGCGCACGGCCGTCTCTGCCCCGAGCCCGAAGAGAACGCGCGGGTCGGACGAGGACAAGTAGCTCGAGCCGGCCTGGACGAAGCGTGTGAGCCGCCGGCCGCCGGGCGTCTCCGCGACGAGCCGCGCGCCGATTCCCTGGCGGTTGGACTTCGTGCCGACGAGCTGGACGCCGAGCCAGTTGCCGTGGGTCCCTTCGTTGCGCAGGAGCTGGAGGGGGCCGCCCCGGTTCGACACCGCGACGTCCGGCTGGCCGTCGTTGTCGTAGTCGGCGACGGCCGAGCCCCGGCCGACGAGCTCGCGGCGGAAGGGATCGCCGCAGCCCCTCTCGCGAAAGCGGCCGTGGCCGTCGTTCCAGAGCAGCATGGGGCGCTGCGCCATGGTTCCCTTCCTCGGCCGCTCGAAGATGTGCCCGTTGCTCACGAAGGCGTCGAGGTCGCCGTCGTTGTCGGCGTCGAGCAGGTTCAGGCCGAACTTGACGTAGGGCCGGGTCGGCGGGCCGAACCCCGAGGTCACCGAGAGGTCCTCGAAGACGCCCGCGCCGAGGTTGCGGTAGTACTCGTTGGTCTCGCTCTCGTAGTTGGCCACGACGATGTCCGCCATGCCGTCGCCGTCGAGGTCCCCCGCGTCCACGCCCATGCCGCCCTGCGGCTCTCCGTCGAGACCGAAGGCCGTTCCGGACGTCACCGAGATGTCTTCGAAGCGGCCCCCGCCGACGTTGTGGAAGAGGGAGTTCATCATCTCGTCGTTGGCGATGTAGAGGTCCGGCTTGCCGTCGAGGTCGACGTCGGCGAACAGGACGCCGAGCGCCTTGCCGAGGGCTTTGCCGAGGCCGGCGGCGCGCGTCGTGTCGGTGAAAGTGCCGTCCCCGTTGTTGCGATACAGGACCGGGAGCGTCGCGTCGTAGAGAAGGGGCTGGCAGTATTCGCGCCGGCCGGTCGAGGGCTCGCCGCAGAACAGGGTTTTGTCGCGCGTGTCGTCGGCGTACTGGCCCACGAAGAGATCGAGGAAGCCGTCGCCGTCGACGTCCGCCCACGCGGCGCTCGTTCCCCAGGGCGGGCCGGGCACGCCGGCCCTGGCGGTCACGTCGGTGAAAGTGCCGTCCCCGTTGTTCCGGTACAAGGCGTTGCCGCGATAGCGCGTGACATACAGGTCGACGAAGCCGTCGTTGTCGTAGTCGGCCGCGGTGGCGCCCATGCCGTAGCCGCCGTCGACGAAGCCGGCCTTCTCCGTCACGTCGGTGAACGTGCCGTCGCGGTTGTTGTGAAAGAGGCGGTCGCGCGCCTTCGACAGACGCGCGGGAGGCAGGGGTCCCGACTGGACGACGTAGAGGTCCATCCACCCGTCGTTGTCGTAGTCGAGCCAGGCGAGCCCGGAGCCGAAGATCTCGGGAAGCCGGTGAGCCGGCGTGGCGCCCGGGTCGTGCTGGAAGCGCAGCCCCGCCTTTTCCGCGACGTCGGCGAAAGTGACCGGGCAGTCGGCGTCGGGCGCCGCGAAGCCGGCAAGCGCCCAAAGGAGTCCCAGGATCATGGCGTGTCGGGCTGCGACCGGGAGGCGGCGAGCAGGAGCTCGATGTGGGCGTCGTCCGGGGCGAGCGTGTGGGCCCGGTCGAGCGCCTTTTCGGCGTCGGCCTTGCGGCCGAGGCGCTGGAGGGCCAGCGCCTGACCCTTGAGCGACTCCGGCGTCTCGCCGAGTTTCCTGAACTGGGCGAGGGCGTCCTTCGCCTTCCCGGCGTAGAGGTCGGCCCACGCCCGAGACATCGCCGAGTCGTTGACCCGGGCGTCGGCGACGAGCTCACGGGCGCGTTCGTAGAGGGCCCGATGGGCGTCGAGCTCCGCCTCGGCCTCGTCCTTCTTGCCCTCGCGTTGGAGGAGACGGCCGAGCGCGTAGTGGGCGCCCGGGAGCGCCGGCGCGAGCGCGAGGGCGCGGCGATAGGCCGCCTCGGCAGCATCGAGCTTCCCGGTCCGCTCGAGCGCTCGCCCGAGGTCGAGCCGGAAGAGAGCGCTCGTCGGGCGGCCGGACGCGGCCTTCTCGAGCTGGGCCAGCGCGTCTTCGGTGCGGCCTTCGGCCAGCAGCAGGCGCCCGAGCTCGTGGGCGAGGTCGGGGTCGTTCGGGAACGCGGCGGCGCCGGCTTCGAGAGCCTCGAGCGCGCGGGGCGCCAGGCCGATGAACGTCTCCACCTGGGCGAGCAGGACGAACGTCGCGGCGTCGGGCTGTGCCAGGGCGCGCGAGGCTTCGAGCGCCTTCGCCGCTTCCTCGAAGCGCTCCTGCGCCGCGAGCGCGCGCCCGAAGCTGCGGAGCATCTCCGCGTTCGACGGAAAGTCCTCGGTCGCCTTCTTCATGACCTCGTTGCCTTCGGCCGTCTTCTGCGTCCGCCAGAGATACTCGGCGAGCTGCGCGCGCGCGCGGGGGTCGCCCGGCGAGAGGACGATGAGGCGGCGGTACGTCTCGACGGTGCGCTCGTCTTCCGCCGCCGCATACGCCGCGGCGAGCGCCGCGAGCGGAACGGGTTGATCCGGTCTCAGGGCCAGGGTCTGTTCGTACTGTCGGGCGGCCTCGAGGGGCTTGCCATCGGCCGTGAGCGCGAGGCCGTAGATGTAGTGGGCCTCGGGACTCTTCGGACCAAACGCCGCGGCGAGCCGCCCCTCGGCCACCGCCTCCTTGACCTTGCGCTGGGGCAGCAGCGCCAGGGCGAGGTTGCCGTGAGCGCGGGCCGAGGAGGGTTCGGCCTCGACCGCCCGGCGCAACTCCGTCTCCGCCTTCGCGTACTGGCGCTTCTGCAGCAGCTGTTCGCCGAGCTCGAGCGGGGACGGTGTCGCGGGTTCGGCCAGTCGGAGAACCGTCAGGGACAGAGCCGCGAGCAAGTGCACCCGCGCATTCTATTCAGGAGCGGGCCGGGGGAGAGGGGGAAGCGATGAAAGGGATCCCTCGGGCTCACGCCCTCGGGATGACGGCAGCGCGTGGGCGCGCCGTCACTTCTTGAAGAAGCCTCCGCCGCCTCCGCCCTGGCCGGCGGCGGCCCGGCCGCCGCCCTCGGCGAGCACCAGGCGCTGGTTGAGCTCCTTGATGCGCTCGTTGAGCTGGGCGATCTTCTGCTGATTCTCGCGGCCCACGCGCTCGGCGTCGGCCTTGAGGCGCGCGTTGTCGTTCTCCATGTCGGTCAGGACCTGATCGCGGCCTTCGATGACGCGCTTCTGGTCGCGCAGCTCCATCATGAACTTGTTGGTCTCCTCGTCCTTCTCGGAGAGGCGCAGCTTCCACTTCTCTTCTTGCTCCTCGTAGAGGCGCTTGATCTCGAGAAGCTGGGTGATCTGCGAAAAATCGCTGTCGGATGCCATGAGGCCTCCTCGCTGGTTCTCCTCGATCTGGGGGAAGAGCTTCCGGAGCTTGAGCGACAGGTCCTCCGGATCGGTCGCGAGCTCCATGGCCTTGGCGTAGGTGATGCGCTTGTTGCAAAGCAGCGCGATGAGCGACTGGTTCATCGACTGCATCTTGTAGTAGTTGACCGAATTCTCGATCTCCTCGTGGATCTCCTTCACCTCGCCCGAGAGGATGTGCTTGGCGATCTTGGGCGAGTTGACCATGATCTCGACGACCGGGGCGCGGCCGGAGCCGTCGGAAGTCTCGATGAGACTCATCGAGCAGATGGCCTGCAGGACGATCGAAAGCTGCGAGCGGACCTGCGCCTGCTGCTCCTGCGGGCACGAGTCGATGATGCGGTCGATCGACTGCGCGGCGCTGTTGGTGTGGAGCGTCGAAAAGACGAGGTGGCCGGTCTCGGCGGCCGTGATGGCCGTTTGCATGGTCATCCAGTCGCGCATCTCGCCGACCATGATGACGTCCGGGTCCTGCCGGAACATGTTCTTGAGGGCCTCGTTGAAGCTCGGCGAGTCCGTCGAAACCTCACGCTGCGACACCGCGGCCTTCCCGTCGGCGAAGAGGAACTCGATCGGGTCTTCGATCGTGACGATGTGGACAGGCCGCTTCTCGATGACCGACCGCATGATCCCCGCCAGCGTCGTCGACTTGCCCGAGCCCGTGGGACCGGTGATGAGCACGAGGCCCTTCTGCAGGTGCACGAAGCTCTCGAGCACCTCGGGCAGGTTCAGCTCGGCGATCGTGGGGAGCTTGAAGGGGATCCGCCGGAAGACGGCGGCGTAGGAGCCGCGCTGGACGAAAATGTTGCACCGAAATCGGGCAACCCCGGTCAGGCCGTAGCCCACGTCGACGGACTGGTGCGCTTCGAGGCGCTCCTTCTGCGCCGGCGTGAGGATCGAGAGGAGCATTTCCTCGAGATCCTTCGGCTGCAGGGCGTCGGCGTTCAGGGGAATCAGCCGCCCCTTGATGCGCAGGAGCGGCGGCCTCATGGGCTTCAAGTGGAGGTCCGAAGCCTCCTTCTTGGCCATGAACTTCAGGAGCTCAGAGAGGGTCAATGTTCACGAATTATAGCCGGTTACGGCCGTTCCGGAACCTGTCCGGTCAGCCAGTTCCGCGCCTCGCGGCGGCTGCGCACCTCGCCCATCGCGGCGGCGACGCGCACGGCCGAGAGCCGCTCGCCGACGCGCGGTCCCGGAGGGATTCCGAGCCAGCGGACGACGTCGCCGCCGGAGACGCGCACCTTCGGCCTCGGGCACCGGGCGAGGCGGCGCAGCGCCGCGGCCCGCCGGCGATCGGCGGCGCCGAGCCGGGAAAGAAGCCGCGTGGCGTCGTCGAGGAGGCCGTCTCGCTCGGCCTCGAGGATCCACGCGAAGGCGCCGCGGCGGGCGTGAGGCCCGCGTGACGCCAGGCGCCGCGAGGCGAGGACGAGGCCGCAAAGGGCCGCGGATTCGCGCGCCTCCTCGCGGGCCCAGCGCCGCTCGTGCAACCACGCGCGCGCTCCGGCGGCGTCGAGGCCGAGGCGCAGCGCGACGAGGGCGAGGCGCATCCGGCGCCGCTCGGCCGGAGGGCGCCGCGAGATCGAGGGCGCGTCGAGCGCTCCGAGCGCGCGCGCGACGGCCGCCGCGGAGCCTCCCGGTTCCCGGCCGAGCGAGGGGCCGAGGATCCCGGCTCGGGCCGCCCAGGACAGCGCCGGCGCCGCGCGGGGGCTTCCGAGGAGTCGCGCCAGCTCCCCGCCCACACGCTCGGGCGCGGCACGGCCGAAGAGTCCCGCCGCCTGCCGCGAGGCCTCGAGAACGCCGGCGTCCGGGACGAGGCCCAGCGTGGCGTAGAAGCGGGCGGCGCGCAGGATGCGGAGCGGATCCTGCGCGAGATTCCCGGGGCGCACGCCGGTCAGGCGTCGTCGCGCGAGGTCGCGGAGGCCCCCGAACGGGTCGACGACGGCGCCCGACGAAATGTCCACGGCCACGGCGTTGGCCGTGAAGTCGCGCCGCGCGAGATCGGCCTCGATCGAGCCGCCTTCGAGCTCGGCGAGGTCGAGGGGCCGCCGGCCGGCAACGCGGAAGACGCGCGGCCCGGGCCGATCGCGCGACAGGAAGACCGCGCGCCCGAGCCCCTCGCGTTCGAGGTCGGCCGCGAGGCTCTCGGCGTCGCGCGCGACGGCGACGTCGATCTCCGGGGAGGCAAAACCGAGCACGGCGTCGCGCGGGGCGCCCCCGACGATCCAGGCGTCGATGCCGCGGCGCTTCGCGACGCGCGCGAGCGCGGCGATCTCGGGTCGGCGCCGGAGGGCGCGCAGGCGCTCGGCGCTCTTTCGCTGGCTCGTCACGATGCTCCGGTCTACAATTTCGAGGATGCCATCCGACCGTCCCGTTGTCACGCCGGAGGTGGTCCGCAAGGTCGGCGAGCTCGCCCGCCTGCGCGTCCCCGAGGAGGAGCTCGGCCGGTGGGCGGGCCAGCTCTCCCGGATCGTCGGGTACATCGACCAGCTCGCCGCGATCCCCGAAGAGGCCTTCGGGACCGCGCCGCCCTCGGCCGCGACCCCCCTGCGCGCCGACGTCCCGCGCCCCGGGTTCGGCGAGGAAGCGCTCGCGGAAAACGCGCCCCGCCGTCTCCACGGGTACGGCGTCGTGCCGCGCGTGGTCGGCGCGGGAAGCTGACGGATGAGGTTTTCGGGCCCGCGGGGGCTCAGGCGGAGGCGCCCCTGAGGGCGGCCCCGGGCGTCGTCGACACCGCCGAGGCGGTCGGTTCGGGCCGGCAGTCGGCCGTCCACGCGGTCGAGGAAGCCCTGGAGCGGATCGCCGCCCGCGAGAGCCGGGTCCGCGCTTTCCTGGAGGTGACGGGGGACCTCGCCCTCGAGGAGGCCCGGGCCGTGGACGCGCGGGTGGGCGCGGGGGAGCGGTTGCCGTTGGCAGGCGTCACGCTCGCCGTGAAGGACAACATCTGGGTGGCCGGGCGCCGGACGACCTGCGCGTCGAAGATCCTGGCGGGCTTCCGGCCGCCCGGCGACTCGACCGTGGCCGCGCGGCTGCGCCAGGCGGGCGCCGTGTTCCTCGGGCGCGCGAACATGGACGAGTTCGCGATGGGCTCGTCGACCGAGAACAGCTCGAGCCACGTGACCCGCAATCCCTGGGACCTCGATCGGGTGCCGGGCGGGTCCTCGGGGGGCAGCGCGGCGGCGGTCGCGGCCCGCTTCGCCGCGGGCGGCTTCGGCTCGGACACGGGCGGGTCGATCCGGCAGCCGGCGGCCTGCTGCGGCGTGGTCGGCTTCAAGCCCACCTACGGCCGCGTGTCGCGCTACGGGCTCGTGGCCTTCGCGTCCTCGCTCGACCAGATCGGGCCGCTCACCCGCTCCGTCGCGGACGCGGCGCGGCTCTACCGCGTCGTCGCGGGTTTCGACCCGCTCGACTCGACGACGGCCGATCGCGCCGTCGGCGATCCGGAAGCGGCGCTCGGGCGCGGGGTGGCCGGGATGCGCGTCGGGTTCCTCGAGGAGGCCGACATCGAGGGGCTCGACCCGGAGGTCGCCGAGGATCTCGAGAGGGCCCGCCGGCTCTTCCGCGACGCGGGCGCGGAGATCGTCCCGGTCTCCGTCCCGCGGGCGACGGCGGCCATCGCGATCTACTACGTCGTCGCGAGCGCCGAGGCTTCCTCCAACCTGGCTCGCTTCGACGGCGTGCGCTACGGTCCGCGCGCGAGCGACGCCGACCTCCGGGCCGTCTACGTCGAAAGCCGCACGGCGGGGTTCGGCCCCGAGGTGAAACGGCGGATCCTGCTCGGCACCTTCGCGCTCGCCTCGGGCTACTACGAGGCCTATTACGGCCGCGCGATGCGGGTGAGGCACCTCCTGTCGGACGACTTCGATCGCGCCTTCGCGGCCTCCGACGTGATCGTGTGCCCGTCGATTCCGGCGCCGGCCTTCCGCGTCGGCGAAAAGACCGACGATCCGCTGACGATGTACCTGTCGGACGTCTTCACGGTGCCGGCGTCCCTCTCCGGCCTGCCCGCGATTTCCGTGCCCTCCGGTCTGACGCGCGGGGGCCTGCCGCTCGGGATCCAGGTCCTCGGCCCGCGCTTCGGGGAGGAGGCGGTGTTTGCCGCCGCCAGCGCCTTCGAAGCGGCGGCGGGCTTTCCGAGCGCCGTTCCGCCGGCGGCGGGGTAGCCGCGTGCGGGCCCGGGTCGCCGCGGCCGCGATGCTCGCCGCGGCGGCGCTGTCCGCCGCGCCGCGCGAGAAGTCGGTCGAGGTCTCGCCCGAGATTCGCGTGACGCTGCAGCCGGGCGACGAGATCGTGCTGCTGGCGCGGCCCCTGCCCCGCGAGACGCTCGACGCCTTCGTGAAGCGGCTGACCGACGACCCGAAGACCAAGAAGCAGATCCGCGCGTTGAACGGCGGCCTGCCGAAGCTGAAGGCGGGCCGATTCGTCACCGTGCCGTACCGCCTGCTGTCCGGCGCCTACAAGAAGATCGCGATCGAGGCGCTCTTTCCGGCCGACCGGGCGACGCCGGCCGGATGGGAGCACCGGGTGACGGCGCCGAACGGAAAGCCCGAGAGCCTGTGGCGGATCGCGGAGTGGTTCGCGGGCGACGGCGCGCGGTATCGCGACATCCGCCACACGGGCGCGATCGTCTCGCTCGAGACGCGCGAGGGACAGGTCGTCGTGATCCCGGAGAAGTTCCTGACACCCTCGTTCCGCGAGGCCGTCGCCGCCGCCGCGCCCGCTCCCGAGACGGAGGCGCCGCGCCTCGAGTACGGCCAGGACGAGCAGGGGGGCTACGCGCTCTACCGGTTGAAAAAGGGCGAGGCCCTCTACTCGGCCGTCGTCGTCCGCTTCACGGGGCGCCTGCACGCCGAGGACGTCAACGCCAAGGCGGCCGAGATCGCGGCGCGCAACGGGATCACCGACGTCCATGCGATGCCGGTCGGCTTTCCGGTCAAGATTCCCGTCGAGGACCTCGCGCCGGAGTTCCGGCCGCCGGGCGACCCCGAGCGCGTCGAGGAGGAGAAGGCGCGCCTCGAGTCGGCGCAGTTTGCCAACAAGGTGCGGACCGCGGACCTGACCGGCGTCACCGTCGTGCTCGACGCGGGGCACGGCGGCCGCGACACCGGCGCGCTCGTGGACGGTCTCGAAGAGGCCGCGTACGTCTACGACATCGCCTGCCGCGTCGAACGGCTCCTCCGGTCTCGGACGAAGGCGCGCGTCGTGCCGACCGTCGGCCGCGACGCGCCGTGCGCGAAGCCGGGCGCGGAGACCGTCGCGGACTCGCGCAGCGCCCGCGTGCTGACGACGCCGCCGTACGCGATCGAGGACGCCGCCGTCGGGGTGAACTTCCGGTGGTACCTCGCCAACTCGATCTACAAGAGCGTCCGCCGGTACGGCGGCCAGGAGGATCGCACGGTCTTCCTGTCGCTCCACGCCGACTCGCTCCACCCGGCCGTGCGCGGGACGATGGTCTACATCCCGGGCGAGAAGTTTCTGAACGACTCCTACGGGAAGACGGGCGAGCCCTACGACTCGCGCAAGGAGGTTCGCGAAGCGCCGCGCGTTTCCTTCTCGCGGAAGGAGAAGATCGAGGCCGAGGGCGTCTCGCGCGATCTCGCCGAGCACATCGTCGCGTCGTTCCGCGTGTCCGACCTGCCGCTCCACGCCTTCGAGCCGGTGCGCCGCAACGTCATTCGCGGCGGGCGCGAGTGGGTCCCGGCGATCCTGCGCTACAACCGGATTCCGGCGCGCGTTCTCGTCGAAGTCTGCAACCTGAACAATCCGGAGGACCGCCGGCTGCTGCGCACGCGGGCCTACCGCGACAAGGTCGCCGAGGCGTTGGTCGCCGCCCTCGTCGACTTCTACGGCGGCGCCGGCCCCGCTCCGGCGACCGGGACCTCCGCGGCCGGGACGAGCCCGTAGCTTTCCGGGACGGCCGGAGCGGTCGTCCGGAACGGGCGCGCCGCACGTATACTGCGCGTCGCTTTCGCAGGAGGCGTGCGATGCGGTGGAAAGCCTGGACTCTGGCGGCGCTGACCCTGGCCGCTGCCGGCGGGGCGCTCGGACAGGATTGGCGCGGGGGCCGCGCGCGGGTCGAAGGCACGGTCCGGAACGCGAAGGGCGAACCCATCGCCGGCTGCAAGGTCATGCTGCGCTGGGGCAGGAGCGGCCACGGCGGTCCGGACCTCACGACGGACGCGCAGGGGCGCTTCGCGATCTTCGGCCTCTCGGGGGGTCCGTGGGACGTCGACTTCGAAGCGGCCGGCTACGTCACGAAGAAGATCAACGTCGCGCTCCAGGAAAGCGGACGCAACCCGTCGGTCGACGTGCAGCTCGAGGCGGCCCAGGCCGCGGCGCCGCCGCCGCCGGCCGTGACGCCGCAGACTCTCGTCGGCGGCAAGAAGGTCTCGAAGGAGACCGCCGACGCGATCGAAGCCGGCAACGCGGCGATGGCGGCCAGGAACTGGGCCGGCGCGCGGGAGAACTACGAGAAGGCCGTGGCCGAGCTTCCGGACAACGTGCCGCTGCTCGAGCGGGTGGCCGCGACGTATCTCGCGGAAGGGAAGGCCGACGACGCCCTGACGTGGGCGCAGCGCGCCGCCGACAAGGACCCCAACGAGTACGGCGCGTGGCGGATGGTCGCCCAGATCCAGCTGCAGAAGGGCAACCTCGAGGCCGGGCAGGCGGCGCTCGACAAAGTGCCGCCCGACAAGATCTCGGACCCCCAGCCGTACCTGAACATCGGCATCCTGCTCCTGAACAAGAAGAAGCCGGCCGAAGCGGTCGCCGCCTTCGACAAGGCGCTCGCCGTGAAGCCGGATCTGCCCGACGCGTACTATTACCGCGGCCTCGCCCGGATGCAGATGAAGAAGAGCGCCGAGGCGAAGGCCGACCTGCAGAAGGCCCTCGAGCTCGCGCCGGACGGGCCCGACGCGAAGGACATCAAGGACCTGCTGAAGACCCTGTCGTAGCCCGCCGCGCGGGGGATAATGGGCGGCAAGGCGGCTGCCCATGAGAGCCCGTGCCTTCCTCGCGCTGCTGCTGCTGTCGAGCGCCGGCATCCTGTCGGCGCAGGAGACGGGAGCCGTGCGCGAATCGGCCGAGGTCTCCCTCGTCGAAGTCCCGGTGCGAGTCCTCGGCCGCGATGGCCAACCGGTCCGCGGCCTCACCCAGGAGGCCTTCACGCTCGAGGACGACGGCCGCCGGCAGACGATCGTCGGCTTCGACGCGATCGACCTCGCGGACAAGACCGCCGGGGAGACCTCCGGCGCGCTCAACCCGGCGGCGCGGCGGCGCTTTCTCATCCTCTTCGACTTCTCGTTCTCGCAGCCCCGGGCCATCGTCGCGGCGCGGCGCGCGGCGCGCGACTTCGTCCTGACCGGGATGGGAGACCACGACCTCGCGGCGGTCGCCACGTACTCGGTCGAGCGGGGCGTCCACCTTCTCGTGACGTTCTCCTCGGATCGCGCGCAGCTCGCCCGCGCCATCGAGACCCTCGGCCTCGAGCCGCGCGCGGAGACGGGCGATCCGCTGGCGTTCGCGTACGAGCAGGCCGCGAGCGTGACGACGCCGGGGATTCCGTCGGCCCGGCCTTCGGGCGGGCGCGCCGACGCCACGGGGCTGATCGAAAGCCTGCAGTCGCTTTCGATCCTCCACCAGATGCGCGACGACGAGTACGCGCGCGGCCGGGTGCGGCAGCTCTTCGGGTCTTTCCGGGAGTTGTCCCGGGCACTCGACGCGGTCGAGGGGCGCAAGGACGTCATCTACCTCTCCGAGGGCTTTCGCGGGCGGTTCCTGATCGGCACGGCCGATACGCAGGACGAGCGGCAGTACCTGATCCAGGGCGAGGTCTGGAAGGTCGACTCCGACAAACGCTATGGCTCCACGCCGCTCCGCAACGAGCTCGGCGAGGTCGGCCAGCTCTTCCGGCGGTCCGACTGCGTCATCCACGCCGTCGACATCGCCGGCATCCGCGCCGAGGGCGAGCGCGAGGAGGGCGTTTCCGTCGGGCTCCGCGAGCCCGAGAACGCCCTCTACGAGATCGCCGAGAGCACGGGCGGGGAGGTCTTCAAGAACGCCAACGACTTCGGGGAAGAGCTCGGGAGAATCGTCCGGCAGACGAGCCTCGTCTACGTGCTGGCGTTTCGCCCCGACCGCGCCGGGACCGACGGGCGCTTCCACGAGCTCAAGGTCAAGGTGTCGGCGCCCGGGGCGCGCGTCCTGGCTCGCGCCGGCTACTACGACCGCAAGGGTTTCCGGCAGCTCTCGCCGCTCGAGCGGCGCCTGGTCGCCGCCGACGTCGTGGCCAACGAGATCCCGCTCGAGCAGATCCCGGCGCACGTCCTGGCGGTTCCGTTCGCGGGTGGCGCGGGGGTCGCGACCGTGCCGGTGCTCCTGGAGGTTCCCGGAGCGGCCCTCGTCGAGGGCGATCGCGGCGAGAAGCTGACGGTCGAGCTCTACGCGTACGCCGTCGACGGGCAGGGAAGGCTGGCCGACTTCTTCGTCCGCACGATCTCGGCCGATCTCTCGAAGAACCGGGCGAAGCTGCTCGACGGCGGCCTGCGCTACTACGGCGTCCTCCAGCTCGCCTCCGGGACGTATCGCCTGCGGACCCTCGTGCGCAACGCCGCGACGGGACGGATGGGGTTTTCCGTGACGCCCGTGGAGGTGCCGGCGTTTTCCGCGCGGGAGCCCTATTTGCTGCCGCCCCTGTTTCTCGAGCCCGGCGGTTCGTGGGTCTCGGTCCAGGGCGGCGGCCGGCCGGATCCGGCGGAGGTGTCGAATCCGTTCGCCGAGCTGCCGACGCAGGGTCTCGCGCCGGCGGCGCTGGCCCGCGTGTCCCCGCAGGACGCGTCACGGCTCTGTCTCGTCGCGTATCACTTCGACGGCGGCGAGCGCAACGAGTTGAAGCTCGGCAGCCAGATCCTCGCCGAGGACGGCCGGCCGATGGAATCCGTCAAGCTCGCCGTCCTCGGGAGCACGCCGCCCGGCCCGGATGGCAAGCGGATGCTCCTCGTCTCCTTCGCGCCGCCCGCCGGCCTCTCGCCGGGGCGCTACGGGCTGCGCGTGTTTCTGCAGGGCGCGGCGGGCGGGGCGATGCGCCAGTCCACGGCGTCCTTCCTCGTCCCTTGATCGCCGCCCGGACCCTTCTTCCCGCCGCGCTCCTGCTCGCCGCGCAGGCCGGGCCGCCGCCGCCGGTTCCGCCGCCCGAGGCGCGCGAGAAGGCGATCGCCGGCCTCCATGCGCGCGCGGCGTTCGCGGCGCCGGGCTCCTCGCAGGCGGCGCGCGTCGCCGAGGAGCTCGAACGGATCGGCGCGGCGTACCTCGCCGAGGGCGAGATCGGCCGGGCTTCGGAGCTCCTGTCGGAGGCGTACGCCCTCGACGACTCGAACGGCCTCGTGCTCGCGGAGTTGACGCTGTGCCACCTGCGCGTCGCCGATTTCGACGCGGCGCGGTTCTACCTGCGGCTGGCGGAGGAGCGCGTCAACCGCGCGCCGCCCGAGATCTACGCGACGCTGGGAGACGCGTACTTCGCGCTCCACCGCCTCGCCGACGCGGTCTCGGCGTGGGAAGAGTTCCTGCGCTTCGGCGGCACGGACCCGGTCGTGATGGCCCGCCTGGCCCGAGCGCGGGAAGAGCTCGCCCTCTCGCGCGGGCAGCGGCAGCTCGCCCTCGAGCGCTTCGCGATCTTCGCCGACGCCGGCGTGCCCGAAGAGACCCTCGAGCGCGCCGGCTCCGACCTCGAGCGCCTGGCCGACCGGCAGGCCGAGCTGCTCGGGCGGCGCCTCTCGGGCCGCCAGGTCGTGGTCCTCTACGCGGGCCACGCGTATTTCGCGCTGACGTCCGTCCCGGACTGGAGCTCGGGGCTCTACGACGGGAAGATCCGGGTGAGTGTCGAGCCGGGCGCGCCCGCCGAGGCCCTCGCGGCGGTCCTGTCCCACGAGCTCGCCCATGCGCTGCTGCGCCAGGCCTGCGGCGACCGGGCGCCCGCGTGGTTCCACGAGGGCCTCTCGCAGTGGTGCGAGGGCCGCCGCCTCCCGGTCTCCGAGGTCCGCGCGGCCGTCGGCCCGACGCCCGCGGTTTCGCTCGCCTCTCTCGACCGCACCTTCGCGCGGCGCCTTTCGCGCGCCGCCGCGCGGGCGAGCTACGCGCAGGCGCTGTCGCTCGTCGAGTACCTGATCGCGACGCGCGGCGCCGGGACCGTGGCGTGCGTGCTCGACCGCGTCGGCGAGGGAGGGCTGAGTTTCGCGGACGCCCTCCGCGCGGAGAGCGGCCTGTCCGAAAGCGAGCTCTTCGCGGGCTGGCAGCGGTGGTCGGGCGTCTGACGGCGCCTCGCCGCGACGGCCTAGTTCGCCGGTTCGTTCAGGAAGCCCACCCAGGCGGGGTCGGCGGCGATCGGCAGGTACGCCGGGTCGGCGCGCAAGGTGAAGCGGTCGAGCTTTCCGTCGGTGACGAGCGGCCGGAGGGCCGCCACGGTCGCCGCGGCGTTGCCCGCGCGCGCGTCGATACGCGCCTCGAGCTCGGCCTTGCGCCAGTCCTCGCCAACGAGTCCTCGGGCGGCGGCGATCGTCGCGACGGCCGCGTCGGGGTCGCCCAGGTTCGTCTGCGCCACGGCCAGCGCGGCGAGCGTCTCGACGTCCGGACCGGCGTCGCGCAGATACCCCTGGAGAAGCGCCCGGGCGTCGGCGCTGCGGCCGTCGGCGAGAGCGATCATGCCGAGCTCGCGCGCCGCTCCCGGCGCCGGGGGTTTCTCCGCGAGCGCGTGCTCGAAGTCGGCGGCGGCCTCGGCCGTCGCGCCGAGCCCTCGGGCCGCCAGGCCCATCCGGTAGTAGACGGGACCCGCGGGCGCGCCGTCGGCCAGGGCCCGGGTCCAGTTCTCTCGCGCCGTTTCGGTCCTGCCGTCGGCCTGCGCGGCGAGCGCGAGCTTCTCGTACTGCCGCCAGGGCTGCGCCGGTGGATTCTCGGTCAGGGCGAACGGCTCGGACAGCGCGCGCTGGATGGCGAGGGCGCCGTCGACGAGGAAGAGCAGCGCGGGCACGGCCGCGATCCAGAGCACGCGCCGCTTCTCGGCCGGCAGCCGGCGGGCGAACACCAGGACGACCGCCACGATCGCCGCCACGCCGAGCAGCCGCGGCAGCGCCCGCGCGCGGGCCTCGCGGAGCGCGTCGCGCCGGCGGACGGGCTCCGGGCCGAGGATCCGTCCCATCTCGGCGGCCAGCGAGAGGCCCGGATCGGAGAGCACGATGTCTTCGACCGCCCAGCCCTTCCGCGTCCGGGCGATGGTCCAGCGCGTCTTCAGGAGAGAGGTGCCGTAGCGCAGGCCGAGGTCCACGAAGACCGGCCCGCGGCCGGAATCGGTCGTCGAGGCCCAGGCGATCTCGCCGCTCGTGCCGGCGGGCGGCGCGAGCGCCTGGGCGAAGTGTTCCCGCACGGCGGTTCGCAGAATCTCCTGCTGGCGCTCGCTCAGGCCGGCGAACGCTTCGGCGCCGACGAGGCGCTGGAGGATGCCGTCGGCGTCGACGGACTCGAAGAAGATCTTGGGCGGGCCGTGCAGCGCGGCGAGCGCCGCTCGGCGGGCGAAGTCCGCGGTCTCCTCGAGAGCCGGGCCGGTGGCTTGTTCCTGAGCCCGGGACGCCGCGGCGGAAAGCGCGGCGGCGAGAAGCGCCGTGGCGAGGAGCCGACTCCGGGCGGCGCCGATTCCTCTCGGCGGCCGTTCCGCGGTGCTCTCGGTCCGGCCGCCGGCGCGGCGTTCTCTCGCCGCGATCAATGTCCCGTCGCCGTCTCGGTGTTGGAAGGCTTGGTGTGGATCTTGAGCGTCATCGGGATGCTGCCGACGCGGAGCTCGTCGCCGTCGCGGAGCGCCACCGGCGCCGTCAGGCGGATGCCGTTGACGAACGTGCCGTTTTTCGAGCCGAGATCCTCGAGCGTCGCGAGACCCGAGGCGATCACGAGCCGGGCGTGCCGGCGCGACACGCTCTGCGCGTCGATCCAGACGAGCGAGTCGGCGCCGCGGCCGAGGATGTTTTCGCCGTCGGAGAGCGCGATCTCCCGGCTGCCCCAGAGGAGCCGGAAAATCTGGTCGTCGCTCGCGTCGGGCTGTCCGTCCCGGTGGAGAGCGACCGCGGCGCCGCAGAACGCGTAGCCGTAGCCGTAGACCGTCCGGATGAACTCCGGCGACCGGGCGCCGTCGCCGATCGCCTGGCGGACTTCGGCGATGAGGGTGGGCAGGTTGACGTCCGACACCACCGTGTCGGGCCAGAGCCGGCGGTGGAGCTCGGCTTTCGGTACCGCCCGAGGTCTCGCCTCGAGCAGGACCTGGAGCAGCCGGAAAGCCTTGGGTGAAATCGAGACGCCGCGGCCGTCGCGGGACAGGGCACGGCTCTCGGTGTCCAGCAGGTTGGTGCCGAAGCGGAACGTCATGTCGCCAACGAAAACACTATAAACCCGGGGCCGCTTCCGGCCGGGGACCAGAGGCCCGCGGGCGAGGACGAGCGGCCGGTCTCTCAGGCCGCGATCGGCTCGAGGGCGCGCACGCGCGGCGACAGCGACTCCGCGCCGCGCTCGGTGCAGACGATGTCGTCCTCGATGCGGACGCCGAAACGGCCGGGCAGATAGATCCCGGGCTCGGACGTGAACGTCATGCCGGGCTCGAGGATCGTTCGGTCGTGGCCGACCATGTAGGGCGGCTCGTGCACGTCGATCCCGAGCCCGTGGCCCAGGCGGTGCGTGAAGTACTCGCCGTACCCCGCCTTCTCGATGACGCGCCGCGCGGCGGCGTCGACTTCCGCGCAGGCGACGCCGGGAGCGGCCTTGTCGATCGCGGCCGACTGCGCTTCGAGCACGATCGACCAGACCTTGCGGTACTCGTCGGTCGGCGTGCCATAGAACGTCGAGCGCGTGATGTCGTAGAAGTAGCCGTCCGGCCGGTCCCAGGCGTCGATCAGGACCGCCTGGTCGCGCGACAGCGGCGTCGAGCCGGAGGCGCCGTGCGGGTAGGCCGACGAGGGGCCGAACTGGACCATGTTCTCGCCCCCGACGAGCGCCGAAATCTCGGCCTCGGTGCAGCCGGGCCGGAGCGCCTCGAAAGCGCGCCGGAAACGGGGCAGGGCGACCTCGATCGCCTGGCGCATCCGGTCGAGCTCCTCGGCGGATTTGACCATCCGGAGCGCCGCGAAGAGCCCCGCCGCCGACGCCGGTTTCCAGCCCGGCCGGGCCTTGAGCAGGCGTTCGACGTCGTCGTACGCGGTCGAGGGCTCGACGGCGAGCGTGCCGGAGGCCGCCGGCAGGAGCCCCGCCGCGCGCGCGAACGGGTCCTCGGTCTCCTCCCAGGTGACGACGTTCTTGACGGCGGACATCAGGCGCAACCGCGACGCCTCGAAAGCCGGGCAAATGACGACCGGATCGCGATCCGGGAAGAGAAGCAGCGCGGTCAGGCGTTCACTGCGGTGGAAATCGATGCCCGTCAGGTAATAGAGGTTCGACGATGGCGTCGCGAACAGGCCGTCGGCCGGGAGCGCTTTCAGGCGCGTCCGGGCGGTTTCGAGGCGCCGGAGGTAGATTTCGGGTTTGAGCGGCATGGCGCGGATGCTAGCAGAATCGACACGGGGTCCCGGACGGCGGCTCGCCGCCGTCCTCCTCCTCGGCCTCGCGGCCGCGGGCGGCGCCTCGGCCTGCCGGCGCGGCGACGGGCTCGTCTCCCGCGGCACCCCGGTCGTCCTCATTTCGATCGACACGCTGCGGGCCGATCACCTCCCGGCGTACGGGTACGCGGCGATCCAGACGCCGAACCTCGACGCGCTGCGGGCGGATGCGGTGCTCTTCCAGAACGCCTACTCCCAGGTGCCGCTGACCCTGCCGTCGCACACCACGATCTTCACGGGCCTCTACCCGCCGCAGAACGGCGTGCGCGACAACCTCGGCTACGCCCTCGGACCGGGCCCGGCCACCCTCGCCGCTTTCCTCAAGGCGAACGGCTACGCGACCGGCGGCGCCGTCTCCTCGATCGTCCTCTCGCACGCGACCGGAGTTTCGCGCGGATTCGACTTCTACGACGACAACATCGAGCCCGCGAAGGCGAGCCAGTCGATCTCCCGCGTCCAGCGCAACGGCGACGACACCCAGGCGCTGCTCGCCGAGTGGGTCTCGGGCCACAACGCCGGTCCGTTCTTCGCCTTTCTTCACCTCTTCGAGCCGCACACGCCTTACGAGCCGCCCGAGCCCTTCCGGTCCCGGTACCCGCTTCTCTACGACGGCGAGATCGCCCGCGCCGACGAGATCGTTGGTCACTTCGTCCGGTTCCTGAAGGAGCGCGACATCTACGACCGCGCGCTCGTGATCCTGCTCTCGGACCACGGCGAAGGCCTGAACGACCACGGCGAAGACGAGCACGGGGTGCTTCTCTATCGCGAGGAGATTCACGTGCCTCTGATGGTCAAGTTTCCGCAGGCGAAGCGCCGCGGGGAGACGGTGGCCGCCCCGGTCGCCCTCGTCGACG
>DATJXB010000239.1:0-5801 GCA_035500755.1 Thermoanaerobaculia bacterium | reverse complement strand
GCCCGGCCGTCGAGCGCGTAGGTGCCGTTGACGTAGCCGTAGAGGAGCGCCTTGTCGCAGACCGCGTTGATCAGGCGCGGCACGCCGCCCGAGTACCGATGCACCTTGCGGATCGCCCAGGACGAGAACCGCGGCCGGCCGTCCGCCCCCGCGACGCGGAGCCGGTGGCCGATGTAGCGCTCCGTCTCGAACCGATTGAGCGGCGACAGGTGGTAGCGGACCGTGATCCGCTGGCGCAGCTGCCGGAGGCTCCGCTGGTTCAGCTTCTCGCGGAGCTCCGGCTGGCCGATGAGGACGATCTGGAGGAGCTTGCGCTGGTCGGTTTCGAGGTTCGAGAGGAGGCGCACCTCCTCGAGCAGCTCCGGCTCGAGGTCCTGCGCCTCGTCGATCAGCAGCACGACGTCGTTGCCGGCCGCGGCCTGCTCGAGCAGGTAGCGGTTGAGCGTCTCGAGGTGCGCCGACCGGTCCGACTTACGCGCCGGCAGGCCGAGCTCGGTCAGAACCGTCTTCATGAGCTGGGTCGCCGTCATCATGGGATTCAGGATCAGCGCGGTGCGGAAGGTCGGACCGAGCTCGGAGAGGATCGCGCGGCAAACAGTCGTTTTCCCGGCCCCCACCTCGCCCGTGATCTGGATGAACCCCTTGCGCTCGCGAATCCCGAACAGAACGTGGTTGAACGCCTCACGGTGCTTGTCCGAGAAGAAGAGAAAGCGCGGGTCCGGCGTGATGTTGAAGGGCGCCTCTCGAAACCCGTAGAAATCGTTGTACATGCCGCCGCGGCGTAGCTTAAGCCACCGCGGAAAGACCCTCCCCCCCTTTTACGGAGGGGAGGGGTCGAGTGTCGCGCCGCGACGCCTCAGCCGGCCCGGGCCACCGGAGGCCGGCAGTCCTGGCAGGGGTGGTAACCCGCCGCCACGGCTTCACGTTCCGACTGGAAGCGGACCTTGTTCGACTCCAGGAGCGAGTCGATGCCGCCGCACGTGGGGTAGCAGAAGTGCTTCTGCTCGGAATTGCCGAGGTACCGCACGCCGGAGGCCGCGAGGCGCTCGAGGAGCGCCGGCTGCGCCCCTTCGAACTCGAGGAGCCGCCGCTTGTTGCGCGCGCCGCCGAGCGAGTAGTTGCCGATGTGCCCGTCGCTCCGGACGACCCGGTGGCACGGGATCAGGAGCGGCACCGGGTTCTTCGCCAGGGCCGAGCCCGCCGCGCGGACGGCGCCCGGGTGCCCGATCTCCCGGGCCACCCAGCTGTAGGGCCGGACCTCTCCCGGCGGGATCTCGAGCGCCTTCATGAGGACCGCGCGCTCGAACTCGGACAGGCCGCGCAGGTCGAACCGGAGCTCGCGGCGCCCCTCGCCCTTGAGATTCCGGACGAGCGCCCGGACGCGGGCCGGCGGGACGGACTTCTCGGCGCCGACGGCACGCCCGAACCGCCGCTCGAACGCCCGCTCGAATTCGGCCGCCGACCTCGCCCGGGTGACCATCGAGATCCCGGCCTTGCTGTGCGCGATGAACACCGCGCCGACCGGCGACTCGAGCTCCCAGTACGCGTCGGCGAGCCCGACGCGCCGCAACACCGCGGGCAGCAGCGTCGCGGGCGCCTTCTCGGCCGCGAGCCCGCGCAGCGCCCCGGCCACCGACACCCGATCCTTCGTCGTCGTCATCGCTTCACCCCTTCCCGGCGGGACGCCACCAGCGCTTCGCGCAGGGCGTTGACTCCCCGGTGCACGTTCGACTTCGCGGTGCCCACCGGTTGGTGGAGCACCCGCGCCACTTCTTCGAGCTTCAGTCCCTCGACGTACCGCAGCAGGATCGGGGCGCGGTAGCGCTCCGGAAGACGGGCGACGAGCGAGGCCATGTCGGCGCGGCGCCGTCCCCGTTCGTAGACGGCGTCCGGCCGGGCCTCTTCGGTGTCGGGCGCCTCCCACGCGGTCTCGCCCCGCGGCGAGAGCGGGTGGTCGAGCGACACGAGCCGCGGCTTCTTCCCGCGCCTCCGGTTGCGCGTGACGTTCAACGTGATCTGGTAGAGCCAGGCTCGGAGCGCGAGCGCCCGGATGCGGTCGGCCGGATAGGTCGCGAGCGCCCGATACGCGCGCACGAACGCGTCCTGCGCGATCTCCTCGGCGTCCTCCCGCCGGGCGGTCAGCCGCAGCGCGAAGGAGAAGAGCCGGTCCTGGTAGGCGCGGACGAGATCCTCGAAGGATCCGTCGAGATCCTCCGCCAGGCGCGCGCGCAGGACGCCGTCATCGAGCGCCGCCAACCGCCCCCTCCCTTTCTGCTGCTCCGGCTGCCCCAGGACCAGCCGGAACCGGGACGCCGGTCCCGGCGCCCCGCCATGCCCCGCGACCGGGGCGCCACCGGTGATCATCGTTTCCTCCACGCTCCCTGAAACACGCGTGGAGGTCGCTTGGTTGCGCCTAGGTTCCGGCGCCGACCGGCCTTTCCCGCCGCGCGATCGCGGCCGCGACGAGCGCGGCATGGTGCCGGCTGTTCTCGACGAAGATCCGTCCGATTTCCGTGCCGCCGAGCATCGCGCCGGCGAGATAGAGGTCCGGCACGTTCGACTCGAGCGTCTCCGGATCGTGCGCCGGAACGCGGTTGGGCCCCTCGAGGCGGATCCCGCAGCGCTCGAAGAGCGCGAAGTCGGGCGTGTAACCGACGAGCGCAAAGACGGCCTCCGCGGCAAGGGCGATCTCGCCCGACGGGCCGCAGACGCGGACCGAATCCGATCCGATGTCGACGACCCGCGACGAGAAGAGCGCGCGGATCGAGCCGGCGGCGATCCGGTTCTCGAGGTCCGGCCGGATCCAGTACTTGACGCGCTCCGACAGCGCCGCCCCGCGGTGGACCAGCGTCACCCGCGCGCCGTGGCGATACAGGTCCAGGGCCGCTTCGGCCGCCCCGTTCTTCCCGCCCACGACGACGACGTCGCGGCCGTGGTAGGGATAACCGGAGACGTAGCGCGAAAAGACGTGCGGCCGGTCGGCGCCGGGGACCTCGAGGCGGCGCGGGTTGTGGAAGAAGCCGGTGGCGAGGACCGCGGCCGGCGCCTCGAAGCGCCGGGCACCCCGGCGCCCCGACGTCTCGACGTCGACGCCGCCGCCAGCCCTCGGCGCCACGCGCTCGACGGCGCTCTCGGCCTCGACCCGCACGCCGAACCGCTCGGCGACGCCGCGGTAGTACGCCAGCGTCTCGAGGCGCGTCGGGTGCGGTTCGGGCGTCGCGAAGGGGACGCCCGCGATGTCGAGGAGATCCCGGGTCGAGAACCAGCGCATCTCCTCGGGAAAGTGCTGGATCGAGTCCAGCATGCCTCCGCGATCGTGACAGACGGCGTCGATGCCGCGGCGCGAGAGCTCGATCGCGCAGGCGATCCCCGTGGGGCCGGCGCCCGCGATCGCGACCGGAGCGGCGCTCATCGCGGCGCGGCCGGGGCCCGGAGCTCGCTCTGGGAACGGAGGACGCCGGCGCGCATGACGAAGCGGAGCTTGCGGAGGTTGGCGACGTCCTGCGTCGGGTCCGCCGCGACGACGATCAGGTCCGCGGATTTTCCCTTCTCGAGCGTGCCGCCGACCGTCTCGACGCCCATGGCGCGGCTCCCCCCGCGGGTCGCATCGACGATCACCTGCATCGGCGAGAGCCCGGCCGCCTGCATCGCTTCCATCTCGGCGTAGACCGAAGGTCCATGCAGCGTCAGCGGGTTCCCGGCGTCGGTGCCCATCGCGATCGGGATGCCGGCGTCGGAGACGCGTTTCAGGTTCGCAGCCATCGTCGACGCCATCGGGCCGACCATGGACTCGAAGCGCTCGAGCTTTTCCGCCGCGCCCGCGGCGGGGAGGACGCCCGGCGTCGTGATCCGCTCCACGAACGCGCGGTCGACGCAGCCGTTCGGGTCGTCGAGCACCGGCGGCTTCCCGGAGGCGGCCGCTTGCGCCTGGCGCAGATAGCCGGACATCACCGTCAGGGTCGGGCAATACACCGCCCCGGTCGACTTCGCCAGTGCGAGAAACTCGTCGTCGACCGGGAGGTCATCGACGCTGTGCACCAGAAGGTGCGCGCCCGCCTTCAGCGCCACCTTCGCCTCCGCGAGCCCGGTGGCGTGCACGATCAGCGGCAGCCCGAGCCGGCGCGCTTCCTCGCCCGCCGCGAGCACTTCCGGCGTCGACGCTTCGACCGTCTGCTCCGGCGTGACGATGAACCAGACCTTGACCGCGTCGGCGCCGCGGGCCGCGAGGTACTGCGCGTCGGACCGCGCCGACGCGGCGTCTTTCAGGTGGAGAAACTGGCGCTCGGCCGGAAGGTTCAGCCAGAAGTCGATCGTCGACAGGAGCGGTCCCGCGGCGGCCACGCGCGGCGCGTTCGGGTCGTTCCGCTCGCGGTGCGCCAGGTCGATCGACCAGACGTAGCCGCCGTTGTCGAAAACCGAGGTGACGCCCGAGCAGAGGTTGGCGCGCAGGTTCTTCTCCGGGTGCAGCGCGAGCTCCGACTCCACCGTCTCGTACGGGAAGCGGTCGCGGAGGTCGAACGAGTCGGGCCGCGCGTCCGCCCAGCCCGACTGGCCGAAGTGGACGTGCGCGTCGATCAGGCCCGGCAGGATCCAGAGGCCGGAAACGTCCGTGACGGCCGCGCCCTTCGGGACGACGCAGTCCTTGCCGGCACAGTCGATGCGGCCGTCGCGCACCACGACGGTCGCGTGGGAGACCGGGAGCGCGCCGGTGCCGTCGATCAGTGTCGCCCCGACCAGGGCGCGCACCGGCGCGGCCGGCGGCGCCGGCCCGGCGAGCAGGGCCTGGAGGATCAATGCCGCGAGCACGCAGGGATTCTATGCGCGCGGAGACTCCCCGCCGAAGAGGGCGCCCGGGCCGACCTCCCTCTCTTTCCCGTCGGGCGGCGGAGCCGCCCGCTCAGGGTCAGAGGCTCTGGATCCGGACCGAGCCGCCGCTCGTGTGGAGCCGCAGCGTGTTCCCGCCCTTGCCGAGGCTGCCGGAGAGGCTCCCGCGGGAGATCTCGCCCTGGACGCGGATCGGCAGCTCGGTCTTGACGGAGTTGCCCGAGGCCTGGATCGACAGGTTCGCCTCCGGGTCGACGGAGACTTCGATGCCGCCCCCCGAGGTCTCGAGGGTGCCGCCGGCCGAGTTCCCCTTCGTGAACGACGCCTCGATCGAGCCGCCCGACGTGTCGGCGTGGACGCGGCCGCCCGCGTCCGCGATGCGGATGCCGCCGCCCGAGGTCTCGGCGTCGATGTCGCCGGTCACCTTCTGCAGCTCGATCGAGCCGCCCGAGGACTCGGCGTGGACCGGACCGTCGAGGTTGGCGCCGTCGATGCCGCCGCCCGAGGTCACGACCCGGACCTTGCCCTTGATGTCCTTCAGGTCGATCGACCCGCCGGACGTGTCGGCGTCGAGGTCGCCGACGAGATCGTCGACCTTGATGCCGCCGCCCGACGTGTCGAGCTTGGCGGGCGAGCGCAGGCCGGCGATCTTGATCGCGCCGCCCGAGGTGTCGATCGACAGGCGCGTCTGCGCCGGAACCCGGATCTCGTAGTGGACCGAGCCGCTCTCGCTCGAGAACCAGGAGCGGTGCTTCTTCTTGGCGATCACCGCCACCGAGCCCGCGCCCTCGTCGAACCGGAAGGTCAGGAGCTCGTCGAGGTCCTTGCGCTTCGACGTGATCAGGAGGTGGGCACCCGCGTCCGAGCTGCCCGTGACGGTCACCGACCCCATGTCGGTCTCCAGGCGGAACTCGCCGCCGGGAGCGAGGCTCAGGTCCTTCTCGAGGCGGCTCTGGGCGGCCGCGGGCGCGGCCGTC
>DATJXB010000238.1:0-4029 GCA_035500755.1 Thermoanaerobaculia bacterium | reverse complement strand
TCAACGTCATCCCCGGCGAGGCGACCGCCGCGCTCGACTGCCGGCTGCTGCCCGGCGAAGACCCGCAGAAATTCCTCGCGACGTTGCGCTCGGTGGCCGGCGACGACGGGCTCGCCTGGGACGTGCTCGTCTCGGAAACGGCGACCGAATCGCCGATCGACACCGCGCTCTTCCATGCGATCGAGCGCGCGCGGGATCGCTTCGCCCCGGGCGTCCCGGTGCTGACGCCGCCGCTGACGTCGTCGACGGATGCGTCGCGGCTGCGCCAGATGGGGGTCGTCGTCTACGGCTTCGAACCCTTCGCGCTCTCGGAGGACGACGATCGAAGCCACGGCGACGACGAGAGGCTCTCCCTCGACAACGTCCGCTTCGGGCTCGAGGTGACTTACGCGATCGTGTCCGACGTCGCCGGCGCGCGCGTGCCGGCCGAGGTCGAGGCGTCGGCGGCCGGAGGGCGCCGGCGCTTCAACGAGAAGTAGAAGGGCAGGCCGAGCAGCAGGATGCCGATGCCGGCCAGCGTCTCTTTCGGCTGCTCCCTGACCGTGTTGATCGCGAGCAGGATCGAGCTGACCACGAAGACGAAGGGAACCGCCGGGTAGCCCCAGCAACGGTACGGACGGGGCAGGTCCGGCCGGCGGCGGCGGAAGACGAAGAGCGCGATGCCCGCCGCGGCGTAGGCCACGATGACGAAGAACGTCGCGTAGGTGTAGAGCTGGTCGTACCGCCCGGAGAGGCACAGCACGGACATCCAGACCGCCTGGACGACGATCGCGAACGAGGGCGTCCGGAAGCGCGGGTGCACGCGGGCGAAGGGCTTCGGGAAGAGGCCGTCCTTGGCGAGGGCGTACACGACCCGGGGCGCCGGGACGAGGCCGGCCGAGACGCAGCCGACCGCAGCCGCCGTGATGGCGACCGAGACGAGCAGGGCGGCTCCGGGACCGAAGAGCCGCGTCGCCGCGACCGATCCGGGCTGCGCGACCGTCGCCATCTCGGCCGCCGGGATCGCCTTGAGAAACGCCGCGTTGACGCCGACGTAGAGGAACGTCACGAGGCCCGTCCCGAGGATGAGGGCGAGGGGGAGGTTTCGCCGCGGGTTCGAGACTTCGCCGGCGACGGCGGCGATCTCGTTCCAGCCGTAGAACGTCCAGAAGACGCCGATCAGCGCCGTGCCGAAGCCGACGAGCGCGATCGGCGGGAGCGGGGCCGGAGCTCCGGGCGCCGCGGGCACCGGCGCGAAGAGTCCGCCGATCGCGATGCCGGCGAGGACCACGACGATCACGACCGTGAAGACGCCCTGGATGCGGGCTCCTTCGCGGACGCCGACGTAGTGCGTGGCCGACATGACGAGGGTCAGCGCCACGGCCACGAGCTGCCCGGCCGAGATCGCGACCGGCCCGAGCGCCGCGACGACATGGTCGTTGCCGAGCGAGGGAAAGAAGACCGCGAGGTAGGTCGAGAAGCCGACGGCGACCGCGGCATCGGAGCCGATGATGATGATCCAGAAGGCGACCCACGCGTAGAGGAAGGCCGGGAGATCGCCGAACGCGTCGCGAATGTAGACGTACACGCCGCCGGCGTGGGGCAGCATCGCGCCGAGCTCCGCGAAGACGAGCCCGCCGGCGATGGCGAGGAGTCCGCCGACGATCCAGGCGGCCAGGATCCAGGGTCCGGACGGGAGCGCCTTCGCGATCGAGGTGGGCGTCAGAAAGATGCCGCCGCCGATGACGAGGCCGAGGACGAGGAGCGACGTGTCCCAGAGGTTCAGGCCGCGCGAGAGCTCCGTCTCGCCGGAGGGGCGCGGCTCGCTCAAGCGGCCGCCGGGAGGCGCAGGATCCGACGGGCTTCCGCGATCGAGGCGGGCTCGCGGCCGACTTCGCGGGCGATGCGGACCACGCGCTCGACGAAGCGGGCGTTCGAGTCCGCGAGCTCGCCCTTGCGGTAGAAGATGTTGTCCTCGAAGCCGACGCGGACGTGGCCGCCCATCGCGATCGCGAGCGTCGCCATCGCCGTCTGGCGCCGGCCGATGCCCGCGACGGTCCAGGTGCAGCCGGCGGGGATCGAGCGCGCGAAGTGAAGCAGGTTTTCCGCCGTCGCCGCCGCCGCGCCCGGAACGCCGAGGACGAAGTCGAAGTGCGCCGGCGGCTGGAGGAGGCCTTTCGCGAAGAGCGCGTCGGCCGTCGCGAGCATGCCGTCGTCGAAGATCTCGAGCTCGGGCGTGACGCCGTGCTTCTGGAGGCGCTCGAGGATCGTCCGGATCGTGGGCAACGTGTTCTCGAAGATCTCCTCGCCGAAGTTGCAGGTGCCGAGCGTCAGCGTCGCCATGTCGGGCTGGAGCGAGAGCGCTTCGATGCGCTCCTCGACGCCCATGCCGACCGCCCCTCCCGTCGAGAACTGCTGGATGATGGGGCACCGCGCCCGGATCGCCCGGGAGTAGGCGCGGAAGGTCTCGAGGTCCTGGGTCGGCGTGCCGTCGGGTTTCCGGCCGTGGATGTGGCCGATCGTCGCCCCCGCGTCGAACGCGCGTCCGTACTCCTCGCCGACCTCCTCGGGGAGCAGCGGCAGGTGCGGCTGCTGGCTCCGCATGACCTCCGCGCCGACCCCGGCGACCGTGATGAGGAGCGCGTCGCTCAGGCGCGGCCCCGCTGCCTGTCGAGCGGCACGACGCACGTGCCGGTCGCCCGGGCCACCACTTCGGGCGGGTCGAGCACCCGGGCCGACGAGCCGCCGGCCGGCGTGATGACCTTCCGTGCCTCGAACCGCATCTCGCGCGACGTCCTGCCGACGCGGACGATCTCGGCCTCGACCTCGAGGTAGTCCCCGCCGTGGACGGGCGCCAGGAAGTCGATCGAGGAGTACGCCCGGAAGAGGCCCTCGTCGCCGTCCCGGCGGACGAGAAGCTCGGTGGCGGCGTCCCCGAACAGTTTCAGCACGAAGGCGCCGTCGACGAGCCCGCCCCCGTAGTGCGCCTGCTCGGCGCCGACGCGCAGGCGCAGGAGCACGCGGTCGGTCACGGCCGCCATTCTCCGGCGTCCCGGCGGCGCGTGAGCTCCTCGAGGAGGAACCCGGCGACTCGGGAGGCGGTCGTTCCCGGTCCGAAGCCGGCGTCGTAGCCGAGCTCCTTGGCCAGCGCGTGGTCCACGCGCGCGCCTCCGGCGATCAGCAGGAGGCCGTCGCGAAGGCCCTCGGCCTCGAGCATGTCGACGAGGTCGGTCAGGTGGCGGACGTGGATCTCGTTCTGCGTCACGGTGGCCGAGACGAGCACCGCGTCGGCCTTCGCCTCGCGCACGAGCCTCACGACCTCGGCAACCGGCACCTGCGCCCCGAGGTTGCGCGCGTCGATCGCGTGGTAGCGCTCGAGGCCGTAGTCGCCGGCGAAGCCCTTCATGTTGAAGATCGCGTCGAGGCCGACGGTGTGCGCGTCCGACTCGAGCGCGCACCCGAGCACGACGAGCCGCCGGGGGAAGCGCTTCGAAAGCTCGGCGTCGATCTGCTCGCGGCCGAGCGCGGCGGCCGGAGCCTCTTCGGCCACGATTCCGGCGAGATCCACGTCGTGGGTCGCCCGGCCGTAGACGACGAAGTAGGTGAAGTCCGGGGCGATCGCCTCGGCGAGCGTCACGTAGGGTTCCCGCAGGCCCATCTTCGACACGAAGCGCTTGGCGGCCTCGGTGGCGGCCGCCGACTTGGCGACCGGCAGCGTGAACGAGACCTGGACCGCGCCGTCGCCCTTCTTGTCGCCGTACGGGCGGACCGGCCGCACGGCGCTCGCGCTCACGCGGTCGCCCCGGCCGGCGCCTGGCTCCAGGCCTCCATGAACGGGTTGGCGTAGGCGGGATCCCGCGCGACGACGCCCTCGTAGCCGCGGCCCCGGTCGCGCGGCCGGCGCGTGTCCGCGAAGACGCCGTCGGCGAGGGCGGCGAAAAGGCCGCGGTCGGCGATCCGTTGAAGAATTGCCTCCGCCTCGGCGAGCACCTGGTGCGCGCGCCGCACGATCCGGCCGTCCGGCCGGAACGCGATCTCGTCGGCGAGGTG
>DATJXB010000237.1:0-12259 GCA_035500755.1 Thermoanaerobaculia bacterium | reverse complement strand
CGCTGTCGGTGAACTCGATGTTCGCCTCGCTGATCCCGTTTTCCTCCATCTGCTTCGGGATCAGGTGGCGCCGCGCGATCGCCTTCTTTTCCTCGGCGGTGTACCCCGACAGCCGGATCACCTCCATGCGGTCGAGGAACGCGGGCTGGATCGGGTCGAGGACGTTGGCGGTGGCGATGAACAGGACCTTCGAGAGGTCGTACGGCACCGACAGGTAGTGGTCGCGGAAGGAGAAGTTCTGCTCGGGGTCGAGCACCTCGAGGAGCGCCGCCGACGGATCGCCGCGGTAGTCGGCGCCGATCTTGTCGATCTCGTCGAGCATGAAGACCGGGTTGGACGTTCCCGCCTGGTGAATTCCCTGGACGATGCGGCCGGGCATGGCGCCGACGTAGGTCCGGCGGTGGCCTCGGATCTCGGCCTCGTCGCGGACGCCGCCGAGCGACAGGCGGACGAACTTGCGGTCGAGGGCGCGGGCGATCGAACGGCCGAGCGACGTCTTGCCCACGCCGGGCGGCCCGACGAAGCAGAGGATGGGCCCCTTCAGGCTCTGTTTCAGGGCGTGGACCGCGAGAAACTCGAGGATCCGCTCCTTGACCTTCTCGATGTCGTAGTGGTCCTCGTCGAGGATCCGCCGCGCCCGCTCGATGTCCTTGGAGTCTTCGGACGTCACGCTCCAGGGCAGGCCGGTCATCCAGTCGAGATACGTCCGGATGATGGCGGTCTCGGCCGAGTCCGGGTGGCTCCTCTCGAGCCGCTTGATCTGCTTCTCGATCTCGGTCGCGGCTTCTTGCGGGATCTTCTTGTCGGTGATGATTTTCCGGTAGGCGTCGAGCTCCTCGGAAATCTCCTCGCCCTCGCCGAGCTCCTGCTGGATCGCCCGGAGCTGCTGGCGCAGGTAGTACTCGCGCTGCGACTTGTCCATCTCGCCGCGGGCCTGCGTCGAGATCTCCTGCTGCATCGTCAGGACGGTGATCTCCTTGGCGAGACTGTCGTTGACGAGGCGCAGCCGCTCGATCGAGTCGGTGGACTCCAGGATCTTCTGGGCATCCTCGAGCTTCAGGTCGAGGTTCGAGGCGGCGAGGTCGGCCAGCCGCGCCGGATCGTCCAGGTTGCCGGCGATGACCATGACCTCGGGCGAGATGTTCTTGCCGAGCGAGACCGATTTCTCGAGGTTCTGCTTGACGCTCCGGAGCAGGGCCTCCTGCTCGGGAGGCAGCTCTTCGGGCGTCTCGGCTTCCTCGAGGCGGGTGATCTTGGCCTTCAGGTACGGCTCCTCGGCCAGGATCGAGTCGATCCGGGCGCGCGAGAGCCCCTGGACGAGCAGGCGGATGCGCCCGTCGGGCAGCTTGAGCATCCGCATGATCGCCGCGACGGTTCCGACCGTGTAGAGGTCGTCGGGCCTCGGCGTGTCGTTCTGCCCGTCCTTCTGGGCGACGAGCATGATGATGCGTTGCTCGGCGAGGGCCGCGTCCACCGCGTTGATCGACTTCTCGCGCGAGACCGAAAGCGGCAGGATGATGTACGGGAACACCACGACGTCCTTCAGCGGCAGGACCGCCAGGATGTCGGGGATCGGCAGGTCCGCGTCGCGCTCGGGAGCGACCTCCTTGTCGTCGAGCTCGGCCATGGTCGGAGCCTACTCCTCCTGCTCGGCCTTGACGGGAATCTCGATCTCCTTCTCCCGCAGGTCCGGCACTCGGGGCAGGAGGATCTCGAGCAGGCCGTTCTTCATGGCGGTGCGCGCGTGGTGGGAGTTGACCGGCCGCGGCAGGGGAATCGACTTCACGAAGGCCCCGAAATAGCGCTCCATGCAGAAGAACCGCATGCCTTCCTTGGCGCGGATGCGTCCCTTCTTCGTGCCGCGGACCATGACGACGCGTCCCCGGATCGAGACGCGCACGTCGCCCGCTTCGACGCCGGGCAGCTCGACCAGGATGCGGATCGACTCGCCGTCGTCGACGACGTCGACGTTGGGATCCCACGACGACGCGGGGGCGGCGCCGCGGTCGTTGGACTCGACGAAGGCCGCGAACATCCGGTTCAGCTCGCCCTGCAGGCGCGACAGCTCGACGATCGGCCCGTAGAACCGGGCGGTGCGCTTCACCATGGCCTCACGACGTCACCTTCGCGTCGCCGCGGCCGATCAGGTTCTTCAGCTCGTGGAGAAACTCGTCGACGTCCTCGAACTTGCGATAGACGGAGGCGAAGCGAACGTAGGCCACCTTGTCGAGCTCGCGGAGGCGCTCCATGACGATGGCGCCGATGCGGGACGTCGCGATCTCGCGTTCCTCGGAGTCGTGCAGGAGCGACTCGACCTCGTCGACGATCCGGTCGAGCTCGACGGGCGGGACGGGGCGTTTCTCGCAGGCCTTGGCCAGGCCGGTCCGGAGCTTGTTGCGGTCGAAGCGCTCCCGGCGGCCGTCGTTCTTGACGACCATGTAGGGGATCTCTTCGATCGTCTCGTAGGAGGTGAAGCGCCGGCCGCAGGCGGCGCACTCCCGCCGGCGCCGGATCACTTCGCCCTCGCGGCTCTCCCGCGAGTCCACGACCCGGTCGTCCACGGCCGCGCAGAACGGGCATTTCACCGTGGGAAAGCTTACCCGAGAACGCCCGCGAAAGCCGGGAAGGGCGGGCCTCAGCGGCCGGCGTTCCCGGTCGGCGGGATGCCCTCCGCCGCGAGCGCCTTCAGGCCGCGCCGGGAAAGGGGGCTCGCGGCGAAAAGGGTGAAGCCGATGATCGAGATCGGGACGAAGGACACCGCGTGGGCGACGAGGGCGACGCCCGTCGCCGTGGCGAGCGGCACGTGCAGAAGGTCCGTCAACGCGTACTGCACCGCGGCGTGGTAGCCGCCGACGCCGCCCGGCGTGGGCACCACGAGACCGAGGACACCCGCCGTCGTCACGAGAAATGCCGACGGGAGCGGCAGCTGAAGCCCGAACGCCCGCATCGAGCACCAGATCTGGACGTTGATGGCGAACCACATGAAGAGCGACCCGCCGCCGACGAGAGCGGCCAGCCGGGGAGTCTTCAGCGACGCGAACCCGTCGAGAAACGTGTGGGCGACGCGCCGCGCCGGCGCGCGCAGCTTGTCGGGAAGCACGCCGAAGAGGCGATCGAGGAATCGCTCGGTCGCTCCGCGCCAGAGCACGGCGAAGAGCGCCACCGTCACGGCCACCGCGGCGATCGCCGCGACCGCCCAGCGGATCCGCCCGCCCGAGAGAGCGCCCGTCGCCCCGGCCGCGGGGCCGAGCAGGAGCGCGATGCCGAGGTAGCAGAGTTGCGACATCGCGTCGAGGATGCGCTCGAACACGATCGACGCCAGCAGCGCCGGGAAGGGGAGGCCCTGGTCGCGCGCCAGGATCGCCGGGCGAAGGATCTCGCCGGCCCTCGCGGGCAGCACGGTGTTCGCGGCGAACCCGATGGCCGTCGCGCGGAAGGCCGGGAACCAGGGGACCCGCGCGAGCGGCCTCAGAATCCACAGCCAGCGGACGGCCCGGAGGACGAAGACGGTCAGGGAAATGCCGACGGCCGCGGCCAGCCAGGCGGGTGAGGCGGCCGCAATCCGGGCGGCGATCTGGGAGAGGGGGACGCGCGAGAGGAAATAGGCGAAGAGGCCCAGGGCGAGAACCGCCGAGGCGATGGCCTGGAACCGGGGGGACCGAAGGAGGCCCTTCACGCCCTCGTCCGGGTGACCCGGGTCACCGGCAGGGGCCCCGCGGCACGGGGCCACGGGCCGGCCCCGCGAGGCCTCGTTTCGGACAAGAAATGCACTGCCAGTATTTAACATTCGATCGGGGCGTTTTGCCTAAAAAAATGAGGTCAAGCCTCCCCGGAGCTTGACTTTTCAGCCCACTAACACCATTCTTTTCTTAAATTTTCGGGGGGAGGAAAGCGCATGGACAGGAAGGCGCTCCGGATCATGGCGCTCGTCGCCGCGGTGTCGTGCTCGCTGGCAGCGGGTGCGCTCGCGCAGCCGTTCGGAGCGATCGACAACCCGACCGACGGGCAAACGGTCTCCGGCGTCGTGCGCGTCTCCGGATTCGTGCTCGACACGAACTCGATCGACAAGATCGAAGTCCTCGTCGACGGCGCTCCGGTGAACACGGCCGAGATGTACTACCCGCGCGTCGACGTCCTCCTGATCTTCCCGACCTACGCCAACAGCCCGACCGCGCAGCCGGGGTTCCTCTCATCCTTTCTCGCCTCCAATTACTCGAACGGTCCCCACACGGTCGCGATCCGGGTGACGGAGTCGGACACGCAGGCGCAGACGATCGTGGCCTCGGTCGGCGTCGTCGTGGACAACACGGTCAACCAGCCGCCCTTCGGCTACGTCGACATCCCCGGCGCCGTCGGCGTCGCGGGTGCCAACGGCTCGTTCGTCGTCAGCGGCTGGGCGCTCGACGACGGCAGCGTCGACCACGTGGACTTCCTCATCGACGGCCAGGAGGTTTCCGGCTCGGTCGGATCGGGAGCCCCGTCGACGGCCGTCTACGGCATCCCGCGCACGGACGTTCAGGCGGCGTTTCCCGACGTCCCCGGGTCGCTGAACTCCGGCTTCGTGGCCAACATCGACACGACGTCGCTCGTCAACGGACTGCACATCCTCGACGTGTGGGCGACCGATAACCTGGGCGCCTCGCGCAACCTCGGCGAGCGCACGATCCAGGTGATCAACAACGGCTCGAACCTCGCGCCTTTCGGCCAGATCAACTTCCCGCTCGACAAGGCCTCGCTCTTCTGCGACACGATTCCGTCGGGCAATTCGGGCTTCCCGTCGCCCTGCACGCCGGCGGAGTGCGGCCGTAACCTCACGCCAAACGTCGTCGACGGATGGTCGCTCGACGTCGGCGCGCGCCTCGACCAGGGCGCGGTGGGTTACGTCGAGCTCCTCCTGGACGGCCAGATCATCGCCAACACGCGGGCGGATTGCGTCCAGCTCGGGCAGAGCCTCCAGAACTGCTACGGCATCAACCGGCCGGACATCGCGCAGCTTTACTCGGGCTACCCGAACGCCGACAACGCCGGGTTCAACTTCACGTTCTACCTCGTGCGCAACCCGGACTTCGCGTCGGGCACCATGGCGATCTACCTGCCGACCTCCGTGCCGTCGATCCTGGTCCCCGTCGGCTACACGACGCCGGGCGCCCACACGCTGGCGATCCGCGCGGGCGACGTGGAGGAGACGGTCACGCAGTTCGGCGCGATGTCGGCCGTCGTCCTCTGCGACCAGACGGCGGGCGATCAGCCGGCCTTCGGCTACATCGACAACCCGACGAACATGGAGTACATCAGCGGCGCGGACTTCCCGCTCTACGGCTGGGCCTACGACTTCCAGGGCGTCTCGGCGGTCCAGGTCGACGTCGACGGACAGGTCGTCGGCAACGCCATCTACGGGCTCTACCGCCCCGACGTCCCGGTCACCGACCCGCGGGTGCCGACGGCGTACGCCGGATACTCCTTCGTCCTCGACACGACGAGGCTCTCGAACACGCAGCACGACCTGGTCGTCTACGTGATCGACCGCCAGGGCAACCGGACCGAGATCGGCCGCCGCAAGGCCATCGTCAACAACAACGTTTCGACGCACCAGTAGCGAGTCCCCGAGGGGGAAACCCCCGAGAAACCAGCGCCCCGCCGAAAGGCGGGGCATTTTGTTGACGCGGACTCGGACCCCCGGCGGCCCGCGGTGCGGGGCGACTTGTCGATAATGGGCCCGTGACCCTGCGCCTGGACCACCTCGTCTACGCCGCGCCGGATCTCGAGCGCGCCGTCGAGGAGCTCGAGGCGCTGCTGGGCGTCCGCGCGGCGCCGGGAGGCCGGCACCTGGAGGAGGGAACGCGCAATGCGCTGCTCGCCCTCGGCCCCGACAGCTATCTCGAGATCCTCGCCCCGGATCCCGCGCAGCGCCCGCCGGACCGGCGGCTCTGGCTGGGCGTCGAGGGGCTGGCGCGGCCGCGCCTGACGGCCTGGGCCGTCAAAGGGTCGGGACTGGAGGCTCTCGTGGACCTGGCCCGGGCCGCCGGGGTGCGGCTCGGCGGCGTCCAGCCCGGGCTCCGGAAGCGGCCGGACGGCACGCTGCTCGAGTGGGAGTTCACCGACCCGCACGTCGTGGTGGCCGGCGGCCTCATTCCCTTCGTGATCGACTGGAAGAGCGCGGCGCACCCGGCCGCCGGCGCCCCGCCGGGCCTGTCCCTGGTCGCCCTCCGCGCCGAGCACCCGAACCCCGCCGGTGTCGCCGCCCTGCTGCGCGGCCTCGGCCTGAACCTGCCGGTCACGAAGGGGCAGGCGCCGGCTCTCATCGCGAACCTGGAGACGCCGAACGGGCTCGTGGAGCTTCGGTAACCCGCTCCAGGAATCGAAGGGGACGCCTCGATGGCGTCCCTTCCTCGTCCGCCGGGCCGCGGGGCGGCCCGCTCAGATCCCCTCAGCCCCCCGCTTTGACGGCCATCTCGCGCTTCTTCTTCGGGAGCGCCGCGATGCGGGACGCCTCGCCGAAGAGGCCGAGGGCCTTCTGGATCTGCGGGTCGCCCGAGACGAAGGCGCGGCGGCCCGCCTCCGGGCCGAACTTGGCGTTGGCGACCTCGATCCTGATGGCGAGGTCGACCAGCGCGCGGTTCGGATCCTCGTCGTAGGCCTTCTTGAGCTCGGCCGCCGTCGAGTACTTGGACGAGTTCTCGACGAACTTGAAGAAGTCGTCCCGCATCTCGGGAGTGACGTCGAATTCGGCCGACACGTTCGGGTGACGGGCGAGCCAGTCGACGGCGAAGTTGAAGAAGGCGTACCGCGCCAGCAGCTGCTGGAGCAGCTTCGAGTCCCGGTCGTTCTTCACGATCACGTCGGGCGTGATGCCGCCCTGGGCGTACACGATGCGGCCCGCGTCCGTGTAGAAGAGGGCGCCCTCGCCGTGAGGCGCCTCGTCGCTGCTCTGCGCGCCGGCGTCGGGGTCGCCGGGGTTCACGTAGGCGAGAAGGTCGCTGTAGTCCCTCTGGATCCAGCGCCCGGACGGCGTGTAGTAGCGCGCCGTCGTCAGCGCGAGGCCGGCGCCGTAGGAGAGCGTGTAGACGCTCTGGACGAGGCCCTTGCCCCACGTCCGCTGGCCGACGATCAAGCCCCGGTCGTGATCCTGGATCGCGCCGGCGACGATCTCGGAAGCCGACGCCGAGCCGCGGTTGACGAGGACGACGAGCGGCTGGTCGAAGTGCGGCCCGTCGCCCGGCGCGTAGTACTCCTGCGCCGAGGAGGCGGTCCGGCCCTTCGTGTAGACGACCATGTCGCCCTTGGGCACGAAGACGTCGGTGACGTCGACGGCCTGCTCGAGGACGCCGCCGGGGTTTCCGCGCAGGTCGAAGAGGAGCTTCTTCATGCCCTGCTTGCGGAGCTTCTCGATGGCCTCGTAGAGCTCCTTCGAGGACGTGTGCGTGAAGTCCGAGAGCATGACGTAGCCGACGCCCGGCTCGAGCATGAAGGCGTAGCGCACCGACTTCGTCGGGATCTCGGCGCGCGTGATCGTCAGGACGATCGGCTCGGGGAAGCCCACGCGGCGCAGCCGGATCGTGACCGCCGTTCCCTTGGGCCCGCGGAGCTTGCGCACGACATCGTCGGTCGAGACGTCGTCCTTCAACTCCTCGTCGCCGATGTGCGTGATGACGTCCCCCGCGCGAACGCCCATCTTGTAGGCCGGCGTACCTTCCATCGGGGCGATGACCGTGATCTTGCCCATCCGCTTCTGGATCTGGATGCCGAGGCCGTAGAAGGAGCCGTGCTGCTTCTCCTTCATCGCCGAGAACTCGTCCGGTTCGAGGAAGGCCGTGTGGGGGTCCAGGCGCGCCAGCATGCCGTGGATCGACGCGTAGACGATCTTGTCGGGCGGGATCGATTCCGGCGCCCATTCCGAGAGCGTCGTCAGGATGTCGGCGTACTCGTCGAGAGAGGGGGCCTCCCGCTCGGGGCTCGCGTGGAGCTTGCCGGCGAAGGCGCCGCCGGCCAGCGTCGCCCCCAGGATCAGGGCGAGGGCGAAGAAAATGCGGGACTTCGGTCGGCTCAAGGGCACCCTCCCAGGCAGTTCATTCTGGCACGCCGGTCTCCGAAAGTCTCCCCGGAGGTCCGGCGCGCGTCGTAAAATCGCTCTTCCGGGGGGAGAACATGTTTGGCTCCATCGGAATGCCCGAATTGATCCTGATTTTCGTCGTGGCCCTCCTGGTCTTCGGCCCGAAGAAGCTGCCCGAGCTCGGAAAGTCGCTCGGACGCGGCCTGGCGGAATTCAAGAAAGCGTCGGAAGACCTCAAGAAGACGATCGAGGACGAGATCGAGCAGGGGAAGCAGGAAGCGTCCTCCGTGAAGCAGCAGGTCACCGAAGTGCGCAACGCGCTCGAACCCGGCAACCCTCCCGCCGCGACGCCCGAGGCCGCGGTTCCGAGGACTGAGCCCGGCTCTCCGATTCGGCCCGCTTGACCTTCAATCCGCGCGAGCTCCTCGAAGGCAAGGTCGTTCGCCGGCCCGCCAACGAGGAGGAAGAACTGCCCCGGATGGGGTTCTTCGAGCACCTCGAGGAGCTCCGCAAGCGCCTGATCGTCTCGATCATCACGGTGTTCGTGACGTTCCTGGTGGCCTGGGCCTGGGCGCCGGAGATTTTCGAGTTCCTCGCCCGACCCATCCGGAAGGTCCTCCCGCCGGGCCAGGACCTGGCCTACACGACGCTGACCGAGCCGTTCCTCATGTACTTCCGGGTGGCTCTGCTCGCCGGGACGCTGGCGGCGTCGCCGATCTTGCTCTGGCAGGTCTGGCTCTTCATTTCGCCGGCGCTCTACCGGCGCGAGAAGAAGTGGGTGTTCCCCTTCGTCGGGTTCGGCGTCGTCTTCTTTCTGTCGGGTTGCGCCTTCGCGTACTACGAGGCCTTTCCGCTCGTGGTCGGCTTCCTCATCGGCATCGGCAAGCCGTTCCACGCCGTCATCACGATCAACGAGTACGTCTCGATGTGCACGAAGCTCATCCTCGGGCTCGGCCTCTGCTTCGAGATGCCGCTGCTCGTCTTTTTCCTGGCGCGGCTCGGCGTCGTCTCGGAGCGCTGGCTTCTCTCGAAGTTCAAGTACGCCGTCCTGATCATCTTCATCGTCGCGGCCGTCATCACGCCCACGCCCGACATCGCGACGCAGTGCGTCTTCGCGTTTCCGATGATCGGGTTGTACCTGCTGGGGATCGCGGTGGCGTGGATCTTCCGGAAGAAGGAGACCTCCGCTCCCTGACGGCGGGTCTAGCCCGGCCGGTGCGTCACGATCCCGGCCTGGCCGTTGCGCTTCAGGATCAACTCGATGAACTCGCGCACGGCCCCCGAGCCGCCCCCGGCCTTCGTCACGAGCGACGCCGCCCGGCGCGCGGCGGGCGCGCCGTCCGCGGGGCACGCCGAAAGCGCCGAGGCCTCGAACATCGGAATATCGGGCTCGTCGTCGCCCATCGACGCCGTTTCGGCGGCCGAGATCCCGAGCCTGCGGCGGAGCGCCTCGAGGCGGGGCCGCTTGTCGGCGACGCCCTGGAAGCAGTACGGCACCCCGAGCTCGCGCGCCCGGCGGGCCGTCGCCGGCGAGGTACGGCCCGAGATCCAGCACACGACGATCCCCGCCGCCGCGGCCTTGCGCAGGCCGTGGCCGTCCCTGGTGTTGAAGACCTTGAGCTCCTGGCCCTTGCCGTCGAGATAGATCCGGCCGTCGGTCAGGACCCCGTCGACGTCGAGGAAGAGGGCCCGAATCCGGCGTTTCGGCCTGCGGGGTGACAGGGCGCGCCCCTAGCCGATTCCCGCCGACAGCAGGTCGTGCATGTGGAGCGCGCCCTCCAGGCTCCCGCCGGCTCCCACGATGAAGAGCGACGTGATCCGGTTCGACCGCATCGTGTCGAGCGCGCCGGAGGCGAACTCGTCGGCGCCGATCGTCCGCGCGCCCTTTCGGCAGCAGTCACCCGCGGTCTTGCGCAACTCGCCCGGGTCGCGCTCGAGCAGCCGCCGCAGGTCGCCATCCGAGATGACGCCCTCGAGGCGACCGGAAGCGTCCACGACCGCGGTGACGCCCATCATCTTGCGCGACATCTCGTGGAGCGCCTCCGTCATGGGAGCGGCCGACCCGACCGTCGGGACGCGGTCGCCCGTGCGCATGAGGTCCCGCACCTTCAGAAACCGCCGGCCGAGGCTGCCCGCGGGGTGGAGGAGCGCGAAGTCTTCGGGCCGGAAGCCCCGCTGGGTCGAGAGAGACATCGCCAGGGCGTCGCCCATCGCGAGCATCGCCGTCGTCGAGGCGGTGGGCGCGAGGTTCAGGGGACAGGCTTCCTTCGGGATGGCGACCGAGATCGTGATCTCGGCGGCGCGGGCGACCGAGGACTCGGGCACGCCGGTCATGGCGATGGTGCGGATCTCGCGCCGGCGGGCGAACTCGAGCAGCCGCACGACCTCGGGCGTCTCGCCGGAGGAGGACAGCGCGAGGACGACGTCGCCCGGCATCAGCATGCCGAGGTCGCCGTGGCTCGCTTCGCCGGCGTGGAGAAAATAGGCCGGCGTTCCCGTCGAGGCGAGCGTGGCGGCGATCTTTTCGGCGATGAGTCCCGACTTGCCGATCCCGGTCAGGCAGAGACGTCCGCGCGTCGTCTCGATGGCCTGCTGGGCGGCGACAAACCCCGGACCGAGGTTGTCGATCTGGCGGCGAACGGAGTCGGCCTCGATCTCGAGGACCCGGCGTGCGGCGTCGAGGCTCATGCGGCGCCTATCTTAAGGCCTCGCGGGCGAGTCGCCGCTCCGGGACGACGCCCTCGCTTATGATCGGCGATGGCATGGACCAGCTGACGCATTCGGTGCTGACGTACGGGTTGCCGCTCGTCTTCGCCATCGTGCTGCTCGAGCAGCTCGGTGCTCCCATTCCGGCGATCCCGGTCCTGATCGTCGCCGGTGCGCTCGCGGTGGACGGGTCGCTCTCCGCCTGGCAGGTCCTCCTCGTCGCGCTCGTGGCGTCGCTGATCGCCGACACGGTGTGGTTTCTGCTCGGCCGCGCCCAGGGCAACCGGATCCTGAAGACGCTCTGCAAGATCTCGCTGTCGCCGGACTCGTGCGTGCGGCAGACGGAGTCGGTTTTCGAGCGCTGGGGCATGCCGTCGCTCCTCGTCGCGAAGTTCATCCCGGGTTTCTCGACGGTCGCCCCGCCCATGGCCGGGGCGACGCGGGCGGGCCTGGACGAGTTTCTCCTCTACGACAGCGGCGGCGCGCTTCTCTGGGCGGGCTCCGGCGTCGTCCTCGGCATGATCTTCCACCGGGCGATCGACGAGGCTCTCGCGTTTCTCACGTCGATCGGCGGGACCGCGTTCGCGCTGTTGGGCGCGGGGCTCGTCGTCTTCATCGGCGTCAAGTGGTGGCAGCGGCGGCGCTTCTACAAGGTCCTGCGCATGGCCCGCATCTCCGTCGAGGACCTGCATCGCCTGATGGACGAGGGGCAGAGTCCCGTCGTCCTCGACGTCCGCACGGTGAACGGCCGGGCCCTCGACCCCCGGCGCATCCGTGGCGCGGAGGTCCTCGACGTCGGCAACCTCGACGGGGCGCTGAAGGACCTGCCGCGGGATCGCGAGATCATCCTCTACTGCACCTGACCCAACGAGGCCTCGGCCGCCCGTGTGGCGCGCATGCTGATCGACAGGGGGTTCAAGCTGGTCCGGCCGCTGGCCGGAGGGCTCGACGCCTGGGTCGAGGCGGGGTACGCCATCGACGCCGAGCCCCTGATCGCCATCCGGCCCTCGGGCTCCTTCGACAAGACCTCCGCCGGGGCCTCGCCGCAGTAAGATCCTCCGAAAAAGGAGGCACCCATGCGTCACCCCAGGATCGTCGCGGCGAGTCTCGTCCTGGCCGCGCTGCTCTCGGCGATGCCGGCCGTGGCGGCCACGAAGACCTACCAGGTCACCGGTCCCGTCCTCGAGGTCAACGACACGATGATTGCGGTCCAGAAGGGCAAGGATCGGTGGGAGATCGCTCGCGACGCCTCGACGAAGGTCACCGGAGACCTCAAGGTGGGGTCGAAGGTCACGATCGAGTACCGCATGATCGCGACGACCGTGGACGTGAAGGCCGACAAGGCCGCCTCGACCAAGAAGAGCAAGTGAAGGTTCGCGGGTAGGGGGAGCCCCCTCACCCTGCCCTCTCCCCTCCGCCCGGGGGAGAGGGTTTTGATTCTTGTGGCGGCCGCGCGCGCCGCGCGTCAGCCGGCGAGGCGGCGCGCGGCGGCCGTGAACTCGA
>DATJXB010000236.1:0-31695 GCA_035500755.1 Thermoanaerobaculia bacterium | reverse complement strand
ATCGAGAAGGTCATCGAGGCCTACACGCGCGAAGCCGGGCTGCGAAACCTCGAGCGCGAGATCGGCGCGCTGTGCCGCAAGGTGGCCGTCTCGGTCGCCAAGGGAAAGCAGCGCCGCTACCGGATCAGCGCGGCCTCGATCGAGAAGCTGCTCGGCCCCGTCAAGCACTTCCGCGACGAGCAGCTCAAGAAGGACGAGGTCGGCGTCGCCACGGGTCTGGCCTGGACCTCCGTCGGCGGCGACATGCTCTTCGTCGAGGCCCTGGCCGTGCGCGGCAAGGGCGGCTTGCGCTTGACGGGACAGCTCGGCGACGTCATGAAGGAGTCGGCCCAGGCCGCGATGTCCTACGCGCGGGCGCACGCCGCGGACCTGCAGATCCCGACGGATTTCTTCGAGACGCGCGACGTCCACGTCCACGTGCCCGAGGGCGCGATCCCCAAGGACGGGCCGTCGGCCGGCATCACGATCGCGACCGCGATGGTCTCGGCCTTCACGCAGCGCAAGGTGCGGCGCGACGTGGCGATGACCGGCGAGATCACGCTGCGGGGCGAAGTGCTGCCGATCGGCGGCGTCAAGGAGAAGGTGCTGGCCGCGCGCGCCGCGAAGATCACGACGATCGTCCTGCCGAAGCTCAACCGGCGCGACGTCACCCAGATCTCGCCGCGGATCCTCCATGGCCTGACCTTCCGGTACGTCGACAACATGGACGAGGTCCTGGCGATTGCCCTGCTGCCGCCCGACCCGACGGCGGCTGCCCCCGCCCCGAATACCCCGGAGCGCCCCGCGGAGACGCCGGCGCGCGAGATCCCGGTCAACGCGCCGGCCCGGCGCCGCGCCCCGCACGCCCCGCGCGCGTGAACGGCGAGGACGCCTTCGTCGACGCGGTCCGGGCGCTGGCTCCCCCGGGCGGCCCCCTGATCCTGGGACCCGGCGATGACGCCGCGTTGATCGAGCGCGCGGGGGGCCCGCTGGCGGCGACGGCCGACATGCTCGTCGAGGGCGTGGACTTCCTGCCCGGCGAGGAACCGGAGCGCCTGGGCCGCCGCGCGATCGCGGTGAACCTCTCCGACCTCGCGGCGATGGGCGCCGAGCCGGAGTTCTTCCTCCTGTCGATCGGGTTCGAGCGGCGCCGCGGCGCCGGCTTTCCGCTCGCGATCACGCGCGGCGCGGCTGCCCGCGGCGGCGAGTTCGGCGCGCGTCTGGCCGGCGGCGACCTGTCGGAGGCGCCCCAGACGGTCCTCGCGGTCGCGCTGTGGGGACGACCCGCAGGCCCGGCCCTGCGCCGAAGCGGCGCGGCCCCCGGCGACCACGTGTATCTCTCGGGCCACCCCGGCGAAGCCGCGGCAGGGCTCCAACTGGCGAAGCGCCTGGCCGCGTTCGCCGCCCAGGGTTCCCTGCCGACCGCGCGCTTCCCCGAGCTCTCGCGCGCCGACGAGGAGCGGCTCCTCGCCGCGTACCGCGACCCGGTGCCGCGGCTCGCGCTCGGCACGGCGCTGTCGCGCGAACGGCTCGCGAGCGCCGCGATCGACGTCTCCGACGGCGTGGGCCGGGACGCGGGACGTCTGGCGAGGGCCTCGGGCGTCCGGATCGTGCTCGACCGCTCGGCGCTCCCGATCTCGACCGCGCTCGGCGCGTTCGCCGCGTCGGAGGACCTCGACCCCGCCACCCTCGTGCTCGCCGGCGGCGACGACTACGAGCTGCTCTTCACCGCGAGTCCCTCGCAGGCCGCGCGCCTCGAAGCCGGCGCCGGCGCCTTCGGCATCGCCGTCGCGCGCGTCGGCCGGGTCGAGCCGGGCTCCGGCGCCGCGCTCGCCGACGGCCGCTCGGAAATCGACGTCTCGCGTCTGGGCCACGACCACCTGGAGCCGGCGTCGTGAGCAGCGAGCCCCCGCGTCCCCCCGAGAGCACGACGAAAAGGCGGCGCCGCTCGTTGAAGCGCCGGGGCCTCGTCCTCCTCCTCGAGCTCATGGGGCGCGAGGAGCGGCCCGAGCGTGTGGCCGCCGCCGTCGCGCTCGGCGTGGGCGTCGGCCTCTCCCCGTTCATCGGCTTTCACTTCATCCTCGCCGTCGTCCTCGCGTTCGCCTTCCGCCTCAACAAGCTCGACACGGTCCTCGGCTCCTTCGCCGGCAACCCCTGGACGCTGCCCGCCGTCTTCGCCGCCGGGTACCGGCTCGGACGCGTGCTCCTGGGATTTCCCGCCGCGAGTGTCGCGCCGCTGAAGTGGCACCGCATCCTGCACAACGACTTCTGGGTCGCGTTCCACGGTCCGGGATTCGCGCCGCGCCTGGCGTCCTTTCTGGTTGGGACGACGCTGCTCGCGGTCGTCGCCGGCTTCGCGACGTACCTCGCCGGGCGCGCGTTCCTGAAGCTCTACCACCGCCGGCACCCGCGCGTCGCGGCGCGGGCGGCGAAGCGCCGCGAGCTGGCGGGCCACCCGCACCCGCGCCCCGACGACGCGAGCGTTCGCCCGGAGCATCGCGTCCACTGACGCGCGGTCAGCGCGCGAATTTCTCGAGCCGCTCGAGCGCGGGGCGGTGGCGTGGCGACAGCCGCAGCGCCTCGCGGACCTGCGCCAGCGCTTCATCCCGGCGCCCCGCCGCGAGCAACCAGTCGGCGAACCCGAGACGCGTCGGCAGGGAGCCCGGCTCGATCGCCAGCGCGCGCCGCCACGCAAAGAGCGCGTTCGGCCGGTTCTCGGCCGACAACACCAGGGCCATCCGGTACGCGAGCGGCAGCGACTGCGGGTTTGGCCGCAGGCCGCGGCGGTAGACGTCCTCCGCCCCGGAGCGGTCGCCCCGCTCCTCCCTGGCGAGCCCGACGCCGTAGAAGCCGTTTTCGTACGTCGGGACGAGGCGCAGCGCCTCGGCGTAGGACTTTTCCGACGCCTCGAGGTCGCCCAGGAGCCGCTCCATCCGCCCCTTCCCCGCCCACGCGTCCCAGTAGTTCGGATAGATCGCGATCGCCCGCCCGTAGTGTTCGAGCGCCCGGCGCGGCTGGCCCACGTCGGCCGACATGTACGCGAAGTCGTAATGCGCCTTCGCGCTCTTCGGCGACACGTGCACCATGTCGGTGAACAGCGCCTCGTCGCTCGCCCAGACCGGGTTGCGCGTCACCGTCCGCGCCGCATAGCCGAACGCGACCGCGGCGAGCACGACGGTCCGGCGCCGGGACAGGTCCGAGAACGCGGCCGCCGAACCGACGATCCACGACGCGAGGACGAGGCAGAAGCCCGCCGACGGCAGGTACGCGAGCCGCTCGGCGAAGATCGTGCCCGTCGGGAAGAGCAGGTTCGACGTCGGCAGAAACGCCGCCGCGACCAGCAGGAACCCCAGGGCGCTCGGCGAACGGGATCGCATCCGCGAAAGCGCGGCGGCCACGAGCGCCGCGAGCAGCGCGGGTGCGACCCAGAACAGGGCGTCCCGCGGCCCGAGGCGGGAGATCGACCAGGCCGATTCGTCGGACGAGAGCCGCAGCGGCAGCGCCAGCCGGCCGAGGTAGCGGAAGAACGCGGCGGCCGCGTTGGCCGCGCGCGCGCCGGCCGGGAGCGGCGCCAGCGGATTCTCGACCTCGAAGATGCCCGTCGCGGCGGCGTGCAGCGCTCCGCCGAGGACCGCCGTCCTCAGCCGGAACACCCCCCAGAGAACGGCCGCCGCCCCGAGGGAGAACGGCAGCGCCCGGACGAACGCGTCGCGCAGGCGCCGCGCGAACGACCCCTCGGCGCGAAACAGGAGGAGGATCCCGAGGAGCGCCGGCGCGACCGCCGCGCTTTCCTTCGTCAGGCACGCGAGGCCATAGGCCCCGAGCGCGGCGGCGAGCCGTACCCCGCGCGGCCGGCGGCCTTCCGCCGCGTCGAGCGCCAGCCGGAGGCCGACGAGGACGAACAGGGCCGCGAGCGTCTCGCCCCGGCCCACGACGCTCGTGACGGCCTCGACGTGGATCGGGAGCACGGCAAAGAACAGCGCGGCGCCGACCGAAAGCGGCGGCGGCAGGCCGACCCGGAGGAAGAGCGCCGCCAGCACGAGCGTGACGGCGACGTGCAGAAAAAGGTTGACGACGTGGAATCCCACGACGTTTCCCCCGTGCGCCCACCACTGGAGGGCGTACGAGAGGAGCAGGATCGGCCGGTAGGCCGTCCCCGTGCCGGGCCGGCCGCCGAAGTACGGCGTCGTGAAGATCTCGTCCACGCGCTCCGGCGAGCGGATCCGGAAGTTGTCCCGGACGATCGCCTTGTCGTCGTAGCAGAAGGCGCCCGTCAACCCGTTCGCGTAGGACAGGACACACGCTCCCGCGAGCAGGAGCGCGGCGGGGAGCCCGAGCCGATCCGACTTCACCGAATCTGGTAGAGCTCGTTGCGGATGCGGCAGCCCGTCGGCGTCATCGCGAGCCCCCCGTCCGCCGTTTCCTTCAGCGAGCGCGGCATCGCCTCCCCGATCTTGACCATCGCCTCGACGACCTCGTCCATCGGGATCACGCTCCGGACGCCCGCGAGGGAGGTCTGCGCGCCGGCGAGCGCCAGCATCGCGGTGAACCCGTTGCGCACGACGCACGGCACCTCGACGAGGCCGGCCACAGGATCGCACGCGAGGCCGAGCGTGTTCTGCAGCGTCAGGGCCGCGGCGTGGACGGAGGCTTCCGCCGTCCCGCCCAGGAGGAACGCCAGCGCGCCGGCGGCCATTGCCGCGCCGACGCCCTGCTCGGCCTGACAGCCGCCCGCCGCGCCGGAAAGCTCGGCGCGCGCGGCGACCAGCGCGCCGAAACCGCCCGCGACCACCAGACCGCGGGTCGTGTGCGCGTCGTCGAACCCGCGCTCCTCGGCGATCGCCAGGAGCGTGCCGGGAACCATGCCCGCCGCGCCCGCCGTCGGCGCGGCGACGATGATGCCCATCCGCGCGTTCTCCTCGAGCACCGCGATCGAATACGCGATGGCCTTCGCCACCAGGCGCCCGCCGGCGATGTCGCCGCCGCGCGTGTGGTCCATCACCTTCTTCGCGTCGCCGCCGACGAGCCCGGAAAACGACTTGCCTCCCTCGAGGCCGCGGCGCACGGAATCCTTCATCACGGCCCAGCGCTCGAGGAACGTCTGGAACAGGCGGTCGACCGGGACCTCGCGCTCGCGCGACTCCTCCTCGAGGAAGAGCGCGTCGAGCGGCTTCCCGCTCGCGTGCGCGGCGTCGAGCAGGTCGGCGAAGCTGTTCAGGCCGGACATCGGGACCTCCCCTCGGGTCACGTGATCGGCGCGCCGCCGGCCACGCGGTCGAGCACGTGCACGCGGCGCACGCCCGGAATCTGCTTGAGCGCCGCCACGTCCTCGTGGGGCAGCGGCGCGTCGAGGTCGAGGCGCATGAAGGCCAGGTCGCCCTTGCCGCGGCGCAGCACCTCCATCGACGCGATGTTGATGCCGCGGCGCCCGATGATCTCGGAGGCGCGCATCACCATGCCGGGGCGGTCCTCGTAGAAGAGCAGCAGGCAAGGGTCCTTGGCCGAGAGGGAGACCGGGAAGCCGTCGACCTGGCGGATCTCGATCATGCCGCCGCCGATCGACGCCCCCAGAATCGAGATCGACCGCGTGCGGCCCTTCAGGTGGATCGCCACGCTGTTGGGGTGCGCCTCGGTGCCCATGTTCTTCGGCTTGAGCGCGTAGGCGAGGCCCCGCTCGCGCGCGAGCTCGAGGGCGTCCTTCAGGCGCGCGTCGTCCACCTCCATCCCGAGCGCCCCGGCCACGAGCGCGCGGTCGGTGCCGTGACCCCGCATCGTCTTGGCGAACGCCGAGTGAAGCTCGAAGCGCGCCTCGACCGGCTCCTCCTCGAGGAGCGCGCGGGCCACGTGGGAGAGCCGGCAGGCCCCCGCCGTGTGCGAGGACGACGGACCGACCATCACGGGGCCCACGATGTCGAGAAGCGAAATCACCCGGGGAGGATACAGGAGCCTAGCGCTTGTCGCCCCGGCGCGACTCCGGAACTTTCAGCTCCTTGATCAGGTACAGCAGCGCCTGCCGCGAGAGCCCGAGGTCGCGCGCGGCGCGCGTGCGGTTGCCGCCGCTCCGGTCCAGGGCGTCGGCGATCAGGTCGCGGCGATGCGCATCCACGCGCGTGCGGTAGTCGCCGTCGGGACCGAGCCTCGGCGTCGCGCCGCGCACGGCTTCGGGGAGCAGCTCGAGCCCGATCGGCCCGCCGCCGTCGGCGAGCGCGGCGGCCTGGGCCATCGCGTTCTGGAGCTCCCGCACGTTCCCGGGCCAGGGATAGCGCACGACGGCGCCGCCCGCGTCGGCCGCGAGCCGGAGCGGGCCCCGGCCGTATTCCCGCCCGTACCGTTCGAGGAAGTGGCGCGCGAGCAGGAGCACGTCGCGGCCGCGATCCCGCAGGGGCGGCAGCCGCACCGGCGCGACGTGCAGCCGGTAGAAGAGATCCTCGCGGAAGGTCCCCGCCTCGACCCCGCGCGCGAGGTCGCGCGACGTCGCCGACACGACGCGCACGTCGACGGCGCGCGTTCGATTCTCGCCGACGCGGCGGACCTCGCCTTCCTGCAGCGCGCGCAGGAGCTTCGACTGCAGCGGCAGCGCGAGGTCGCCGATCTCGTCGAAGAAGAGGGTGCCGCCGCTCGCCTCTTCGAGCAGGCCCCGCCGGTCGCGGTCGGCGCCCGTGAAGGCGCCGCGCACGTGGCCGAAGAGCTCGCTCTCGGCCAGCGCCGCCGGAATCGCCGGGACGTTCACCGCGACGAACGGACCCGCCGCCCGCGGCGACAGGCGATGGACCGCCCGCGCGACGGCTTCCTTGCCCGACCCCGATTCGCCCGAGACCAGCACCGTCACCGGCTGCGGCGCGAAGCGCACCAGCCGCCGATAGGGCTCTTCCATCGCGAGGTCGGCCGTGACGAGGCCGAGGCGCCGCCAGCCTTCGGCGAAGTCCGCCGACGAGGCGACCGACGCGCCGCTCCGGTACAGGAGCGACTCGAGGACGAGCGCGATCTGGGCCGCCCGGGCCTCGGCGATGTCCGGCGTGAGCGCGAGCTCGAAGCGCGCCGCGCCGGCTTCCAGAGGCCGCCAGGGCCCGTCGCTGCCGCGGCGCGCACCCGTGTCGAACCGGACGAGCTCCCGGCCGTCGGCATCGCGCACGGCCAGCGCCACGAGGCCGAGCGGCGGGAGCGCGCGCTCGCCACCCGCGCCGTCGCCTTCGAGAGCTCCGGCGACCGCGGTGCGCAGCCGCCGGAGGGCCGCATCCGGCGCCGACGCTGCGGGAGCGTCCACGATCTGGTCGGCCAGCGCCGCCGCGCCGCAGCCCCGCAGCACCGCGGCGGCACGCTCCCGCAGACCGGCGGGGACCCGATCCCGGCCGCAGAGGCCGGCGGCGCGGACGATCGCCTCGGCCGCCCGAGGCGCGTCGTCGCCAAACGCCGCGTCGAGCGCGGCCAGGGCCTCGGCCGAGAGACCCGCGCTCGCGGCGGCGAGCTCGTCCAGCCGCGCCCGGGCGATGCGCGCCGAGTCGCAGCGATCCGGAGGGTCCGCCGCCGCGGCTTCCCACGCCGCCCGCGCTCCCTCCCGGTCTCCCGCATACGCGCAGCGGTCTCCCTCCTCGAGCCAGAGCTCGCCGATCTCGAGGCGGTCGCCCACCGCGGCGGCGAGGGCGCGCGCCTCGGCGTTGTGGCGGGCCGCCTCGGAAAGCTCGCCGCGCCGGAGCTCCAGCCTCCCGCGATGGTGCAGGGCGAGCAGGCGCCGACGCTCGTCTCGGGCGCGGAGCGCCTCCTCGTGCTCGGCGGCGATTTCCGCATCCGCGGCGTCGAAGGCGCCGCGGTCGAGCAGCAGCTCGATGCGGTTGCTCCGGGCGATGCGGCCGAGGTCCTCGCGGCCGGCGGCCGCGGCGTTCGTCAACGCTTCGCCGAGCGCGGCCTCGCTCCCCGCCCGATCCTCCGCGTGGTACCGGGTCGCCGCCAGGTCGATCGACAGCGCCGCGCGCTCCGCGAGGTCCGTCTCCGCCGCCAGGGCCGCTTCGAGCCGGAGCGTGGCGCGCCCGAAGTCGCGCCGGTCCAGAAGCGCGCGCCCCTCCTGGGCGAGAAAGCGCGCGGCGAGACGGTCGTCGCCGGATGCGAGCGCCGGCGGCCGGCCGAGCGCATAGAGGCGATCCTCGTCCTCGAACCGCCCCGCGAGGGCATAGACGCGCGCCCGCGTCAGCAGGAGCTCGAGGCGATCCGCCGCGCCGAGCCCGCCCGGCAACGCGTCCGCTTCGTCGAGAAGCGCGAGAGCGCAGTCGGTGCGGCCTTCGCGCGCGAGGCCGGCGGCGCCGAGCCGCAGCGCACGCGCCCCTTCCGCGGCGGGCGCCTCGGGGTGCTCCCGCCGCCACGCCGCGGCGAGTCGCGCGGCGCTCCCCCATTCGCCGAGCATGACGCCGACCTCGGCCAGACGCAGCACCGCGCGGCGCCGTTCTTCCGGCGGGCAGCCGGGATGGCGCACGAGCCGCTCGAGCCGCGTGCGGGCGTCGGCGGTCCTTCCCCCCGCGACCTCGCGCTCGGCCTCGAGGGCCTCGACCCACGGGACGGTGCGATCGCCGAGGCGCGCCGAAAGGAGAGCCGAGAGGGCGAACCAGGCCTCGGGCCCGGCCTCTCCGAACTCGGCCACGCGCCGGCGCGCGAGCTCGAGGGCGCGGTCGACCTCGCCGTCGGCGAGCGCACGTCCGATCGCGCCTTCCGAATCGCGCGGGACCGCCGGCTCGCGTCTGGCCGGAGGCAGGGGCATCGCCAGGGGAAGCGGGGCGTCGCCGGTCGGGTCCGCGGCGAAACGGGCGAATCCCGACGACGCCAGAAATTCGCGTCCTCTCGCGCGGCCCTCGGCGTTGGAAGCGGGGTCGAGCCCCGCGAGCCACTCGTAGAACCGGACCAGGGCCGGCAGCGTTCCGAAGGGAAGCCAGAGGGCTCGCCGCCAGGCATCCGGACCGTCGAGCCGTTCGGCCGCGGACGGCAGGACGACGACGTCGACCCGCGACGCCAGCCGACGCGCCGCGGCCTCGAACGCGAGGCGCGAGAGCGCGTCCCACTCCTCGGGTGCGACCGCGATCCAGACCGCCCCCTGCCCGGCCGCGTCCGACGCTGCCCCGCCGACGAGGCGCCGGACCGCCTCGGCGGCGCTCTTCGGAGGCGGCGCGTCGAGAGACAGCGCCGCGCCGGGCGCGAAGGGCGACGCCTCGAGACCGAAAACGCGGGGCGCCCTCCGCCGGACGATCGCCCGCGCCTTCTCGAGGAGCGCCCGCTCGGAGCGCGTTCCCAGGGCGGCGACCGACGCCCCGAGGCAGCGCTGCCGCGCCGGAGACGCGGCCGGCCCCGCGAGCTCCGGAAAGGCGCGGAACGTCTCGGCGACCCAAAACTCCGGCCGCCGCGCCGGGGCCTCTCGCGCGGACAACGCGGCGGCGAGCGCGCGGGCGCCGCCGGCCGGGAGGCGACCGCCGCGGCCGAAGACACGATCGAGGAGACGGAGAAGGACTCGGGGCAGCGCGGACGCCTCGGCATCGCCGCCACCCGGCGTGGCCGCGAGCCAGAGCCTCGCCGCGCCACCTTCGGCGTCCCACCGCGCGGCGTCGAGGTCCGCTGCGGGGAGCGCAAAACCGCGCGACGCGTAGAACGCGGCCGCCGCGGCGCCCTGCAGGAAGACAGACGCGGCGTGAGAGCGGGGCACGCGGCCCGCGTCGAGCCGTTTCCCGGCGACCGAAGCGCGCCGAACCCGGAGAGTCTCGCCTTCGGCCCAGACGTCGACGGCCGGTGCGAGCGTTTCGGCGTCGAGCCCGAAGAGCTCGAGCCACCGGTCGCCACAGGCGGCGATCGCATGGCGCTCGGGCTCGAGAGGAGCCGCGCGCGCCGCTCGTGGAGCAGGCATGGGGACGCGTTCTCTGCGTCTGTATTGTCGCGACCCGCCCCGCGGCGGGGAGACGCCGCGTCTATCGCTGGACCAGCGACTCCAGGTCCCGGAAGAAGCCCGGATACGACTTCGCCACGCACCCCGGGTCCTCGACGAGAATGCCGGGAAGGCGCACCGCCAGGATCCCCGCGGCCATCGCGATCCGGTGATCGCGGAACGTCGGCAGCCGCCGGGTGCCGACGTTTTCGGGCACGGGTCCCGTGACCCGGAGACCGTCCTCCGACGCTTCCGCGGACGCGCCCGCCGCTCGCGACAGGGTCTCGAGCGCGACGAGGCGGTCGCTCTCCTTGATCCTCAGATGGCCGATCCCCGAGAAGACGCTCGCGCCCGGAGCGAGGGCCGCGAGCGCGGCGAGCGCCGGCACCGCGTCGGGAAACTCGGTGGCCGCCGCCACGGCGGGCTCGAGCGCATCGCGGTCGGCCCGCACGCGGAGACCCGCCGGCGACGGCTCGACGGAAACCCCCATGGCCGCGAGCACCGGAAGAGCGCGCGCGTCCGCGTCGGTGGACGGCCATCGCAGTCCCGAGAGAACGACGTCGCCGCCGGCCGCGCCGACGGCCGCGACGAGGGGCACGGCCGACGAGTAGTCGCCCGGCACCGTCCAGCGTTCCGTGACGTGCCGACCGCGCGCCGCGGCAAAGACGCCGTCCGCGCTGGACGCCGTGTGGCCGAATGCCTGCAGCACCTCGAGCGTGGACGCCACGTACGGTCCCGAAACCACCGCGCCCGCCGGGCGGACGCGCAGACCGCCGTCCACGGCGACGGCCGCGAGCAGCAGCGCCGAGACGAACTGGCTCGACCGGCTCGCGTCCACCGACACCTCCCGCGCCGAGAGGCCGCCGCCCTGAATGGCGAGGGGCAGCCGTCCGGGCTCGCCGCGGCTTTCGAGGCGGGCTCCCGCCTCGCGCAGCGCGGCGACGAGCTCGCCCATGGGCCGCTCCCGCAGCCGGTGCGACCCGTCGAGGAGGAAATCTCCGGGGGTCGCCGACGCGACCGCCGCGAGGAAGCGCGCGGCGGTCCCCGAGTCGCCGGCGTCGAGCAGGATCTCCCCGCGACCCCTCGCGCCGAGCGGCCCGGAGACGCGCAGCCCGTCCCCGGTCGCGACGATCGCGGCGCCCATCGCGGCCAGGCATCGGGCGAGCACGCGCGTGTCGTCGCTCTCGAGGGGCCGGACGATCTCGACGGGCGACGCGGTGAGCGCCGCGAGGACCAGCGCCCGGTTGGTCGCGCTCTTCGACGAGGGCACGCGCAGCGACCCCGAGAGCCGGCGCGCGGGCGGGAACGCCAGAAAGTCGCCCACGAGCTATCCGAGGGAAACGAGCGCGGTCGTTCCGTCGTCCCGGATCTCCATCCAGCGCCGCTCCTCGACGAACGCGGGCAGGATCTCGATGCGCTTGCCGCCCGACTCGTCCACCCACGGCTTGTGGAAGTGGCCGAGGAGCAGCACGTCCACGCCCTCCCGGAACCTCCGGGCGGCGAAGCTCCGGATCATCGCGACCGGCAGCTCTTTCTTGTGCTTGAAGTTGGAGCGGTGGAGGCGGGCCTCGGTCTTCCAGACGAGCCGCGTCGCCGCCTGCCTCGGCACCAGGCTGACCGCGGCGCGTGAGGCGCGGTTCTTCGACAGGAACCGCCAGAACCGGTAGGCGTGGTCCCGGTCGTTGAGGAGGTCCCCGTGCGTCGCGAGAAAGCGCCGCCCTCCCTCGACGAACGTCTCCTCGTCGCAGACCTCGCGAAAGGCGCCCTCCGCGTAGGAGCCGCGCAGGAAGAAGTCGCGATTGCCCTCGACGTACGTGATCGGCGTCCCGGCGTCGCGAAGCGCCCGGGCCGTCTCCAGAAACCGGGCGATTGCCGGCGTCTCGAACTTCCGATGCGCGATGAAGAAGTGGAAGACGTCGCCGAGCAGCGTGATGGCCGTGGCGCCGCGGCGGCGCGCCGTCTCGAGCGCCTGCAGGAACGGCCCTTCGTCCCCGGCCTGGCGCCCGACGTGGCTGTCGGCGATGACGGCACGCATGGCGCAAAGATAGCCGATCGCTGCGGCACCACGGCGCCGCGGCGAGACCCCCGCACTACAATGTCCGCATGAGCGCGACCCCCTCGCCGTCGCGGCCCGCCGGCGTCCTTGCGCCCTGGCAGCGGCGCCTCTATCGGGTCCTGCTCGTCCCGCTCGGGCTGATCGCGGCGAACTCCATCTACCTCGCCGCCTTCACGCGGGACACGAGCTTCTTCTACGCGATGCTGCTCCTGCACCTCGCGCTCGGCTCGCTGATCGCGGTGCCGTTCTTCGTCTTCGCGCTCACCCACGCCCGACGCATGATCCGGATGTGGAACAAGCGGGCGAAGTTCGCGGGTCTGGCGATCGTGACGCTCGCCGTCGTCTGCGTGACGACGGGCGTCTTCATGACGTTCCGCGGCGCGACGCTGAACAACCGCGCCGTCTGGCTGGCCCACGTGGCGGCCGTGCCGCTCGCGCTCGTCGCGTTCATCCTCCACCGCCGCGCGCACGTCCACAAGCTCCAGTTCCGCCGGCTCTTCGCCTGGGGCGGCGCCGTCGCGGTCTTTCTCGCGACGATGGCCGCCGTCGGCAGGCTCGAGAAGCCGCCGAAGCGGATCGTCAACGTCGCGGGCGACACCGTCTTCTACCCGTCCGCCAGCGAGACGTTCGACCAGGGGTTGCTCGACGGCAAGAAGCTCGCCGACAACGCCTACTGCCGGCAGTGCCACCCGGACTCGTTTCACCAGTGGGAGCGCTCGGCGCACCGCTTCTCGTCGTTCAACAACCCGTTCTACCGAAAGAGCGTCGAGCTGATGGCCGACCAGGTCGGCCGCGAGCGCACGAAGTGGTGCTCCGGGTGCCACGACCCGGTCGTGCTCTTCACCGGCCAGATGGGCAAGGCGACCCAGGCCTCCTTCTCCTATGACTCGTGGGAAGCCCAGCAGGGACTGACGTGCATGTCCTGCCACTCGATCGCCGAGGTCAAAGACGTCAAGGGCAACGGCGCGTACGTGATCGAGGAGTCGAAGCAGTACCCCTTCGCGTTCTCGAACGTCCCCGCCCTGAAGGCCGTCAACCGGCTCCTCATCCGCATGGAGCCGTCGCTCCACCGCAAGACCTTCCTGAAACCGTTCATGCGGAGCCCCGAGTTCTGCTCGACGTGCCACAAGGTCGGTTTGATCCCCGCGCTGAACGACTACCGCTGGATGCGCGGCCAGGACCACTACGACGGCTGGTACGACTCGGGCGTCTCGGGCCGCGCCGTGCGCTCCTTCTACGATCCGCCGAAACCGAAGGCGTGCCGCGATTGCCATCTGCCGGACTTCCGGTCCGACGAGTTCGGCAACAAGAAAGGGTTCCTCCACGACCACGTCTTCCCCGCTGCCAACACGGCGCTCCCGTTCATCCGCGGCGACAAGGCCACGCAGCAGACGATCGAGACGTTCCTGCAGAACAAGGTGCTCACGGTCGACCTCTTCGCGATCCGCCGGGGCGACGCCCTCGTCGTCCTGGGCGACGAGCCGGTCGCCGTCCGGCCGGGGGAAACGATCGACGTCGAGGTCGTCGTCCGCACGCGCGGCGTCGGCCATCCGTACACCAACGGCACCGCCGACTCGAACGAGACGTGGGTCTCGCTCGAAGCCGAGGCCGGCGGGCGGCGTTTCTTCGCGAGCGGCGTCCTCGGCGAAGACGGCCGCCTCGACGCCGCCGCCGACCGGCTCTCGACCCTCGTCATCGACGAAAACGGCGGGCACATGGACCGCCGCCAGCCGCAGGACATCCGCGTGCCGCTCTACAACAACGGCATCGGGCCGGGCGCCGCCCGCGTCGTGCACTACCGCCTGAAGGTTCCCGAGGACGCGGCCGGGCCGGTCACGCTCTCGGCCGGGACCCACTACCGCAAGTTCTCGCGCGACTACACGACGTTCTCCCTGGGCGCCGCGCATCCGTCGCTGCCGGTGACGACGCTCGCCTCCGATCGGCGGCGCTTGAGCCTCGCGGGCGCGAAGGATTCCCCTCTCCCGCCGGGCGAGGGGACGGGGGTGAGGGGGGGCCCGCCGGTCGATCCCAAACCCCGCGGCAACCCCGATCCCCTGTGGCTCCGCTGGAACGACTACGGCATCGGCCTCTTCCAGCAGGGCGACCTGAAAGGCGCCGCGCACGCCTGGACCAGAGTCGCCGAGCTCGCTCCCGACGCGCCCGACGGGCCGCTCAACCGCGCGCGCGCCGAGATCGCCGAGGGGCGTCTCGCCGACGCGAAGGCGTCGCTCGCCGAAGCGGAAAAGCGCCGGCCCGGCTGGGGCAAGACGGCGTTCTTCCGGGCGACCGTGGCCAAGGACGAAGGACGGCTCGACGACGCGGAGAAGGACCTGAAGGCGGTCCTCGAGAAGTTCCCGATCGACCGCGTGGCCTGGAACAACCTCGGCCTCGTCTACTGGCTCGCGGGCAAGTTCCCCGAGGCGGTCGCGGCCTACGGCCGGACGCTCTCGATCGACCCCGAAGACTTGAACGCGCATTACAACCTGATGCGCGTCTACCGCGCGATGGGCGACCGCAGGAACGCGGACCTCGAGGACGCGCTGTACCGGCGCTACAAGGACGACGAGTCGATCCGCGCGATCGCCGGCGAGTACCGCCTGAAGAACCCGTGGGCGAACCGCGAGTCGTTGGCGATTCACGTGCACGCCGAGGCGGAGCCTCCCGCGGCCGAGCCCGCGCCGTGGGTCGCCTCGATCGGGCCGAAGGGCTACGTGTCCGACGGCGCGTACCTGACGAAGGCGCACCCGCCGGTCCCCGCCGAAGCCGCGCAGTGGTCCTACGCGACGGCCTCGGCCGATCGCCCGTCGACGTCGACGCGCGCCCCGTCGGCTCCTTAGGCCGCGGGATAAGATCCCGCCGCCCATGCGGCGTCTCGCCACGGCCTGCGGTCTCCTCGCCTTTGCGCTCGCGCTCGCGCTCGCGTCCGCCTGCCGGCGCCCGGAGCCGGCGGCGTCCGTCCCGCCGCCGACGCCGGTTCCGACGCCGCCTCCGGCGATCGCCTACGCCGAGAAAACGCCGGAGGTCGGCGTCGTCTTCACCCACGTCAACGGCGCGGCCGGCAAGAAGTGGATGCCGGAGACGATGGGGGGCGGCGTCGCCGTCCTCGACTACGACGGCGACGGGAAACCGGACCTGCTCTTCGTCTCGGGGGCGTACTGGCCGGGCGATCCGCGCGCCGCCGGCCAGAAGTCCTCGCTCGCGCTCTTCCGCAACGAAGGCGTCGGCGCCGACGGCCTGCCCCACTTCCGCGACGTCACGCGCGAGGCCGGCCTCGAGAAGGTTTTCGATGGGATGGGCGCCTCGGTCGCCGACTACGACAACGACGGCCGGGACGACGTCTACGTCACGGCGCTCGGCGGCAACCACCTGTTCCACAACCTCGGCGGCCGCTTCGAGGACGTGGCGAAGAAGGCCGGCGTCGCCGACGCGGGCTGGGGCACGTCGTCGGCGTGGCTCGACTTCGACGGCGACGGCCGGCTCGACCTCTACGTGGGCCGCTACGTGGACTGGAGCCCGGAGAAAGACCTCTTCTGCACGCTCGACGGGAAGACCAAGTCGTACTGCACGCCCGAGCGCTACCCGGGCACGTCGTCGCACCTCTACCGCAACCTCGGCAACGGCCGCTTCGAGGACGTCACGAAGCAGGCCGGGGTCTACGACCCCAACCAGAAGGCGCTCGGCGTCGCGCCCTGGGACTACGACGGCGACGGCCGTGTGGACCTCCTCGTCGCCAACGACACCGCGCCGAACAACCTTTTCCACAACAAGGGCGACGGCACGTTCGAGGACGTCGCCATCCCGATGGGCGTCGCCGTCGACGAGGCCGGCCGGGCGCGCGGCGCGATGGGCGCGGCGTGGGCGGACACGGTCAACGGCAAGGGGTTTTCCGTCGCCATCGGCAACTTCTCGAACGAGCCGAAGTCGCTCTACCGCACCGAGGCGGGCGAAGTCTTTCTCGACGAGTCGCCGAAGAGCGGCGTGGGCCCGACGTCGCTGCTCGATCTGACGTTCGGCGTCCTTTTCTTCGACGCGGATCTCGACGGCCGCATGGATCTGCTCCTCGCCAACGGCCACGTCGAGCCGACCGTGCAGGAGGTCCAGAAGGACGTGACCTACCGGCAGGCCCCCGTTCTCTACCGCAACGCCGGCGGCGGGCGCTTCGTCCCGCTCGGCGAGCGCTCCGGCGATCTCGCGAAGGCGCTCGTCGCCCGCGGCGCCGCCTACGCCGACCTCGACGGCGACGGCGACCTCGACCTCGTGATCGTCGAAAACGGCGGCCCCGCCCACGTCTACTTGAACCCGACGAACGCCCCGAATCGCAGCGTTCGCCTGCGCCTGGTCGGTTCCGGGAAGTCCAACCGCGACGCCGTCGGCGCGCGGGTCTCGGCGACGGCGGGCGGCCGCACCCTGACGCAGCAGGTCTCCGGCGGCCAGTCGTACCTGTCGGCGTCGGAGAAGACGCTGACGTTCGGGCTCGGCGACGCGGCGAAGCTCGACACCATCGAAATCCGCTGGCCCGACGGCGCCACGCAGACGCTGAAAGACGTCCCCGGCGGCTCGCGCCTGACGGTCGCCCAGGGAGCGGTCCCGTGAGGGGGGCGAACCGGACGCGCGCGTTCGTCCTGGCAACCGCGGCCTTCGCCGGCCTCGCGAGCCTCGCGGCCGCGTTGCCGAAGGAGTGGCCGATCTCCGTCGGTGCGACGCGCGGCGTTCCCGGCCGGGCGGTCCGCGGCTCGCTGACCGCCGCGGAGGCCGCCGACGGGTCGCCGGTCGCTCTCCCCTTCACGATCGTCAGCGGGACACGGCCGGGCCCCGTCGTCTGGGTCGAGGCCGCCACGCACGGCGACGAGTACGGCGGCGTCCGCGCGCTCCAGGATCTGGTGCGCGGGCTCGATCCGGCGACGATGTCGGGCGCGGTGGTGGCCGTGATGATCACGAACCCCCCGGCCTTCCGCGGGCTCCAGCGCGTCAACCCGACGCTCGACGACCTCGCGGACATGGGCGACGTCTTCCCCGGCCGCGACCGTTTCGCGACCGAGCGCCTCGCGGCCGCCGTGACCGCCGAGGTGCGCCGCGTCGCCGACGCCTTCGTCGACCTCCACACGGGCGGCGACCGCTTCCGGCAGTGCCCGTTCGTCTTCTACTCGCCGACGGGAACCGTTCCGGAGGCGCGCGACGACGACCTCGCGCGCTCCTTCGGCGTCTCGCTCCTCTGGCGCGACACGCAGAAGGTCTTCGCGCACGACGCCGTGACGACGTTCAGCGGCGAGGGCATTCCGGCGTTTCTCCTCGAGGTCGGGGGCGGCCAGCCGCTCGATCCTGGAGACCTCCGGCTCCAGAGCGGGGCCATCTCGAACCTTCTGCGCCGGATCGGCGTGCTCCCCGCGGCCCCCGGCCTTTCCGCGGCCTACGCCACGATCACGGGCTACCGCATCGTGACGAACGCTCGCGGCGGATTCTTCGAGGCCGCCGTGAAGCCCTGCGACCGCGTCCGCGAGGGCACCGTTCTCGGAACGATCGTCGACGCCTACGGCGACACGGTCGAGACGCTGCGCGCCCCCGAGGGGGCCGACGTCGTCCTCGGCGTCAGCACCTACCCCGCGACTCCCACCGGCGGTTGGCTCCTCGAGCTCGGCACCGGACTCGGCGAACCGCCGGTCCGCGCGAGCGGCGCCGGCGGGACGCCCCCCGGCCGATGAGCGAAATCCGCCGCGCGGCCGCGCCGGACTGCCCGCGCCTGGCCGCGCTCTCGACGGAGCTCGGTTACCCCATGACGCCCGGGGAGGCGGCCGCGCGCCTCGCCGCGCTCGCCGAACACCCGGATCACGCCATTCTCGTGGCCGCGCCGGGCGGCCGCGTCGAGGGCTGGATCCAGGTCAGCCTGCCGCGAATCTTCGAGACGCCGAAGACCGCCGAGATCGCGGGGCTCGTCGTCGACCCGGAGATGCGGGGCCGGGGGCTCGGCAGCGCCCTGGTCCACGCCGCACTCGACTGGGCGGCCGCGCAGGGCTGCCGCGCGGTGCGCGTGCGCTCGAACGTGATCCGGGAGCGGGCGCACGCGTTCTACCGGCGCGAGGGCTTCCGGGAGATCAAGACGCAGAAGGTCCTGGAGAAGACGCTTCCTCCCTCGTCCTGAGGGCGCCTCAGGCGAAGCGGTAGGTCGGAGGGCGCGGCGCGAAGAGCCGTACCAGGAGGAAGCCCGCCGCAAACCCTCCCACGTGCGCCCCGTACGCGACGCCGCCGCCGCTCGACCCGAGCGAGCCCGCGCCGCTGAAGAGCTGGAAAACGAACCACAACCCGATCACGATCAGCGCCGGGACCTCCATCACCTGGTAGAAGAAGATGACCCGGACGCGCCGCCGCGGGAACAGCACGAGGTAGCCGCCGAGCACGCCGGAGATTGCGCCCGAGGCGCCGAGCGACGGGATGAGCGGGTTCGCGCCGGAGACCGCCGTCACGAAGACGTGCGCCAGGCCCGCCACGATTCCCGTGACGAGGTAGAACGCCAGATACCGGCCGTGGCCCAGAGCGTCCTCGACGTTGTCGCCGAAGATCCAGAGGTAGAGCATGTTCCCGAAGAGGTGCGCGAACCCTCCGTGCAGGAACATTGCCGTCAGCAGGGTCAGGTACACGGGGATCGGCGTCGGCTCGAGATCCACGGTGGCGACCGTGCGTCCGTACGGGTCTCGGATCGGCACGCTCTGCGCGATGTCGTGCCCGGAAATGATCTCGGCCGGCACGGCGGCGTACGCCAGCGTGAAGCGCTGGTTCGCGCCGAACCCCTGGAACGCGGCGAAGACGAGAACGTTGGCCGCGATGAGCAGCCAGGTCACGACCGGCGCCGAACGCCGGTCCGAGTTGTCGTCGCCGATGGGGATCATGGGGGCGGCGCGATCATAGCCCCGAGAGGCTCGAGCTCGCCGCCCGGGCGGAGCCGGTAGGCCTTCCGCGCCGCGACGTCGTGGAAGGTCTGCGTCGTCCCGCCGGGCCAGCGGACCGCGACGCTCGCCGCGACATCCGCGGCGCCGAGCCCGAAGTGGAGCGGGACGAGGGACCCGGAGGCGTACGACGGCGACACCCGGTACGTCTGGGCCTGCGTGCGTCCGCCGGACGTGACCGCGACGCGCGTGCCGAGCACCGTCTTCCCGTCCGGACCCGAAGCGGGCTCGACCGCGATCCAGCTCTGCTTCTCCCCGATCTCGTTCTCGAAGATCCGCACGGGACCGTCGAGGTCCACGACGACGAGGTCGAGCGCTCCCTCGCCGCGCAGATCCGCGACGGCCGTTCCCCGGGCGACCATCCGCTGCCGCCCGAGGTCCCCGGAGTCCCACTCGGCGAAACGGCCGTTGCCGAGGTTGTGGAGCAGCACGGCCTTCTGGGCATAGGCGGAGTCGCCGGCCTCGACGTAGGCGACGCCGCCGCTCTTGTAGTGGCCGAGAATCCGCGGCAGGCGCGGCGCGAGGTGGCCGCCGACGACGTAGAGATCGGGCCAGCCGTCGTTGTCGAAGTCGGCGAAGTGGGTCCCCCACCGGACGAACGGCAGGCCGGCCGCCGCGACTCCCGCGGGGCCGCCCGCGTCCTCGAAGAGCACGCCCTCGACGTTCTTGTAGAGGCTGTTGGGCTCGGCACCGAAGTTGGTCACGAAGAGGCTCTCGCGCTCGTCGCCGAAGGGGTCGCCGACGGCGACGCCCATTCCCGCGCGCGGGCGATCGCCGAGGACGCCGGCGCCGGTCTCGGCCGTCGTCTCCTCGAAGGTTCCGTCTCCCCGGTTGCGGAAGAGGTGGTTCGCGACGCGGTCGTTGACGAAGTAGAGGTCCTCGCGGCCGTCGCCGTCGTAGTCGAGCACGGCGATGCCGAGCGTCTTCGTCTGGACGGGCGGCAGGGCGAGCCCCGCCTCCTCCGTGACGTTTTCGAATTTCCGGCCGCCGAGGTTTCGAAAGAGGTGCGACGGCTGTCCGACGTAGTCCTCCGGGACCCGGAGCTGAAACTGCGGCTGCGCCGCCTCCCACTCGGGCGTGGAGTCGAGATAGTTCGCCACGGCGACGTCGAGCCGGCCGTCGCCGTCGTAGTCGAGAAACGCCGCGCCAACCGAGAAGAGCGGGTCCTCGAGACCGGTCTCCTTCCCTTCCTCGAACGTCCCGTCGCCGCGGTTCCACCAGACGGCGTTCGGCCCGACGTTGGTCAGGTAGAGGTCGAGCTTCCCGTCGCCGTCGAGGTCCGCCCAGAAGGCGCCCATGCCGAGGCCGCAGGCGTGGATGCCCGATTTCCCGGTGACGTCCTCGAACCGGCCGCCGCCGACGTTGCGGTAGAGGCGCCCGCAGGAGGCCGCGTTGGCCTTGCCCCACCGGGGGATCGAGTTCGTGACGTAGAGATCGGGCCGGCCGTCCCCGTCGAAGTCCCCGACGGCGCAGCCGCCGATCATCGTCGGAATGAGCTTCAGGCGCATCAGGTCGCCCTGGACGCGCATCGACACGCCGGACGCCTTCGTCGCGTCGCGGAACACGCCCGGCGCCGCGGCGGCGCCGAGGGCGAGGACGGCGAGGAGAAGCGAGGCGCGCTTCATTCCGATTTCGGGTCGTGGGCCTTCGGTTCGTCGCGGACCGCGTCGACGAACTCCTCCGGCCCCCCGCGCCGCGTCAGGTAGGTCCGAACGAACTCGCGGTGCGCCTCGCCGTCCGGAAACGCGAGCTCGCCGTACCGCGCGTCGTCCATGCCGTGGAACGGCAGCGGCTCGACCGTCTGCCCGGCGACCGTGTTCTTGTCGGCGTCCTTGTCCCAGCCGTCGAATTGGACGACGTAGTCGCGGACCCATCCCTCGGGAAGCGGCGGGAGATCCGCCGGGTCGAAGCGCAGCCGCACCGCGTCGCCGCCCTTCAGGACGACGTAGCGGTCGTCCGCGGTCGCGAGGAGCTCGCGCACGTCCCCGAACCGCGTGTAGAGGCCGCTCATGTCCGCCCAGCGCGGCTCTCGGGAGACGTCGTCGTGCACGAAGACCTGCGGGCCGTCCGGCGACTCGCGGCGCATCCGCGAAAACCCGCGGAAGAAGAGCTCGGCCGACGAAAGCGGGACCGGCGTCAGGCGTACCGGAGCCGGCGGATCGTCCACCGTGTAGACGATGCGGTCCCAGGAAATCGCGAAGTTCGTCCGAATGCGGACCCGGGGGTCCTTCGGATCGAGGACGCCGGTCAGGTCGACGGGCATCGTCTTGGTCTTGCCCGCGGGATAGCCGAGGGCCGCGATGCCGACCTTCCACCCGCCGCGCCCGTCCGGGATCTCGAGCACGGGCGGCTCGGGCCGGAGGTCGCGGCGCTGCGAGAGCGACACGTTGATGGAGGTGTCGGCATAGAAGATCCAGCCCGTCAGGTAGAGCATGACCTGACCGCCGGCCCGCGCTTCCGGCAGCTCGAGCACGAGCGCGTGGGGGGCGACGAGCCCCTGGTAGCGCGTCGGCTCGAAGCCGGCGAGGTAGACGCCGTCCTCCTCGGCGATCTCGGCGGTGCGGTCGCGCCCCGTCTCGTCCGTCGCGCGCGGCGTGCGCGGCCGGGTCACCGTGAAGATCTCTTTCTTCGGGAAGGGCGGCGGCACCATTTTCTCGTTCGTCACGAGCCCCGCGCCGGCCGGATGGTCCGCGGCCAGGAGCGCCGCCGCGTCGAGATACGCCGTCTCCCAGAGCTCCTCGGTGAAGTCGAGCGTCAGCGTCCCGCCGTCCGGCGCGAGCCACGCGCCCGGCACCACGAGCCACTCGAGCGTGTCGGCGGCCGCCTGGTGGACGCCGTCGTAGAGGAGGCCGGCGGGCGCGCGGCCGAGGACGTCGGTCACGAAGCGCCAGCGCACGCCGTCGTACGCGTAGAGAAACGGGCACGAGCCCTTGAGCTGCTGCACCTCGTGCACGAGCGTCCGCGGCGCCGGGTCGAGCGCGTTCTGCGGAACGCCGTTGGTCCAGACGATGCGGAGGACGTCGGCGCGGCGCCGCGCGCCGAGACCGAGCCGCGTCACGGCTCGCGAGGCGACGCGATAGACGTAGAGGTCGGCCGCCTTCGCCTCGATCTCGGAGCCGTAGCCGAGGCGATTGACCTTCGCCGAGCCCGTCGGCAACCCCTCGAGGGCGACGTCGAGCCAGCCGTTGGCGTTGCCGCCGAGGTTCTCGTAGATCGTGACCGCTCCCGCGGGCGTCACCAGGGCGAGATCCACGTCTCCGTCGCCGTCGACGTCGAGCGCCTCGGCCTCGCGCGCGGCCGGCAGCGCGCCGACGTCGGCCGGCGCGAACCGTCCCGCGCCGTCGTTGCGGTAGAGCGCCGACGGCCCTCCGGGGTTCGCCAGAAAGAGGTCGAGGAACCCGTCGTTGTCGTAGTCGAAGAGGAGGACCGAGGCCGCCGGGCCGACCGGCTCCGGCGCGAGGAACGTGCCGTCGCCGCGGTTCAAGGCCACGAAGGCGCGTCCTCCCGATGCCCAGACGAGGTCGAGGCGGCCGTCGCCGTCGACGTCGCCCGCGACGGCGGCCGCCACGGCGCCGCTCTTGGGCAGATTCGCTTCGCGCGCCGCGAGCCGCCCACCGCGGAGGTTGTCGTACAACGCGAAGCCTCCCTCGGGCTTCGCCAGGAGCAGATCCACGTCGCCGTCGCGGTCGAAATCGGCCGCCACCGCGAGCAGCGAGGAGAGGCCGGCGGGCAGGCCCGCCGCCGCGGTGACGTCGGTCCATGTGCCATCGAGGTTGTTGCGCAGGAGGTGGTCGCCCGTCTTCGAAGACACGTAGAGGTCGAGATCGCCGTCCGAGTCCACGTCGAGAGGCACGACGCGGTCTCCGGCGGCGATCGGCAACCGGCGGAACGACTCCCCTTCCCGCACCCACAGAGCTCCCGGCGTCACGAGGTCGAGGGAACCGGAGTTGGTGACGTCGGCGACCGCCACGTCGGCAGAGCGCGAATCCGGCAGCGGCGCGGAAACGCGATAGCCGTCGGCTCCATGGGTGGCCAGTCGCAGACCCGCCGGTCCGGCGAGGGCGAGGTCGCGCGCGTCCTTGCCGGCCGCCCGGATCGCGGCGACGCCCGAGAGCGCGTCGAGCGCGGCATCGGCCCTGGGCGCGAAGCGGACAGGCACGGGCGCGCCCGCCCGCGAGCGGACCGCCGCGGCGAGCGCCGGCCCCCAGTCCTCGAGCGGCAGCCCGACGACGCCCGGCTCGACGTCGTGGCGGGCCTGCTGATAGCGCGGTGTCGTGCGGAGGATGTTCTCGGCCACGCGATACTTGAGCGACGCCGTGCGCGCGTCGCCCGCCTCGAGGGCCTTCCGACCCTCGGCGAGCGCCGCGTCGAGCTTGGGCTCGCCCGCGACGAGAGCGGCGAGACGGTCCGACGCCGCGAGCGCGCGAGCCGTGTCTCCGTTCTCGCGAGCGATCTCGGCCAGGCGCGCGAGGAGAAACACGTTGGCCGGCGCGACCGCCAGCGCCGCGCCGAGGTCGCGGATCGCCGCGGCGCGCCCGGCCGCGTCTCCGGCCTCCGCCGAAAGCCGCGCGGCGGCCCAGCGCGAGGCCACGTCGCCGGGGGCCGCGGCGGCGGCCTTCTCGTACTCGACGATCGCCCCCGCGCGGTCGCCCGCGAGCTCCCGCCGCGCGCCCTCCAGGGCGAGGACCCGCGCGTCGCCGGGCGCGATCCGGAGCGCCTCGGCGAGGAGTTTCTCGGCGCGGGCCGGATCCTTCTGCCGCATCGCGGCGACGGCCCCGTCGGCCCAACCGAGGGGGTCGCCCGGCGCGAGGCGCCGCACCGTCTCGAACCGTTTCGAGGCTTCGGCGAGGTTTCCCTCTTCGAGAGCGGCGAGGCCGACGTTGCGGGCCGCCTGGAGCCGCGCCACGTCTTCGGCCGACGGCGCGGCGAGGGCCCGGACGGCGACGAGCAGGAAGACCGCGGCGACCACGCGGGCTACGCGACGCCGCGGCGCCGCCGCACTCGGCCGGCCGTCACGCCGCGTTGCCCAGGGCCTTCTTGAACGCCTCGTGGGCGTCGTCGTCCATCAGGCAGAAGACGATCTTCTGGACGTACTCGGCCGAGGGCGCAAAGGAGCGCGCCGCAGCGACGGAGATCTCGGCCGCGAGCTCGAGCGGAAAACCGAAGACGCCGGTCGAAATCGCCGGGACCGCGACGGAGGTCGCGCCGATGTCCTCGCCGCGCCGCAGCGCCTGCAGCACCGCCGAGGCCAGCAGCATCTCTTCGCCGAAGGTGCCGCCCTTCCAGACCGGGCCGACGGCGTGAATGACCCACTTCGCCGAGAGCTTCCCCGCCCTGGTCACGACGGCCTGGCCGACGGCGCACGTGCCGATCTGATCGCACTCCTCCTGGATCGTGGGCCCGCCGTGCTGGCGGATCGCCCCGGCCACCCCGGAGCCGAGCTGCAGCGCCTCGTTGGCCGCGTTGACGATCGCGTCCACGCGCATCCGCGTGATGTCGGTCTTCGCGAGCTCGATCGAGGCGGCCATGGCCGGTCCGCTCCGTTTCGCTAGTTGGCGGCGCCTTCCAGGCGGCGCGCGATTCCCTCGGCCAGGCGCAGATACGCTTCCGAAACCGCCGACTTCGGGTCGGCCGCGACGATCGGGCGCCCGGCGTCGCCGCCCTCGGCGACCTTGGGGTCGAGCGGGATCTCGCCGAGAAACGGGACGTGGAGCTCGTCGGCCGTGCGGCGGCCGCCGCCGTGCTTGAAGATCTCGTCGCGGTGGCCGCACTGCGGGCACGTGTAGTACGACATGTTCTCGACGATCCCGAGCACGGGCACGTTGACCTTCTGGAACATCGCCAGGCCCTTGCGGGCGTCGATGAGGGACACGTCCTGCGGCGTCGTGACGATGACCGCGCCGGAGAGGTGGATCTTCTGGGTCAGCGTCAGCTGCGCGTCGCCGGTCCCGGGCGGCAGGTCGATGACGAGGTAGTCGAGCGAGCCCCAGGCCACGTCCTGGAGGAACTGCTCGACCGCTTTCATCACCATGGGGCCGCGCCAGATGACGGGCTGGTCCACGTCCATCAGGAAGCCGAGCGACATCACGCGCACGCCGTAGCGCTCGACCGGGACGATCTGGTTCGCTTCGTTGACGTACGGCTTCTCGGCGATCCCCATCATCATCTGCTGCGACGGGCCGTAGATGTCCGAGTCCATCAGGCCGACGCGCCGGCCGACCCGCTCGAGAGCGAGGGCGAGGTTGGCGGCCACCGTGGACTTGCCGACGCCGCCTTTGCCCGACGCCACGGCCACCGTGAACCGGACGTCGCGGAGGGTCGCGCTGGCCGGCGCCGCCGCGGCGGGGCGGGCGGCCGCGGGCGCGGGCGGCTTGACGTCGAGCCGGATCGTCACGGCGTGGACGCCCGGGACGCTCCGCAGTTTCTCCGTCGCGTCGCGCCGGATCTCCTCGGCGGCCGCCGGCGACTCGGTCGTGATCTCCAGGCGCATCGCGACGTTGCCGCCGCCGACGGTCAGGTCCTTGACGAAGCCGAACGAGACGATGTCCCGGGACAGCCCCGGAAACCTCACGGTCTTCAGGACGTCGAGAACCTTCTCTTCGGTCAGCTCCGCCGTGGCGCTCATGGACCCTCCCCGGCCGATTCTATGCCGGCCGCCGCCTCCTCGCGCAGCGCGGCCACGCGGCGGCGAAGCTCCTCCGTCAGCGCCGCGCGGTCGCGCGCGGGGCCGCCCGGCACCGGAATCGGCTCACCCACCGCGAGCCCGACGCGCGAGGGCGTGATCGTGAAGCCGCCGCGCCGCTGGATCCGGAACGTGCCCGACAGCCCGAGCGGCAGCAGCGGCAGCCCCGACTTGATCGCGAAGAGGGCCGCGCCCCCCTTGAACGGCAGGAGGTCGCCCGTGCGCGTGCGCGTCTCCTCGGGGAACACCACGAGCGAGCGTCCGTTCTGCAGACGCGCGAGCGCGGCGTCCACCAGCGCGACGCTCCGGCCGCGGGTCGCGCGGTCCACCGGGATGAATCCCGCCGCGGCGATCGACCACCCGAGAAACGGCAGCCGGAAGAGGTTGCGCTTGGCGAGGAAGCGCACCGACATCGGCAGCACCGCCAGCAGCACCAGAATGTCGTAGAAGCTCTCGTGGTTGGCCGCGACGACGGCGCTCGCGTCGGCCGACAGCCGTTCGGGGTGCAGCACGCGTACGCGCACGCCGGAAACGGCGAGGATCAGCCGCGCCCACCCGCGGGCGAGTCGCAGGAACCACTCGCCGCGGGGCGGCACCAGGGCGAGCGGAATCGCGGGCAGACCGAACAGAATGGTCGCGGCGCTGATCACGATCCAAACGCCGAGCGACCGTAGGAAGCGCACTCGGGCCGAGAGAGTAGCAGAGCCGCAAGTCGCGGCCGTTCCGGCATTTACAGGGCACGGAGGGAGGGCGTAGAATGCGCCGTTCGATGCCCCCACCCGAACCGTCCGCAACAGCGATCTTCTATCGCAACCTGGGCTGGCTGCGGTTCGTCGACCGCTTCGGCCGCAAAGGTTCGCAGACCGTCGAGTACATCGGCGGCCTCTTCCAGATGATCGGCGAAACCTTCACCGCGTGCGTCAGCCGGCCGTTCTACTCGACCGAGCTCGTCAGCCAGATGGACGAGCTCGGCGTCAAGTCGCTCGCGATCACGGGACTCACGGCCTTCGTGACGGGCGCGGTGCTCGCGCTGCAGACGGCGTACTCGCTCGAAGCCTTCGGCGGCAAGCAGTTCATCGGCCGCATCGTCTCCCTGTCGCTCGTCCGCGAGCTCGGCCCGATCCTGACGGCGCTGATGGTCGCCGGCCGCGTCGGCTCCGGCATCACGGCCGAGATCGGCTCGATGACGGTCACGGAACAGGTCGACGCGCTGCGCTCGATGGCGATCTCGCCCGTGCGCCGGCTGGTCGTCCCGCGCGTGCTGGCCGTCGTCATCATGATGCCGGTCCTGACCGCGATCGCGGACCTCCTCGGAATCATCGGCGGGCTCGGCATCGCCGTGCTCGAAATCGGCATGACCGCCCAGGACTACATCACCAGCATCTGGCAGCAGCTGGCCATCTCGGACATCTTCAGCGGCCTCGGCAAGACGCTCTTCTTCGGCTTCGAGATCGCGGCCATCGGCTGCTACAACGGCCTGCAGGTCGAGGGCGGCGCGGCGGCCGTCGGCCGGTCCACGACCCGGACCGTCGTGCTCGCCTCCATCTCGATCCTGGTTTCCGACTTCTTCCTGACGAAGCTCTTCCTGGCCTTCTGATGAGCGCCACGGCCGTTTCTCCCGAGCGTCCCGACGCGCGCGCCCGCCGCGGCGAGGTGATCGTCGAGTTCAAGGAAGTCTGGAAGAGCTACTCGGGCCGCGACATCCTCGCGGGCGTCAACCTCCAGATCCAGCGGGGCGAGGTCCTCTGCGTGCTCGGCCCCTCCGGCACCGGCAAGAGCGTCACGCTGCGGCACATCAACGGGCTGACCCGGCCCGACAGCGGCGACGTGAAGGTCTTCGGCGAGTCGATCGTGGCGCTCACGGAGGAGCAGCTCTCGCCGGTGCGGCGGCGCCTGGCCATGCTCTTCCAGGGCGGCGCGCTCTTCGACTCGATGAACGTCGAAGACAACATCGCCTTCCCGGTTCGCGAGCACACCGACAAGACGCCCGAGGAGGTCGCCGCGATCGTCGCGCAGACGCTCTCGATGGTCGGCCTGCCCGGCATCCAGCGAAAGATGCCCTCGGAGCTGTCGGGCGGCATGCGCAAGCGCGTGGCCCTGGCGCGCTCGATCTCGCTCGAGCCCGAGATCATCCTCTACGACGAGCCGACGACCGGCCTCGACCCGGTCTCGTCCGAAAAGATCGCGCAGCTCATCGTGGACGTGAACCACCGCCTGCAGACGACGTCCGTCGTCGTGACGCACGACATCGTCACGGCCCGAACGGTCTCCACCCGCGTCGTCTTCCTGCACCAGGGCCGCTTCCAGTTCGTCGGCACGTTCGACGAGGCGACGACCAACGGCCACCCGGTGCTCCGCGACTATTTTCGGGCCATGGGCTTTCCGTGCGGAACGGGGGTCTTTCAAGCGGTGCCGAAGGGAGTGTGACAGTGGTCGGAGAGCAACAGGTCAGACGCCGTTTCCGGGTGGGGGTCGTGGTCCTCATCGCGCTCGCCGCGACGATGATCGGGGTCTTCATGATCGGACAGCGAGCCAACCTCTTCCGGAGCAAGTTTCCCTTCGAGACGCACTTCGACTCGGCCGCCGGGCTGATCGCGGGCAACAACGTCTCCTTGAACGGGGTCGTGGTCGGGAGCGTCATCGAGGTCCGCCTCTCGGGCGACCCGGCCGACCGCACGGTCCGCGTCGTCTACGACGTCGTCAAGCGCTGGGCGCCCATGATCCGCAAGTCGACGCGCGCGTCGATCAAGACGCGCGGACTCCTCGGCGACAAGTACATCGAGCTCGAAGGCGGCAAGGCCGACGAGCCGGAGGTGCCCATCGGCGGCGAGATCCCGCCGGCTCAGGGCGCCGGCCTCGAGAAGCTGCTCGAGGGCAGCGGCGACCTGCTGACCGACCTGTCGGCGATCGCCAAGTCGCTCAAGAACATCCTGGGCCGCACCGAGAATGGCGAGGGCTTCCTGGGGGCGATCACGACCAACAGCGAGGAGAGCGTGCAGCTCGGCAACAACTTCAACGCGACGTTGAAGTCGCTCAACTCGATTCTCGCGAAGGTCGACCGCGGCCAGGGACTCGTCGGCCGGCTCCTGATCGACGAAAAGTACGGCAAGGAGACGAGCGACGCGCTCGCGGGCGCCATCCACTCGGTCAAGGGGTTGCTGGCGCAGATCGAGGAAGGGGTCCGCACGGGCAACGGCGCGATCCCCGCCCTGCTCTCCGACCCGGAGGGCAAGAAGAAGGTCTATGCGCTCCTCGACAGCCTGTCGCTGACGGCGGCCGGGCTGACGCGCGTCGTCGACAACCTCGAGAAAGGCAGCGGCGCGATCCCGATCCTCCTGCACGACAAGGAATTCGGGAAGGCGTTCACGGGAAACCTCCGCAACCTCTCCGGGCACCTCGACTCGATCTCGAAGAAGCTCGACGAGGGCGACGGCACCGCCGGGAAGCTCATCAACGACCCCGAGCTCTACGACGCCGCCAACCGCCTCGTCGTCGGCGTCAACGAGTCGGCGATCCTGCGCTGGCTGATCGCGGACCGGCAGAAGTCCGGCATCAAGAAGGAGTACGACTCCTACGTCAGGACGAAGACCGCCCTGCCGGCGGCTTCGCCCACTCCGGCCCCGCCGCAGTGAAGCTCCTCGTCACCGGCGGAGCGGGGTTCATCGGCTCGCACCTCGCCGACCGGCGCCTGGCCAGAGGCGACCGCGTCGTCGTGCTCGACGACTTCAACGACTATTACGACCCGCTCGCCAAGCGCGCCAACGTGGCGCCGCACCTCGGAAACCCGCGCTACCGGCTGGTCGAAGGCGACATTCGGGACCGGGCGCTCGTCTTCCGCCTGTTCGCCGAGGAGGGCTTCGACGCGGTGCTCCACCTCGCGGCCAGGGCCGGCGTGCGGCCGTCGCTGTCGCAGCCGGTCCTCTACGAAGAGGTCAACTGCGTGGCCACCTGGCACCTGCTCGAAGCGGCGGCCGCCCACGGCAGGCCGCGCTTCGTCTTCGCCTCTTCCTCCTCGGTCTACGGGATCAATTCGAAGGTCCCCTTCGCCGAGGACGACCCCATCGAGAAGCCCATCTCCCCCTACGCGACCACCAAGCGCGCGGGCGAGCTCCAGGTCTTCAACGCCCATCACTTGAACGGGCTGCCGGCGATTTGCCTGCGCTTCTTCACGGTGTACGGCCCCCGGCAGCGGCCCGAGATGGCGATCGCCCGGTTCATCCGGGAGATCGAGGCCGGCGAGCCGATCCCGTTCTACGGCGACGGTTCCTCGCGCCGCGACTACACGTACATCGACGACATCGCCGACGGCGTCGAGGCGGCCCTCGAGAGCGCCATCCCCTTCGAGATCGTCAACCTCGGCGGCGCCCATCCCGTCACGCTCGCCGGGCTCGTCGCAGCCGTCGAGAAGGCCACGGGGCGCCGGGCCCGGCTCGACCGGCGCCCGATGCAGCCCGGGGACGTTCCCGTCACCTTCGCGTCGGTGGAAAAAGCGGAGCGCCTCCTCGGCTTCCGCGCCCGGGTTCCGCTCGAGGAGGGCCTCCGGCGCGCCGTGGCCTGGTACCGGGGATCGCTGGAGAAACTGCCCGCATGAACATCTGCATGGTCGGTACCGGATACGTCGGTCTCGTCACGGGCGCCTGCCTGGCGGACTTCGGCATGAACGTCGTCTGCGTGGACAAGGACGCCGAGAAGATCGCCGCGCTCCAGGCGGGCCGGATCCCCATTTACGAGCCCGGTCTCGAGGCCGTCGTCTCGCGCAACGAGCGCGCCGGCCGCCTGCGCTTCTCGACCGACCTGAAGTCGGCGATCGAGGACGCGCTCGCGATCTTCATCGCCGTCGGCACGCCGCCGAAGGCGGACGGCTCGCCGGACCTGACGTTCGTGCGCCAGGTCGCGGAGGCCATCGCCCTCCACATGAACGGCTACAAGGTCGTCGTGACGAAGTCGACGGTGCCCACGGGCACGGGCCGGATGATCGAGCAGATCCTGCGCGAGAAGAACGGGCGCCACGAGTTCTCGGTCGTCTCCAACCCCGAGTTTCTCCGCGAGGGCTCGGCCGTTTCCGACTTCCTCCGGCCGGACCGCGTCGTCATCGGCGCCAACGACGCCCGGGCGGTCGAAGTCCTGAAGGAGATCTACAGCCCCCTCTATCTCGTCGAGACGCCGTTCGTCATCACCGACGTCGCGTCGGCCGAGCTCATCAAGTACGCCTCGAACGGTTTTCTCGCGGTCAAGATCTCCTTCATCAACGAGGTCGCCCGGCTGTGCGAGCTGATGGGCGCGGACGTCCACGACGTGGCGCGCGGCATGGGACTCGACAAGCGCATCGGCTCGAAGTTCCTCCACCCCGGGCCCGGGTTCGGGGGCTCGTGCTTCCCCAAGGACACGGCGGCGGCGGCCGACCTCGCGCGTCAGCACGGCTACGAGTTCCGCATCATCGAAGCGACCATGCGCGTCAACGCCGAGACGAAGGCCCGCATGGTCGAAAAGATCGCGTCGGCCGCGGGCCCGCTTCCGGGCAAGACCGCGGCCGTGCTCGGCCTCTCGTTCAAGCCCGAGACGGACGACATTCGCGAGTCGCCGGCGCTCGCCGTCGTCGCCGGCCTCGAGCGCGCGGGCGCGGCGGTGCGCGCCTTCGACCCCGCCGCGATGCCCGGCGCGATGGCGCTCCACCCGCGCGTGCACTTCGCGACGGACGCCTACGACTGCGCCGCCGGCGCCGACTTCGTCGTCCTGGCGACCGAGTGGAACGAGTTCCGCAAGCTCGACCTGCCGCGGCTCGGCGCGAAGATGCGCGCCCGCGTCATGGTCGACCTGCGCAACGTCTACGACCCGAAGGAAATGAGGGCCGCGGGCTGGCAGTACACCGCCGTCGGGCGTTGACGGGAGAGGACACATCGATGAGAGTGCTGGTCACGGGCGGCGCGGGTTTCCTGGGCAGCCACCTCTGCGACCGGCTGCTGCGCGAAGGCCACGAGGTCATCGCGATGGACAACCTCCTGACGGGGAAAGCGCGCAACATCGCCCACCTCGACGCCGAGAAGCGCTTCCGCTTCGTCCGGCACGACGTCACCCACTTCATCTTCGTCGACGGGCCGCTCGACGCCGTGCTCCACTTCGCCTCGCCCGCTTCGCCCATCGACTA
>DATJXB010000235.1:0-2013 GCA_035500755.1 Thermoanaerobaculia bacterium | reverse complement strand
GGTCACGTGCGACGTCGACTACGCGACACCTGCGATCCAGGCGTTCCTGCAGGCGAAGCTGCTCACCGTCGCGCCGTGCATCGGCACCGATCAGATGGGGCCGAAGCGGTTCGGCAAGAAGGGCAAGCTCGCCTTCAGCTTCGGCAACGTCGCGCAGGACGAAGGGTCGGCGATGGCACAGCTCGCGTGGAATCACGGCTGGAAGACGGCGGACCTCGCCACAGACACCGTGATCGTCTACTTCAAGGCCGTCGTGACCGCCTTCAAGGCGCGGTTCAAGCAGCTCGGCGGCAAGATCAACTACGAGACGACCTACCAGGACCAGGTCTTCGGCGGTACCAACGTCGGGAACGCCGTGACCGGGATCAACGCGCATCCGGCCAAGGTCGTCGTCACCGTCACCGCCGGCGCCTACGGCTCGCTCGGTCCGTTCATCACCGGCATGCGGACGGCAGGGAACAAGACGCCGGTCCTCAACTCGTGGGCCGGTGACGGGACGTACTGGGTCGGCGGCCTCAACCCACAGGTCACGAACTACTGGTACGTGACGTACGCGAATGCGTTCGGCCACGATCCGAACGCGAGAGTGAACAAGCTCGCGTCGCAGATCAAGGCCTTCACCGGGGGCTTCGTCACCGGCCCGGCCGCCATCGACGGCGTCGTCACGGCGATCAAGCGGGCCCACGGGTCGCTCGTCGGCTCGAAGCTCGCGGCGGTGATGCAGAAGTTCCACAACGTCGACACGCTGTCGGGCAAGGTCAGCTTCTCGAAGAAGCTGCACACGGTCTTCGGTCGCCAGTACAGGGTGATCGAGATCAACAACAACGTGCCGATCGAGAAGAGTCTGATCCGCGCCAAGAAGGTTCCGAACAGCCCGGACTCGTAGGGCTTGACGGAAGTCGCCCAAACACAGACGGCGGGGCCCGGAGCATCGCTCCGGGCCTCCTCCGTCTCCCGTTCCTTTGCCGGAGTCGAGGCGTTGAGGGACGTCTCGCTCGCGCTGCGTCCCGGCGAGGTGCTCGGTCTGATCGGACCGAACGGCGCCGGGAAGTCCACGCTCGTCAACATTCTCAGCGGCTTCGACCGGCCGAGCCGCGGGCACGTGATGCTCGAGGAGCGCGACGTGACGCGCTGGTCGGCGCACCGTCGCGGACGGCACGGCCTCTCGCGCACGTTCCAGCACAGCCACGCGTTCCGGGGCCTGACGGTGCGCGAGAACGTCGAGGTCTCGGCACTCGGAGTGGGTGCCTCGGGCGGAGGTGCGAGACGCCGCGCGAACGAACTCCTCGGGCTGCTCGCGCTCGCGGACTACGCGGATCGTCCGGCGTCGGACCTGTCGCATGGTGACGAGCGGCGCCTCGGCGTGGCACGCGCGCTCGCGACCGAGCCGCGCTACGTCTTGCTGGACGAGCCCGCCGCCGGCCTGCCCGAGGCGGAGGTTCCGCGCTTCGCCACCGCGGTCAACGCGGTGCGCGACCGCGGCGCGGGAGTGCTGCTTGTCGACCACAACGTCGCTCTCGTGCTCGAGGTCTGCGAGCGCATCCACGTGCTCGACCAGGGCGCGACGCTCGCCGAGGGGACGCCGGACGAGATCCGTGCCGACCTCGGCGTGGCCGCGGCCTATCTCGGGGAGAGCGCGGCCGCCGAGGACGTGGAATGAGCGCGCTTGCCGTGGAGAACCTCTCGGTCCGGTACGGCGCGGTAGACGCCGTGCGCGGGCTGTCCCTCGAGGTGAAGCCCGGCCAGATCGTCGGCCTGATCGGTCCGAACGGCGCCGGGAAATCGTCGACGCTGCACGCGATCATGGGCTCCGCGCCCGTGGTCGGCGGCGACGTTCGGCTCGACGGCCGTTCGATCGTCGGGCGGCGGCCGGAGGATGTCGCCCGGAGCGGCGTCGCCTTCGTCCCGGAGGGACGTCGGATCTTCGGCGAGCTAACGGTGGAGGAGAACCTCCGCCTCGGTCTCGCAGCCCGGAGCAAGCAGCACAAGGGCGGCGGCATTGCCCGCGCGTAC
>DATJXB010000234.1:0-26111 GCA_035500755.1 Thermoanaerobaculia bacterium | reverse complement strand
CGATGATGCCGAAGAAGAGCTCGAGGCCGGTCAGGATCTTCTCGCTCATCTTCTGCCCCTCGACCGTGTTCCAGACGCCGAAGACGTGCGAGTCCGTCGGATCGAAGCCGAGGCGCGGCCCGAGGACCTGGGAGAGGTGGGCGAGGGCCGAGTCCATGTCGTCGGCTTTCTTGACGCGAAAGACGACGACGTTGACCTTGTCGTTGCCGATCACCGCTTTGAACGTGGACTGCGGGATCACCGCGTGCGAAGCGTCCGGTCCGCCGTAGGTCGAGGACTGGCGCTTGCGCTGCATGACGCCGATGACCGTGAACGGCGAGTTGTTGATCAGGAGCGATTTCCCGACCGGGTCTTCCTCCCCGAAGATGTCCCTGGCCATCTCGTTGCCCAGGAACACCACGCGGCGCTTCTCGGTCTCGTCGTCCGGATTCAGGAAGCGGCCGCCCGGCTTGGGGAAGTGCTTGCGGGCGTTGCCGTAGGGCGCGATCGTGCCGATCACCCGCCCGTTGACCGTCTTCTTGCCGTAGGACAGGTTCGTGCGCCAGGACGTCAGCTCCGCCCACATCGCGTCGAGCTCGGGCATGCGGTCGCGCGCGAAGTCGACGTCCTCGATGCGCGGCCGGATGCTGTGCCCCGGCGGCAGCCCTTTGTAGGGCTTCGTGGTCTCGCCGGGCCAGAGGATCGCGAGGTTGTTTCCCATGGCCTGCTCGTTGGACGTCATCTGCCGTTTCAGGCCCTCGCCGAAGGCGAGCAGCAGGAGGATCGTGACCGTGCCCCAGGCGAGCGCGGCGATCGTCAGCGTGGCGCGCCTCTTCTGCAGACGCGCCGAGCGCAGGAAGAGCTGCACGACGAGCGTGAGGTTCTTCTTCACAGCTTCATCGCGACGACGGGGTCGAGGCGCGAGGCGCCGCGCGCCGGGAAGTAGCCGGCCACGAGGCCCGTCAGGCCGAGCACGGTCGCCGTCAGGAGGGCGACGCCGAGCGAGACGTCCGGGTCGCCGACGTACTGGGTGACGCCGAACTTCGGAAAGACCGCGCACACGGTCATCGAGATGCCGAAGCCGATCAGGCCGCCCATCGCCGTGATCAGCAGCGTCTCCATCAGGAACTGTCGCAGGATCCAGGGCGTCTTCGCGCCGAGCGCCATCTTGATGCCGATCTCCTTGGTGCGCTCCTCGACGACGACGTTCATGATGTTCGAGACGCCGATGCCGCCGACGATCAGCGTGAACGAGCCGATGATGCCGAGAAACAGGCGGAAGGACAGGAAGAACGTGGCGAGAAACGCGAACTCCTCGGTCGTGTCCCACACCGAGAAGGCTTCCTTGTCGTCGGGGTCGAAGCGCTGACGGCCCGCGAGGACGTGCCGGACGCCGGTGGTGATCGCCTTGCTGTCCTTCATCACCGCCGGCTGGTAGATGAGGTTGTCGACCCACTTCGATCCCGTCAGGGCGCGGAACGTGGTGCCCGGGATGAAGCCCTTGCCGTTGTCGCGGCCGCTGTAGCTCGACTGCTGGATCTTCTCCTCGAGGACCCCGATGACGAGGAAGGGCGAGCCGTTCAGCATCACCGTCTTGCCGACCGGGTCGGCGCCCTTGCCGAAAACCTGCTCGGCGAGCTTCCAGCCGATGAAGAGAACGCGGCGCTGCTCGCCCATGTCGGTCGGGTTGATGAAGCGGCTCCCGGCGCGCGGGTTGATGTTGCGCATCCCGCCGAACTCGGGGGCGACGCCGGAGATGTCCACGGCGATCGTCTTCGTGCCGTAGTTCAGCTTCATCGTGTCGGAGTACTCGCTCGAGATCGCGCGCAGGCCCGGCGCCTGCCGGCGGATCGCGTCGACGTCGTCCTCGTTGACGCGGATCTTGCGTCCCTTGCCGAGACCTTCGAAGGGAATCGAGGTCAGGCCCGGCCAGGCGATGCAGATGCCGTCGCCGATGCCCGCGGCGTTGACGACCATCTGGCGCTGCATGCCCTTGCCGAAGGCGAGCAGCAGCGTGACCGAGACGGTTCCCCAGATGATGCCGAAGACCGTCAGGAACGTGCGCAGCTTCTGACTGCGCACGTCCCGCCACATCTGGCGCAGGGCGTCTCGAAAGGAAAGCATGGAACCGGCGCGGCTCCGCGTCAGTCGACGGCCGACGTCAGTTTCTTGGGCGGGCGCTCGACGACCTTCGCGCCGATCGCGAGCCCCTCGACGACCTGCGTCGAGAGTCCGTCGGAGACGCCGAGCTTGACGGCGGTCTTCTTGGGGGCTTCCTTGGGATTCGCGGACGGCAGCTCGACGAAGGTCTTCTTGCCGCCGTCCTCGAAGATGACGACGCGCTCGGGAATCGTCGGCACGTCCTTGACCTCGCGGATGATCAGGTCCGCGTTGGCCGAGTAGCCGGCGCGCAGCGTGATGTTCGTCGTCGGTTCCAGCTCGATCTCGACGTCGAAGAGGGTGGCGCCTTCCTTCTGCTGGGCCTGGGGCGCGATGCGCGAGACCTTGCCGGTGACGACGTCGGTCGGCAGCGCGCCGACCTTGATGCGCGCGGTCATGCCGGCGTGCAGCTTGCCGACGTCGATCTCGTCGACCGTGCCCTTGAAGATGAGGTCGTTCATGTCGGCGACGGCGGCGAGCTCGGTGCCCGGCTGGTAGGAGGTCAGCGGCACGACGGGGTCGCCGGGGTTGACGGCGCGCGAGAGAACCGTGCCCGCGGCGGGCGCCCGGATGATCGATTCCATGTTGACCGTCGCGGTCGTGATCTTGCCGTTGCGCGTCAGGTCGCGCGATTGCTCGGCCCGGGCCACGGCGACCTTGGCGAGCTCGTAGGCCTCGCGCTTGACGTCGAGGTCGGAGGCGGGCAGGACGCCGTCCTTCGAGAGCTGCTGCGCGCGGTCGAACTCGGCCTTCGCGCGGTCGAGGGTCGCGCGCGTCGAGTCGAGCTGGCGGTCCACGTCGGTCAGCTCCTGAGGCGTCGGGTCGGGCGCGATCTCGAGGAGCGGGTCTCCCGCCCTGACGTGGTCGCCGACGTTGACCATGCAGCGCTTGACGATGCCGGAGATCTTGGACTTGACCGAGAACTTCTGGCGGGGCTGGATCTGGCCGACGGCGAGGGCCTTCTCGGTGATCGAGCCTTTCTCGACGGTGACGATCTTGAGATCGCCGTCGGCGCCCTTGCCGGAGCGCGTCAGGGCGTAGAGGCCCGCGGCCGCGGCGACGAGCACGACGAGCAGCAGCAGCGTCTTGAAGAGCCTGGACATGCCATCCTCCCGGGCGAAGAAGCGTCGGATCGCTCCGCTCATGGGTCCCTCGCCGGACCTTCCTTCGAGGGGAGTTACGCACCGCGCGAAGGGAAGTTCCTTGCGCTTGAGACGCCGGACCCACCGCGTTCGTTGCGGCGGCCCCTCGAAATGGGGCGCCGCTTCCGATATCGTTGGAGGGTAAGGAGTTGCCCGTGATTCGAGGCCAAAGGGTCTACCTTCGCTCGATCGAGCGGGACGACCTCCAGCGCTGCCACGCCTGGATGAACGACGCGGACCTCATCGCGACGCTGGCGCAGCGCTTTCCGATGTCGCTTTCGCGCGAGGCCGATTGGATCGAGCGCGTCACGCGGGGCCAGGACCCTTCGGAGCTCACCTTCGCGATCTGCCTCTCCGAAAACGACCGGCACGTCGGCAACTGCGGGCTCGTCGCGATCGACCGCGACAACCGGACGGCGACGCTCGGGATCTTCATCGCCGAGCGGGACTGCCGCGGGCGCGGCTTCGGCGCCGACGCGGTGCGGACGCTCTGCCGCTTCGCCTTCGACGAGATGGACCTGCGCAAGATTCGCCTCGACGTCCAGGCCTCGAACGCCCCGGCGCTCAAGAGCTACGAGGGCGTCGGGTTCCGCCGCGAGGGCGTGCTCCGCGCCGAGGTGTATCGCAAAGGCCAGACGATCGACGTCGTGCGCATGGGCCTGCTGAAGGACGAACTGACGACCTGACGGTGGCGCCGACGCCTCCCGCTCCCAGCCTCGAACGCCGCATCGGGCGGCTCGACGCCACGGCGCTCGTCGTCGGCTCGATGATCGGCTCCGGGATCTTCATCGTCTCGGCGGAGTCGGCGCGCCTGCTCGGCTCGCCGGGCGGGCTTCTCCTGACCTGGGTCGTCGCGGGAGCGCTGACGCTCGCGGCCGCGTCGTCGTGCGCGGAGCTGGCGGCGATGCTCCCGCGCGCGGGAGGGCAGTACGTCTTCTTCCGCGAGGCGTACGGTCCGCTCGCGGGATTCCTCTTCGGCTGGGCGATGTTCCTCGTCATCCAGACCGGGACGATCGCCGCGGTGGCGGTGGCCTTCGCCCGGTTTCTCGGCGTGCTCGTTCCGTCCGTGTCGAGCGCGCCGTGGGTCGCGGCGGGACCGCTGTCGCTTTCGTCCGTTCAGCTCGTGGCGCTCGCGGTCATCGCGCTCCTGACGGCCTCGAACGCGACGGGGTTGAAGGCGGGCACGCGCACGCAGAACGTTTTCACGGCGGCGAAGCTGGCGGCGCTCCTCGGGTTGGCGCTCGCCGGCCTCGTCCTCGGCCGCTCGGGTGTGGCTTTCCCGGGGCCCGCGTTCTTCGACGCGCGCGGCGTCTCGGGGCAGACGCTGTCGGGCTTCGCGCTGACGGCGGCCTTCGCCGCGGCTCTGGTGGGGCCGCTCTTCTCCCAGTCGGCGTGGAACAACGTGGCGTTTGCGGGCGAAGAGATCCGCGATCCGGGCCGCAACCTGCCGTTCGCGCTGCTCGTCGGGTGCCTCGTCGTCGCGGTTCTCTACGTGCTGACCAACGTCGCCTACCTGCGCGCCTTGCCCTTCGCCGGGATCCAGCACGCGCCGGAGGACCGCGTCGGCACGGCGGCGGCCGGGGCGCTCTTCGGGGCCGCGGGGCCGCCGCTCGCGGCCGCGGCGATCCTCGTGTCGACCTTCGGCTGCGTCAACGGGCTCGTCCTCTCCGGCGCGCGCGTCTCCTTCGCGATGGCCCGCGACGGCCTCTTCTTCCGGGGCCTCGAGCGGTTGAACGCGGCGAGGGTTCCCGCGGCCGCGCTGTGGCTCCAGGCCGCGTGGGCGGGGGTTCTGGTGCTGTCGGGCACGTACAGCCAGCTGCTCCGGTACGTGATCTCGGCGGACCTCGTCCTCTACGTGGGCCTCGTGCTGGCGGTCGTGGCGCTCCGGCGCCGTCGTCCCGAGTGGCCCCGGCCCTACCGCGCGGCCGCGTATCCGTGGCTCCCGCTGCTCTATGCCGCGGCGGGTCTTTTGCTGATCGCGCTCCTGCTCGCCGGGAACCCGGGCGGCACGTGGCCGGGCTACGCGATGCTCGCGACGGGCGTGCCCGCCTACTTTTTCTGGAGGCGGCGATCCTGACGCCGGCGGCGCTCGTTCGCGACGTGCGCGACGGCGCGCTCCTCGTGGAGTTTCCGGAGGCGTCGGACGAGGAGGGCAGCCGCGCGGCGGCCGCGCTCGGGAAGCACTTCGCGACGGCGCCGCCCGCGGGTCTTCTCGACGCGATTGCGGGTGCGCGAACCGTGCTGGTCGTCTTCGACCCCGAGCGTCTCGGGGGCAACCGCCTCCGCGACGAGATCGCCCGGGGCGTCCCGGGCGTGGACGGCGCGGGCGAAACGCCGCGACTCATCCGACTGCCGGTCGCCTACGGGGGCGCCGCCGCTCTCGACCTCGCCGCGCTCGCGCGCGACGCGGCGCTCTCCGAGGAGGAGCTCGTCCGGCGGCACGCCGGCGCCGAGTACCGCGTGGCGTTCGTCGGCTTCGCGCCCGGGTTCGCGTACCTGGCGGGCCTGCCTTCACAGCTCCAGGCGCCGCGCCTGCCGAGCCCGCGGCCGCGCGTCCCCGCGGGCGCCGTGGCGATCGGCGGGCCGTACACCGGGGTCTACCCGGCGGCGATGCCGGGCGGATGGCGGTTGATCGGGCGCAGCCCGGCGCGGCTCTTCGACCCGGAGGCGGCGCGGCCGTCGCTCCTGTCGCCCGGGGATCGCGTGCGGTTCGACCGGGTCCGCGAGGAAGAGCTGCCGGCGCCGGCGCCTCCCGTGCGCGAGCGTCCGCCGGGGGGGCGGCCGGTGTTCCGGGTCGAATCGTCCGGGGTCTTCTCGGGTGTTCTCGGCGCGCCGCGCTACGGCCTCGGCTCCTCGGGCGTGCCGGCCGGCGGCGCGATGGACCTCCGGTCCCTCGCGCACGCGAACGCGCTCCTCGGCAACGACGCCGGCGCGGCGGCCCTCGAGGCCGCGCTCGTCGGCCCGGAGCTCGCGGCGCTCGAGGACGTGGAGGTCGCCGTCGCGGGCGCCGACTTCGAGGTCGAGGTCGACGGAAAGCCGGCGCCGCTCGGACGGCCGATTCGCATTCCGCCGGGAAGCCGTCTGCGATTCGGGCGCGCCCGGCGCGGCGCGCGCGCGTATCTCGCGGTCGCCGGCGGGTTCGTCGACGCGCGGCTCCCGGGGGAGGCGGTGCGGCGGGTCGAGCGCGGGGAGGTGCTGGCGGCGCGGACCGATCCGCCGTCGCGCGGCGGGGTGTCGCCTCCAGCCGAGCGCCCGCCGGGCGATCCCATCGTGCTGCGGGTGGTCCCGGGGCCTCAGGTCGATCACTTCCCGGCGGCGACGCTGGAGCGGTTCCTGGAGTCGCCGTGGCGCGTGTCGCCGGTCAGCGACCGGCGCGGCGTGCGCCTCGACGGCGAGCGGCTCGAGCACGCGCTGGCCGCCGAGATTCCCCCGGAGGGAACGGTCTACGGCTCGATCCAGGTGCCGGGCGACGGGCTGCCGATCGTCCTCGGTCCCGACGGCCCGGTGACCGGGGGCTATCCGAAAATCGGGACCGTGATCGCGGCGGACCTGCCGATCCTCGGCCAGGCGGCGCCGGGGGACGCGCTGCGCTTTCGGGCCGTGACGGTCGACGACGCCCGGCGTGCCCGGCAGGAGTACGATTAGCGTCCCTTGAGCATCGACCTGAACGCGGACGTCGGCGAGGGAATGGACGACGCGGCGCTCCTGCCGTTCGTCACGTCGGCCAACGTTGCGTGCGGGATGCACGCGGGGGATCCGAGCGTCATGGACGGGACGGTGTCGCTCGCGCTGTCGCGGGGCGTCCGCGTGGGCGCGCATCCGGGATACCCCGATCGCCAGCACTTCGGCCGCGTGGCCGTGGAGCTTCCCGCCGAAGCCGTCGAGAACCTCGTGCTCTTCCAGGTCGCCGCGCTCGACGGCTTCGTGCGGTCGCACGGCGGCACGCTCACGCACGTCAAGCCGCACGGCGCCCTGTACCACAGCGGCGCGGAGTTTCCGGACGTCGCGCGCGCGATCGCCGAAGGCGTGCGGCGTTTTCGTCCGAGCCTGGTGCTCGTCGGCGCGGCCGCGTCGATGCTCATCGAGGCCGGGCGCGAGGCGGGTCTGGCGGTGGCCGAGGAGGCATTCGCGGACCGCCGCTACCGGCCCGACGGGACGCTCGTGCCGCGCGGCGAAGCCCGCGCGCTCATCACCGACCCGGCCGAGGCCGCCGAGCAGGCCGTCTCGATCGCCCGGGACCGCGTCGTGACCGCCGCCGACGGCGCCCGCGTGCCGGTGCGCGCGGACACACTGAACCTCCACGGCGACACGCCGGGCGCGGCCGCCATCGCCCGCCGGATCCACGAGCGGTTCCGGGCCGAGGGGATCCGGATCGCCCCGCTCGAGCCCGGCCGGGCCGGGCGGCACGACGGGGTGGTCATCCCGCCGGGCTGAGCCGGGCCTCTTCCCGGCGCGAACCCTGTAAACTGTTTGGACCCATGAGCACCGAACGGGCGGAGCTGCCGGGCGAGGACGCCGAGCGGGACTGGCGCGATCGCCTCGCCGAAGTCGCCGCGTCGGGGCGGGCGCTCCTGGCGACGCGCCTCGAGATCTTTCGCGCGGAGGCGTCGGCGAAGGCCGTCCTCGCGGCGCGCGGCCTCGCGTTCGTCGTCGTCGCCGCGGCGCTCGGCGTGGGCGCCCTGCTCCTCGGCGCCGCGCTCGTCGCGGCCCTCTTCGCCAAGCTTCTCCACAGCATCGTGCTCGGGATCCTCGCGGCCGTGCTCCTCTACGCGCTCGGCGCCGGGCTCGCGGCGAAGGCGGCTTTCTCGGCCCTGACGCGCGTGCGACCCACCGAGTTTCCGGAGACCGCCCGCGAGCTCGCGCGCGACTGGGAAGCCGCGTCCGCCGCGCTCGCGCCGGACGTCGAAGAGGACGAAGACGGCCCGGGCGGCGCGCCCGCCGGGCCCGTGGACGATCTCGAAGAGCGCTTCCGCGCGGGATCCGAATGAGCGGCGCCCCCGAACGCCTGGAGGCGCTTCGCCAGCGCGCTGCCGTCGAGCGCGCCGACTTCGTCGAGGCCCTTTCCGCCGCGCGCGGCGAGGTCAACGATCTGCGCCACCGCTGGCGGTTCGCCGGCTGGGCGGCGTCGGGGCTGGCGGCGGCCGCGATGGCGGGCTGGAAACTCTTCGGAAAGAACTCGCTCGCGGCGCGCGTGTCGAAGATCGCTTCCTACGCGTCGCTCGCGCTCGGCGTCGGCCGGGGCGTCTCGCGCCTGCGCCGCTTCTGGTAGATCTCCCTAGATCACCTGCAGCATCCGCTTCGCGATCTCCTCGTACGCCGCCGCGTTGGGGTGGTAGTGGTCGGCGGAGAGGCGGTCCGGCCGGCCCTGGAACAGGTCGAACGTCGGCACGACGGCGACGTTCGGAAACGACAGGGCCGTCTCCGCGATGAGCGCGTTCCATTCGAGCACGACCGAGGCGCCCAGCCGGCCTCCGGCCCTGTCGTCGCCGAAGGGATCGTAGAACCCGAGGACGCAGATGCGCGCGCGGGGATTGGCCTCGCGGAGCGCGGTCAGGATCGCCCGAAGGTTCTCGGCGTAGCGCCGGCGCGAATCGGCGACGGCGTCGACGAGCTCGGTCGGCGCGGCGCCGCCGCGGAAGGCGCCGTGCGAGAGATCGTTGGCGCCCGCCGAAACGAGGATCAGGTCGGCGCGTGCCGCGAGCGCGCGGACGTTCGGCGTTTCGACGAGCGCGCGCACCTCCGAGGACTCCATGCCGTTGACCGCGAGGTTGGTGATCTCGGCCGGCCCCTTCTTCCGGAACGCCTCGAGGACGTTGACCGCGAAGCCCTTGCCCGTGTCGTCGCCCGTCCCTTTGGCGAGCGAGTCGCCGACGACGAGGATGCGGGAGACGCCGTCGCGGGCGGCGGCGCGCGCCACGACCGGGGTCGGCTCGGGCGGCGGCGTGCCGAGCGGCTTGCCGGCGGCGCCGCGCAGCGCCAGCACGAAGCCGGCGCCGAACACGGCGGCGGCGCCGATTCCCGCCACGAGCGGGGCGGTCCAGAGCCAGAAGCGCGACAGGCCGCGGGCCATCGGATCGGGGATGATACGTTGATTCGGTGAGCGCCGAATTCGCCCCGGCGGCCGCCGCGCCTCCCGAGGTCGTCCTCTCGGCCGAACACCTGACGAAACGGTTCGGCCGCCGCGTCGCGGTCTCCGACGTTTCCTTCGACGTCCGCGCGGGCGAGGTCTTCGGGTTCCTCGGCCCGAACGGCGCCGGGAAGACGACGACGATCCGCATGCTGGTGGGCCTGGCGCGGCCCGACGCCGGGCGGGTGCGGATTCGCGGGCTCGACCTGGCGCACGACTTCCGCCGCGCCATGGAGCACGTGGGCTGCATCGTGGAAGCGCCGGACCTCTACCGTTACCTGACCGGCCGCGAGAACCTGGTGCACTTTTCCCGCATGCTGCCGCCGGGGGCGACCGGGCGGATCGAGGAGCTCGCCGGTCTCGTCGCCCTGACCGAGCGGCTCGACGACCGGGTCGCGACGTACTCGCTCGGCATGCGGCAGCGCCTGGGGATCGCGCAGGCGCTGCTCGGCAACCCCGACATCCTGATTCTCGATGAGCCGGCCAACGGCCTCGATCCGGCCGGCATCCGCGAGATCCGCCAGCTCGTGCGCCATCTCGCCGCCGAGCGCGGGATCGCGGTCTTCGTCTCGAGCCATCTGCTCTCCGAGGTCGAGCAGACGTGCGACCGCGTCGCGATCATCCACCGCGGGCGCACGCTCGCGACGGGGCCGGTGCGCGACCTGGTCGACCGCGTGGCCTCGGACCGCGTGCGGGTGACGGCGCGTCCCGCCGCCCGGGCCGCGGAGATCCTCGCGGCGTTCGGAACGGCGGCCGCCGCCGCCGACGCGGACGCGGCGGACGGCGAAGGCCGGGTCGACGCGCGGATCCCGCGGGAGCGGATGCCGGAGGCGCTCCGGGCGCTGGCGGCGGCGGGCGTCGACGTGTACGCGGTCGAGCGCTCACTGGCGACGCTCGAAGAGGTCTTCCTCGACGTCACCGGAGGCGAGACGGTATGAGGTTCTCCGGTCTCGTCGAGAACGAGATCCTGAAGTTCGCGAAGCAGCGCCGGTTCCGCGTGGTCGTGCTGATTCTCGTCGCGCTCATCGGCTTGATCGTCTTCGCGCAGTCGCGCGGGCGCGAGCGCTTCCGCGCCGGCAAGGACTGGCACGTCGAGACGCAGGAGCGGATGGCGCGCATCCAGAACTGGCTGCGCGACGGGCGGATGCCCGCGTCCTCGCAGCGCTGGGCGCGCTTCGAGCTCGACCGGCTGCGCTACCACCTCGACCGGAACATCGACCCCGACGCCGTCTCGGGACCGCTCTTCGCCCGCGGCTTCGCCAACGCGTCGAGTTACCTGCTCCTGCCGCTGCTCGCGATCGTCTTCGCCTCCGACGTCGTCTCGGCGGAGTTCGCGCAGGGGACGATCAAGCTCCTGCTGACCCGGCCCGTCGGGCGCGCCCGCGTGCTCGCGTCGAAGCTCGCGGCGCTGACGCTGGCGATCACGCTGACCGTTCTCTTCGGCGGCGCCGTCGCGTACCTGCTCGGCGGTGTCGCCTACGGCTACGGCGGCTGGGGCGCGCCGGTGCTGACGGGCTTCCGCGTGGCGGGAGAGCGGCTGGATCCCGCCGCGGTGCGGACGATCCCGCTCTGGCAGGACACGATCCTCGCCTACGGCCTCGCCTGGTTTGCGACCCTCTGTGTCGGCGCGATCGCGCTTCTGACGAGCGTCCTGCTGCGCTCGACCGCAGCGGCCATGGGCACGATGCTCGCCGCCCTGATCGCGGGGACGATCCTGCCGCGCCTGGCCTCGACGTGGGAGGCGCAGCGCTTTCTGTTCGTGACGAACTTGCCGCTTCCGGACTACTACTCGGGCTCGCCGCCGCCGATCACCGGGCTGACCGTGGGTTTCGGGGCGGCGGTGCTGGCGGCGTGGGCGGCGGCGGCGCTGGTCGCGGCCTTCGCGGTTTTCGTCCGGCGGGACGTTCTGGCGTGACGGCTGGTGTAGACTCGCCGGCCGTTTGGAGGTGCCGATGAAACTCGACGCGAAAGAGGCCCAATACGTTCTGGACGCCCTGATCGCCCGGCGCAAGGTCGCCGCGCGCCACGTCCGCGAGATCCTGAAGGACCGCGACCGCGAAATCGCGGCGCTGCGGCATCGGCTCGCGGCGCTGGAAGCGATGGGAGTCCGCGCGGCCGGGAAGGCCGTCGGCCAGGTCGAGGCCGCGTCCTCCCGGATCCGCCGCCGCCTGTCCCCGAAAGTGCGCGCGCTGCGCCGCCAGCAGGGGCAGTACATGGGGTTCATGCGCCGGCTGAAGGCCGCGGAGAAGGCGCGGGTCCGCGCCCACCGCGAGAAGAAGGGCCTGGCCGCGGCGATTCGCATGGCCCGGTCGCTCGGCCGCTCGTGACGGAATCCGGCGGCGTTGGAACCCGAACCGAAACGGAGTAGGCTGTCCCCTCCGAACCCCATGGCAGAGAGGAAGACAGACCCGGCCGGCAAGGGCTCCAAGAAGCTCAAGCCGGAACAGTACGAGCTCAAGATCCGCTGGGAGAAAGCCCGCCAGGTTCTCGAGGTCTCGCCGACCGGGGTCCGTTTCGACTTCGACACGCCGCTGAAGGTCGGCACGAAATACCCGATCAGCCTGACCGCTCCGGGCGTTTCCTTTTCGACGACGATCGAGGTTTCCCGCTGTCAGCTCACCGTCGAGCCGCCGAGCGGGCGTTTCTTCCGGGTCTCCGGGCGCTTCTTCCCGTACGTCGAGTGAGCGTCTAGCCGGCGTCGGGGCGCGCCGCGAATCGATACGCGACGTGCCACGCCGAGAGGCGCGCCTCGCGGTCGCGCGCGAGGCCCTTCGGACCGAACGCCTTCTCGAGGTCCGCCAGCTCGACCCGGTGCACGGCCGGCGTGCGCGGCCCCGAGACTTTCCGCAGCGCCGTCACGACCCAGAGCTTGCCGCCGGGAGCGAGACGCTTGACGGTCGCGTCGAAGACGGCATGCGAGCCGACGCGGCTCTCCTGCCAGAGGAGAACGAGGTCGAACGCCTCCTTGACCGAGCGGACCGTGCGGCCCTCGGCGGTGCGAAGCGTCTGCTCGGGGGAGACGGCGGCGGCGATCAGCGTCCGGAGCTCGGGCGGCGCGTCGACGAGGAGCACGGTTGGAGCGGCGGAAAGCTCGAGGCGGGTCACGATCTCGGCCGAGCCTCGCAGCGGGATCATCGCGGGCGATTCTACGTGGGAGATACTTCCGGCGTGTCGGAGATCCGTTTCGGCACGGCGAGCTTCGCGTACGAAGGCTGGAAAGGGATCGTCTACCACGAGCGCTACCGTGAGGCGACGTTCAAGGTCGACTGCCTCCGCGAGTACGCGCGCTTTGCGCCGTTTCGGACCGTCGAGTTCGACTTCCCGTTCTACCGGCCCCCGACCGCGGCGCAGCTGACGCGCTACGCCGCCGCGCTGCCGGCCGGGTTCCCCGTCGTGTCGAAGGTCTGGGAGGAGCTCACGATGCCGCGGTTTCCGGAGCTGCCGCGGCACGGCCCGCGCGCGGGAGCGGAGAACCCCCGCTACCTCGACGCTCGCGCGTTTCGCGAAGAAGTGCTGCCGGCGTACGAAGAGGCGTTCTCCGGCAACGCGGGCCCGTTCGTCTTCGAGTTCCCGACGGAGTGGCAGCCGAGCCCCGCGCGGCGCGCCGAGTTTCTCGGCCGGCTCGAGTCGTTTCTCGGCGAGCTGCCGCCGCGCCACACGTACGCCGTCGAGATCCGCACGCCGGCCTACTTCGCGCCGGACTACTTCGACGTGCTGCGCCGGCGGGGCGCCGCCCACGTCTTCAACTGGTGGACGCGCACGCCGCCGCTCCTCGAGCAATGGGAAGCGGCGCAGCCGCTGCCGCGAAGCCTCGCCGTCGTCCGCATCCTCGTGCCGCCTGGCATGGCGTACGAGGACGCGGTCGCGCGGTTTCAGCCGTACGACCGGATCCTCGCGCCCCGCGAAGACATGCGCGGCGACCTCGTCCGCCTGGTCCGCCACATCGCCGAGGCCGGGGCGGACGCGTTCGTCCTGGTCAACAACCGGGCCGAGGGGTGCGCGCCGCTGACGATCCGGGCCCTCGCCCGGGAGCTCGGGATCCCGATTCCTCCGGACCCGAAGCGGTCGCTGTTCGATTAGCGCTCGTCGAAGCGCGCGGTCACTTCTTCGCCGCGCGGGCGAAGATCCAGACGAGGTACGCGATGAAGCCGGCGCCGCCGGCGAGGACGAGGAAGCTCGTGCCGGGGGAGAGCCGCCGGATCATCGTGTAGAGCAGGTAGAAGATCCCGGCGAAGATCGGCACCGAGAGGACGCCGACGACCGCGACGAGGGAACGCGACTTGCGCCGGGACTCGAGCGGGACGACCTTCATCAACTCGAGTTTCTTGGAGAGGTCGGTCGGCAGCGCCGGCCGCTCCACCCACTGGAGGCCGGTCGGGGCCTCGAACCCCGCCTTGAGGTCGGCGGGGAAGGTCTCGCCGCAGTAGACGCAGTGGTCGAGCTTCCAGGCCGCGAGTCTTCGGCGGCAGCGCGGGCACAGCGGTCCGGCGGTCGGGGCGCTCATGTGCTTTTTCGTTCGATCGCGGAGACGAAACGATTATACGGTTGCGCCGATACGGTTCCGAGGAGGAGGCGCTTGAAGGTGAAGGGCAACGGCTCGGCGGTTCCCTGGAGAGGCTGCGGCACGGCGCTCGTCACGCCGTTCGACGACAGAGGCCGCATCGACTTCGGCGCCCTCGAGGCGCTCGTCGAGTGGCAGGTCGGGAGCGGCGTCGATTTCCTGGTCCCGTGCGGGACGACCGGTGAGTCGGCGACGCTCTCCCGCGACGAGCGGCGGGCGGTCACGGCGGCCGTCGTGCGCGCCTCGAACGGTCGAGTCCCCGTCGTCGCCGGCGCCGGCGGCAACCACACCGCGCGAGCCGTTTTCTGGGCGCGCGACGCGGCGGCCGCCAAGGCCGACGGCATCCTCTCGGTCACGCCGATGTACAACCGGCCGAGCCCCGAAGGGCTCGTGCGCCACTTCTCGGCGATCGCCGACGCGACCGATCTGCCGATTCTCGTCGGCAACGAGCCGGGCCGCACCGCGCTCGATCTCGACGTCGAGACGATCCTGCGCCTGTCGGAGATTCCGCGCGTCGAGGGGCTGAAGGAGGCCTCGTCGAACTTCGCCAAGATCGCCCGGCTGATGGCCTCGGTTCCGGAAGAATTTGCGGTGTTCGCCGGCGAGGACGCGACGGCGCTCGCGCTGATCGCGCTCGGCGCGCGCGGCGTGATCTCGGTCGTGGGCAACGAAATTCCGAAGGAGATGGCGTCGCTCGTGCGCGCCGCCCTCGAAGACCGCCGGGACGAGGCGCTCGAGCTGCAGCGGAAATTCCAGCCTCTGATGGAGCTGAACTTTCTCGAGTCGAACCCGGGTCCGGTCAAGTGCGCTCTTTCGCTGATGAAGCGCTGCGGCGAGACGCTGCGGCTGCCGCTCGTCCCGGTGCGCGACGAAACGCGCCGCCGCGTCGAGAAGACGCTCTCGGGTTACCGCCTGCTGCCGAAGAAGGGGAGCCGGAGCGGCTGAGACGCCGCGCGGGAAGAATCGTGGCGGCCCGCTCGGAGGCGAGCCGCCACGGCAGGGTTGAACCTAGAGGCCCGAAGCGCGTCGCCGCAGCGTGAGGGCCGTCGCCGCGCCGAGGAAGAGCACGCCGAGCGCGCCCGTCAGGGGAACCGAGCTCGCGGTCTTCGGGAGCTTCTTCTTGGCCGGGGCCGCCGGAGCCGCGGCCGGAGCGGGAGCCGGAGCCGTGGCGGAAGCCGCCGCCGGAGCCGGCTTGGCCGGAGCCGCCGCGGGAGCCGGAGCCGCCGCGGGAGCCGCCGCCGGCGCGGGCTTGACCATCGCCTTCATCTCGCGATCGGTGACGACGTGGGGCGGCTCGTCGGTGACGATCGTCGCGGTGAAGTGGTCTCCCGGGTGGAGCGTGCCGATGGTGATCGGTTCGCCGGCATCGTTCTTCACCACGATGTGCCGCTTCTCGAGATCGGCGGTCGTGAAGCTGCGGACGCCGCTGGGGCCACGGACGACGACCGTGTCGCCCGCGACGGCCAGGACCTTGCCCTTGCGGATCTCGGTGACCGTGACCGGCGTCGTGGTGACCGACGTCGTGACGACGGCGGTGACGCTCATGCCGGGCTTCAGGTCCGCGACCCCGACGTCCTTGCCGCCCATCTGGAACTTGAAGCCGTCCGGAACCGTGTACTCCTTGGACTTGCCGCCGGCGTCCGTCACGACGACCTTGCTTCCGTCGACGCTGGCGATCTTGCCGGAAATGGTCTGGCTCGACATCGTGGTGACCGGTGTCCCGGTTTGGGTGGTGGACGTCGAGCCGGGGTTCTGCGCCTGGGCGGCTCCCGACGTGGCCAGCAGAAGTGCTGCACCGAGCGCGAGCGATCCGCCCCCGATCCTGACTTTCATGGGCTTCTCCTTTCGAACTTCTTGGAAAAGCCTATCGCCGGGGCGGACCCGGAGACAAATGCTAAGGCGTCGCGGCGGCGGCCGGGGCCTGTGCCGGGGCGGGCTTGCGGGGCCCCGGGGGCAGGTTCTCGAGGAGGAACCGCGCGAGGAGCTTGTGGAGGTGGACCGAGGTGCCCTCTCCCTCCTTGATCGCGTGCGTGCGGTTCGGGTAGTCCATGAATTCGAAGGGCTTACCGAGCGCGATGAGCCGGTCGACGAGGCGCTCCGAGCCCTGGAAGTGGACGTTGTCGTCGCCCGAGCCGTGGACGAGCAGGAGCTTCCCGCGCAGCCCCTCGGCGAAGAAGATCGGCGAGCCCTTCTTGTAGCCCTCGGCGTTGTCGCGCGGCAGGCCCATGTACCGCTCCTGGTAGATCGTGTCGTAGAGCGTCTGGTCGGGCACGGGCGCGACCGCCATGCCCACCTTGTAGAGGTCGGGCGAGCGGAAGAGGAGGTTCAACGTCATCGAGCCGCCGCCGCTCCAGCCCCACGAGGCGACACGGTCGCCGTCGAGGTACGGCCGCTCCGCGACGAGCTTCCGGACGGCGGCGGTCTGCTGGCTCGTGGCGAGCGGACCGATCGAGCCGTAAATGATCTTGCGCCACGCGCGGCCCTTCGGCGCGGGCGTGCCCTGGTTGTCGACGCACGCGACGATGTAGCCCGCGTCGGCGAGAGTCCGATGGAACAGCGCGCCGTCGCCGTGCCAGCGGTCGGTGACCTCGACGCCGGCCGGCTCGCCGTACACGTACATGAGGACGGGGTACTTCTTCGACGGGTCGAACGATTTCGGCTTGAGCATCCAGCCGTCGAGGACGACGCCGTCGCCGATGTCCACCTTGAAGAACTCCAGTCCGGGCTGGAGCGGGGCGACCGCGGCGGCGAGCGCCTTGTTGTCCTCGAGCACGCGCACGACTTCGTGCGAGGGCAGCTTCACGAGGTCGACGACCGGAGGCCGGTCGGCCGAGGAGAACGTGTGAATCGCGAGCTTGCCGTCGGGAGAGATGTCGTACTCGTGCGTGCCCGTGGCGCCCGGCGGCGTGACGCGCATCGCGGCGCCCGTGCCGTCGAGGCGGCTCCGATACAGGAAGCGGCGCGTCGCGTCTTCCGGGGAGGCGATGAAGTAGAGATAGCCGTTCTTCTCGTCGACGCCTTCGACCGAGAGGATGTCGAATTCGCCGGGCGTCAGGAGCTTCATCGGCGTGCCATCGCGGGGCGCGGCGTAGGCGTGGCGCCAGCCGCGTTGCTCGCTGACCCAGAGGAGGTCCTTGTTCGGCAGCCAGCGCCACGAGTCGACGACGTCGAGCCACGCCTTGTCCTCGTCGTGGAGCATCCGCCGGACCTGGCCCGTCTTCGCGTCGGCGAGGTACACGTCGTTGGTGTTCTGCAGCCGGTTCATCTGTTGGATGACGAGCTCGCCAGTCGATTCGACCCATTCCAGGCGGGGCACGTAGTGATCGCGGGGATGCCCGGGCAGGGCGATGCCGCGCGGGGCGTTGCCGGTGAGCGAGACGACCTCGATGCGCACGGCCGGGTTGACGGTGCCGACCGTCGGGTAGCCGTACTTCGTCACCACGGGATAGGTCGTGTCGGTGTCGTTGATGAGCGAGTACTCGCCGACGCCCGAGGTGTCGAAGTGCCAGTAGGCGATCGACTTTCCGTCCGGGCTCCACCGGAATCCGTCGCGGACGCCGAACTCTTCTTCATAGACCCAGTCGGACGTTCCGTTGATGATCGTGGCCGAGCCATCGGTGGTCAGGCGCGTGACCTTGCCGGTCGTGAAGTCTTCGACCCAGAGGTCGTTGGCGCGCACGTAGGCCGCCAGGTTGCCCGTGGGCGAGAGCTTGGCGTACATCAGGGAAGACGGCGGCGCGTCGACGCCGAGCTTCGTGAGCTTCCCGGAGGGCAGGTCGAGCACCCAGTAGTCGCCGCGCGTGTCGCGGCGCCAGACCTTCCTGGCGTTCGTGAAGACGAGGAGCCTCCTGGCGTCCTTGGACCACGCATAGTCCTCGATGACGAGGGGCTGGCCCTTCGGCGGCGTGAGCGCCGCGGCGGCGACGAGGACGCGGCGCGCGCCGGTCGCCGCGTCGTATCGCACGATCTCCTTGACGTCCGCGGCCGCCGGCGAGGGCTCGAGCGTCGAGTAGGCCTTGCCGTCCTCCATCCAGCGCGACGGGCCGAACTTCTTTGCCTCGAACTCCTTGGCGGCGAAGATGCGCTCGAGCTGCGCGTTGACGGCGTCGGCGGTCTTCGCGTCGGCCGCCGGGAGGGCTCGCGCGCCGAGGGCGAGGCACAGGGTCAGGCAGACCGGGCGCAGCGCGCTCGCCGAGATCATCATCGCGGGTTCCTCCTGCGCCTGGCGGCCGGGCCTAGGCTTTGCGCATCTCGCCGAGGCGGCGGAAATAGTCGGCGAACGCCGCCATCCCGCCCTCGGCCTGAGGCCAGTCGAAGTTCTCGTTCGGTGCGTGGTAGCCGTGCTCCGGCAGCGAGAGGCCGAGGAAGTAGACCGGGCTCTTCAGGACGCGCTCCATGGACAGGACGGCGCCGATCGAGCCGCCCTCGCGGACGAACACGGGCTCCTTGCCGAAGGCGAACTTCATGGCGCCGCGGATCGCGTCCGCGTATGGGCCCGTCGTCTTGCCCTGGTACGCCGGCAGCTCGTGCTCGGCGTAGACCACCACGTCGCGATTCTTCTTTTTCACGAAGGCTTTGACGAGCCGGACGATCTTCTTCGGATCCATGTCCGGCACGAGCCGGCAGGACACGATCGCCGTGGCCTTCGGCGGGATGATCGTCTTGACGCCGGGGCCGTGGTAGCCGCCGGCGATGCCGTGGACTTCGAACGTCGGCATCGTCCAGATGCGTTTCATGACCTCGAGCGCGTCGTTGACGCGCAGCGACTTGAAGAGGTGGTCCTTCTTGAAGTCCTTGACCGTGAAGCCGCACTTCTTGAGGTCCTCGAGCTCCTTCTTCGTCGGCGGGACGACGTCGGCGTAGAAGCCGGGGATCTTGACGCGGCCGGTCTTGCCGTCGACGCACTCGGCGATGAGCGCGCACAGCTCCGTGACGGGGTTGCGCGCGGCGCCGCCGGCGGTCCCGGAGTGCTGGTCGGTCTCGCCGGTCTGGAGCTCGAACCGGAAGCCCTGGAGGCCGCGCAGGCCGGCGGGGGCGGCGGGGCGCGCCCGCGAGACCCACACCGTGTCGGAGACGACGACCGTGTCGGTCGCGAAGTCCTTCGCGTTGGCGCGGATGGAACTCTCGAAGTGCGGGCTGCCGATCTCCTCCTCGAGCTCCCAGAGGAATCGGATGTTCACCGGAACCTCGCGTTTCCACGCGTACCGCGCGCCGAAGAGCGCCGTGATCGCGGGACCCTTGTCGTCGGTCGTGCCGCGGCCGAAGTAGCGGTCGCCGTCGCGCGTGAACGTGAACGGCGCCGTCCGCCAGTCCGGGCCCTCGGCGGGCTGGACGTCGAGGTGGTTGTAGATCGTGACGGTCGGGTACTTCGGGTCGCGGTCGAAGCGTCCGTGGACGATCGGGTGGCCCTTCGTTCCGTAGAGCTTCGCCTCTCCGCCGAAGGACCGCAGCAGCGACACGGCGTACTCCGCGGCGCGATGGACCTCGCCTTTGCGCTCCGGCTCGACCGAGACCGAGGGGATCTCCACGATGTTCTTGAGCACGCCCTCGTACTCGGATCGGCTGGCGCGGGCGTAGGCCTGGAGCTCCTCCCGCGTGAATCCGGTCGCCATCGTTCTCTCCTTGTCTACTTTTTCTTCTTGGGCTGGGCCTTGCGGACCGGGGCCGCGGGCTTCTTCGCGGCCTTCTTCTTGGGCGCCGGCGCGGGCCTGGTCTTCGCGGCGGGCCGGGCCTTCGGCGCCGGAGCGGGCTTGCCCTTTTCGGCGGCGGCGACTCCGGCGCGGGCCGCGGCGCGGGCGGCCTTCTTCGCGGCAGCCGCCGCTTCCTTCTTCTGCCGGGCGCGCGCCTCGGCCTCCTGCTCCATCTGGGCGAGGCGGCCGGACAACTCGTTCTCGGTCACCGTCGTCGCCTGCGGCAGCCGCTTCTTGACGGCCTCCGCCCGGTCGGCGGGGACGCGCAGGAGGAAGAGGGCCGCGTCCTTGGTCTCGCGGGCCTTGGACATGTAGTCGGCGGTCTCGAGGGCGTGGGACGGCGCCTGGGAGAAGTCGATCGCGATCGCGTAGGGCTTCTCCCGCTTGGCGAGCTCGAAGAAGCCGGGCCAGCGCGGCTCGGAGACCACGATGTGGGCCCCGCTCTTCTGGAGCTTCTGGAGGCGGCCCTGCCGCTCGTCGGTGGCGAATGCCAGGTAAAGAACGCTCATAAGGGGCGGAATATATAGGAAGAGGCCAATCGAACGCCCCCCACCCCTACCCCGTCTCCCCGGGGGGAGAGGGGGGACGTTTCTCCGTTAGCCGTCCACCCGGTAATGCGCTCCCTTCGACACCCGGTTGTCCGACGCCGCCCGGTGGATCGCAAGCGCGGTCTGGACGCCGTTGCGCAGGCCCACCAGGGCGTCGGACATCGTGCCGCGCCGGTAGAAGTTCTCGATTTCCTCGCGGAGCTCGCCCAGGATGCGCCGCGCGCGATCGAGCCGGCGCTCGGACCGCACGAGACCCACGTAGTTCCACATCGTGTGCCGGATGACCATCCAGTCCTGGGCGATCAGGGCCGGGTCCACGGGCTCGTGCTCGGGCTCCCAGGGCCGCACCTCGGCGTGCTTCCGGTCGCGCAGGCGCTCGCCCTCGCGGGCCGCGGCGCGCCCGGCGCGCCAGCCCCAGAGCAGGCCTTCGAGGAGCGACGTCGAGGCCAGGCGGTTCGCGCCGTGGACGCCGGTGCACGACACCTCGCCGACGGCGCGCAGGTGGCCGAGCCCGGTGCGGCCGTCGCCGTCGACGGCGACGCCGCCGCACGCGTAGTGCGCCGCCGGAACGACGGGCACCGGGCCGGCCGTCAGGTCGAACCCGTGCTCGCGGCACCGCTCGACGAGCTCGGGGAACCGGGCCCGAATCCAGTCGGCCTTCTTGTGCGAGATGTCGAGCATGACGTGCGCCTCGTCCTTCTCGAGCATCCGCTGGTGGATCGCGCGGGCGACGACGTCGCGCGGCGCGAGCTCGCCGTCGGGATGGAACTCCTTCAGGAACGGACGGCCCGAGATGTCCGTGATCCGCGCGCCCTCACCGCGAAGCGCCTCCGTCAGCAGGAGGCGGCCCTTCGCGTGGACGAGAGCGGTCGGGTGGAACTGCACGTACTCGAGGTTCAGGAGCCGCGCTCCGGCGCGGCGGGCCATCGCGAAGCCGTCGCCGCGCGCGCCGGGAGGGTTCGTCGTGTGGAGGTAGACCTGTCCGAGGCCGCCGGTGGCGAGGATCGTCTCGCGGGCGAGCTGCGGCTCGACGCCGTCCTCGCCGTTGCGCGATAGCAGGTAGGCGCCGATGACCGCGGGCGGACGGTAGCGGTCGGCCGGATTCGTCGAGTCGTGCGACAGCGTCAGGAGGTCGACGGCGGTCGTCTCGAGCCGCCACCGGATCGACTTCTCCCGGCGGCACGCCTCGATCAGCGCGCGTTCGATCGGTGCGCCGGTGGCGTCTTTGACATGGAGGACCCGCGGGACCGAGTGCGCGCCTTCGAGCGTCCAGTGAAAGCCGGCCCCGTCGCGGTCGAACGGCACCTGCAGCTCGTCGACGAGGAGCGACTGGACGAGGTCCGGCCCTTCGCGCGCGATGAGCGCGACGGCCTCGGGCGAGCACAGGCCGTCGCCGGCCCGCTCGATGTCGCGGGCGAGCCGCTCGGGCGTGTCGCCCGGCGGCCGCCCGACGATGCCGCCCTGGGCGTAATAGGTGTTGGACTCGCGCGCCTCGGCCGCGCGCGTCACGATCGTGACCGAGGCGCCGGCGCGCGCCGCCGACAGCGCGGCCGCGCAACCGGCCACGCCGGTCCCGAGGACGAGGACGTCGACGGGATCGGCGCTCACGCGGGCTCGAGCTCGAGCGAGACGTCGGCCGCGCGCACCGAGTGCGTCAGGGCGCCGACCGAAACGGCGTCGACGCCGGCGAGCGCGTACGCGCGCACGGTCTCGAGCGTCATGTTCCCGGAGGCCTCGACGAACGGCGGCCGCGCCGCGCGCCTGGCGAGCGCGCACCACCGGGCCGCGGTTTCGGGCGTCTGGTTGTCGATGAGGACCTGGTCGGCGCCGGCCGCGATCGCTTCCGTGAGCTCCGCTTCCGACTCGACTTCGACCTCGACCGCGAGGCCCGGCGCCCCGGCGCGGGCCGCGGCCACGGCCCGGGCAATGCCGCCCGAGAGGCGCCGGTGGTTGTCCTTGACGAGGACCATGGCGGAGAGATCGTACCGGTGGTTGACGCCGCCGCCGTCGCGCACGGCCTGGCGGTCGAACGGCCGCAGCCCCGGGACCGTCTTGCGCGTGTCGAGAATCCGGCAGGGCGTGCCGGCGACGGCGTCGACGAAGCGGCGCGTCGCGGTCGCGATGCCGCACATCCGCTGGATCAGGTTCAGGGCAACGCGTTCAGCCGTCAGAATCGCGCGCGCGCGCCCGGCGAGCGCGGCGAGCGTCGCGCCGGCTTCGACCGCGGAGCCGGCGGCGATCTCGCGTTCCCACGCGAGCGCGGGATCGAGCAGCTCGAAGACCCGGCGCGCGACGGGGAGCCCCGAGACGACGCAGGACGATTTCGCGATCAGGACGCCGCGCGCCCGTGTGCCGGCCGGCACCGTGAGCTCGGTCGTGACGTCGCGGCGGCCCACGTCCTCCGAGAGGAAGGTGCGCAGGAGCGCGTCGAGGGCTTCGCCGGCGGGGGCTTCCATCCGCGGGCGAGGATACGCGAACCGGAGTTCGCTCTACTTCGAATCGCCTTCTTAATTCCTCTCCCCCCGTGAGGGGGGAGAGGCGAGGTGAGGGGGGCTCGGGCTTGACATCTCAACCGCTGCCGAAGGGCCCCCCTCACCCTGGCCCTCTCCCCCCGCAAGCGGGTGGAGAGGGGATTTTTCTTTCGGCCGCGGTCGGGGTGCGAACTACGACAGCTCCAGCATCCTCAGGAGCGGCTTCTCGGCGGCCGCGCGCACGTCCTCGGGCAGGAGGATCTCCGGACGCTCGTCGCGCAGGCAGAGGTAGAGCTTCTCGAGCGTGTTGAGCTTCATGAACGGGCACTCGTTGCAACGGCAGCCGTTGTCCGGCGGCACAGGGATGTACTCGCGGTCGGGCGCGAGCTTCTTCATCTGGTGGATGATCCCTTCCTCCGTCGCGATGAGGAAGGTCTTGCCCGGCGCCGTCGTGGCGTAGTTGAGGATCGAGCGCGTCGAGCCGACGTGGTCGGCGTGTCGGAGGATCGCTTCCGGGCACTCCGGATGCGCCGCGACGAGAGCGCCCGGGTGCTGCGTCTTGAGCCTCACGATCTCGCGCTCGGAGAACTGCTCGTGGACGATGCAGGCGCCCGGCCAGAGCGTCATCGGCCGCCCGAGCCTCTTCGACAGGAACGCCCCGAGGTGGCGGTCCGGCGCGAAGAGGATTTCCTGATCGGCCGGGATCGTCCGGACGATCTTCTCGGCGTTCGACGAGGTGACGATGATGTCCGACAGCGCCTTAACGGCAGCCGAACAGTTGATGTACGTCAGCGAAACGGCGCCCGGGTGCTCGGCGCGCCACGCCTTGAACGCGTCCGGGGGGCAGGAGTCTTCGAGCGAGCAGCCGGCTTCGAAGTCCGGGAGCACGACTTTCCGTGTCGGATTCAAGATCTTGGCTGTCTCGGCCATGAATCGGACTCCGGCGAAGGCGATCAGGGCGGCGTCGGTCGCCTGGGCGCGGCGCGAGAGGTCGAGGGAGTCGCCCACGAAGTCGGCCAGATCCTGGATGGCCTCTTCTTGGTAGTAATGCGCCAGCAGGACGGCTTTTTTTTGTCCCTTCAGCCGGATGATCTCGGCTTCGAGATCGAGCCTCGGGTCGATCGAGGACAGGTCCGGCGGCGCCGGGCGATCCCGGAGAACTGGAAACGCTGGGGTTTCTGAGGCCGCGGCCATGGGTCACCGAGCATAACAAGGGAGGACGCAAACGTTTTCCCCCCTCCGCTCGTAACTCTTATGGGTGGCATGGGTTCTGCTACCCGAGAGGCCGGAGCCATGGAAGAGGCACGTCAAAATTCGAGGCTGGACGTCAAAGCGATCGCGTTCCTGGTCATCACGCTCGGGCTCGCCGCCCTGGAGCTCTGGGGCCTGATCCGACTCTTCTAGTAGGGGCGGCCCTTGTGGCCGCCCGCGCGGTGGGCGGGGACAAGCCCCGCCCCTACATCTGGAACACGACGGCGGGGTTTCACGTCACGGCTCGGTTCCCACCCATTTGCTATATTCCGGCGGTCACGATGGCGACGGAAGTCCGCACCGAAAACACGCACGGGCTCGACCGCAAAGCGCTCGTCTCGGCCTATCGCAACATCTACCTGTCGCGGAAGTTCGACGACAAAGAGATCCAGCTCAAGCGGCAGAACAAGATCTATTTTCAGATCAACAGCGTCGGCCACGAGGCGGTGACCACGGCCGCGGGGATGGTTCTCAAGCCCGGTTACGACTGGTTCGAGTGCTACTACCGCGACCGCGCCCTGATCCTCCAGCTCGGCGTGACCCCCTACGAGATGTTCCTCCAGTCGGTCGGCGCGAAGGACGACCCGGCCTCCGCGGGACGCCAGATGCCGGCGCACTGGGGCCACCGCCGCTGGAACATCATCTCGAAGTCCTCCTGCACCGGCACCCAGTTCCTCCACGCCGTCGGCGCTGCCGAGGCCGGCATGCGGATGAGCCGGATTCCCGAGATCGCGGACAAGGGCGGCTTCCAGAAAGACGAGATCGTCTACGTTTCGGGCGGCGAGGGGCAGACCTCCGAGGGCGAGTTCTGGGAGGCGCTGTCGTCCGCGTCGAACCTGAAGCTGCCGGTCCTCTTCCTCATCGAGGACAATGGCTACGCGATCTCGGTCCCGGTCGAGGTCAACACGCCGGGCGGCTCGATCTCGAAGCTCGTCCGCTCGTTCCCGAACCTCTTCGTGACCGAGGCCGACGGGACCGACTTCCTGGAGTCCTACGACGCGCTGCGGTACGCCGCGGAGTACTGCCGCTCACGGATGGGCCCGGCCCTCGTGCACGCCCGCGTCATCCGCCCCTACAGCCACTCCCTGTCCGACGACGAGGCGCTCTACCGGCCGAAGGCCGAGCGCGAGCAGGAGATCGAGAAGGACCCGGTGCGGCGGCTCTCGCGCGTCCTCCTCGAGCAGGGGATCCTGTCGAACGAGGAGCTCGAGAAGCTCCACGCCGAGGTCGAGGCCGAGATCAACGAGGCGGCCGACCGCGCGCTCGCGGCGGCGCTGCCGGAGCCCGACTCCGCCTACGAGTTCGTCTACTCGCCGGACGTCGACCCGACGAGCGCGGCCTTCGCGACGAAGCCCGTTTTCGCCGAGGGCGCGACGCCGACGACGATGGTCGATCTGTTGAACGCGTGCATGCGCGACGAGATGAAGCGCGACCCGCGCATCGTGATGTTCGGGGAAGACGTCGCCGACGCGACGCGCGAGGCGGTGCTCGACGAGTGCAAGGGCAAGGGCGGGGTCTTCAAGGTCACGGCCGGCCTGCAGCGCGCCTACGGCGGCAACCGCGTCTTCAACTCGCCGCTCGCCGAGGCCAACATCCTCGGCCGCGCGATTGGCATGGCCGTGCGGGGCCTGAAGCCCGTCGTCGAGATCCAGTTCTACGACTACATCTGGCCCGCGTACATGCAGATCCACAACGAGCTCTCGAACCTGCGGTGGCGGTCCGGGAACACCTGGAGTTGTCCGGCCGTCGTGCGCGTCGCGATCGGCGGCTACATCGGCGGCGGCGCCGTGTACCACTCGCAGTCGGGCGCCGTGCTGATGACGCACATCCCGGGGCTGCGCGTCGTGATGCCGTCGAACGCGCTCGACGCCAACGGCCTCCTGCGCACCGCGATCCGCTGCGACGACCCCGTGCTCTTCCTCGAGCACAAGCACCTCTACCGCCAGACGCACAACAAGGGCGTCTATCCCGGACCCGACTACATGGTGCCGTTCGGCAAGGCCGCGGTCGTGCAGGAAGGCGCCGACGTCACGATCGTGACCTACGGCGCGACCGTGTACCGGTCCTGGCAGGCCGCGAAGGCGTTCGCGGAGGAGACCGGCAGGACGGTCGAGATCCTGGACCTGCGCACGCTCTCCCCCTACGACTGGGAAGCGGTCGCGGCGTCGGTGAAGAAGACCTC
>DATJXB010000233.1:0-8952 GCA_035500755.1 Thermoanaerobaculia bacterium | reverse complement strand
CAATCGACTCCTCGCTGAGCCCCGACTCGAGGAACAGGCTGATCGACCTCGCGGCCTCGATCTCCTCCTCGCCGAACACGCGGTCCCCGGCCGCGGGCTCGGGCAGGCCGAGCAACCGACGGATCCTCAGCATCTGCGACGCGTCAAGGCCGGTGCGCTGCTGGAGCTCCTCGGCGGTGTAGGTGCCGCCGAGCACCCGCTCGACCAGCAGCAGCGCGAGCCGGTCCTCGTCAATCGCGGCCTTCAGCTCCTCGAGCGTGAAGCCCTCGCCTGCGAGCCGCTCGAGCAGCCGCTCACGCGCGGCGCGGTCCTCGCCCTCGAGTCCGTCGAGCAGGCCGGCCTTGCCGAAATCCACCGCTGCATCGTCGCGCAAATCTCTGACGCCCGGCGGATCGGCTAGCATCGACGGCCCTCGTGGGTGCGTTTCCCGACGGTGCAGTGGATCGCTTTCGTCGACGCGCCCGCCCCGTCTCGTCCCAACCGATCCGAACGCCAACATGCTTTCGATACTGATGCCCGTCTACAACGAGATCGAGCGCGTGGAGCGCGCGATCGCCGAGGTGCTCGACACCCCGCTCCCGACGGAGTTCGAGCTGATCGTGGTCGACGACGGCTCGACCGACGGGACGCGCGAGATCCTGCGCGAGATCGACGGGAAGGACGGCGTCCGCGTGTTCCTCCAGCCCGTCAACCAGGGCAAAGGGGCGGCGGTGTCGGTCGGGTTTCGCCACGCGCTCGGCGACGTCGTGGTGGTGCAGGACGCCGACCTCGAGTACGACCCCAACGAGTACGCGAAGCTCATGGCTCCCATCGTCGACGGCCACGCCGACGTCGTCTACGGCTCACGCTTTCTCGGCGGCGGAACACGGCGCGTCCTCTACTTCTGGCACACCGTCGGCAACCGGATGCTCACGCTCGCCTCGAACATGTTCACGAACCTGAACCTGACGGACATGGAGACCTGCTACAAGATGTTCCGCCGCGAGGTCGTCCAGTCGATGACGATCGAGTCGCGCCGGTTCGGGATCGAGCCCGAGATCACGGCCAAGGTGGCGCGGCGCGGCTATCGCATCTACGAGGTCCCGATCTCCTACTACGGCCGGACCTACGACGAGGGCAAGAAGATCGGCCTGAAGGACGCGTTTTCCGCGCTCTGGACGATCGTCAAGCACTCCGTCCGGGAGGCCGAGGATCCGAAAAACGTCGGCCACGTGACGCTCGCGCGCATGGGCAAGCTCGAGTCCTACAACCGCTGGCTCGCCGACCGGTTCCGCGCCGCCCTCGGGCCGCGGGTTCTCGAGATCGGCGCCGGCATCGGCAACATGACGCGGCAGCTCGTCGGGCGCGAGCTCGTGGTCGCGTCGGACCTCGACCCGGTTGCCCTCGAGTACCTCCGGGGCGCGTTTCGCGACGAGCCCGGCGTGCGCGTGGCGTCCTACCGCTTTCCGCTCGACGCTCCGGAGCGCGAGGAGATCCGCGGCCTGCGCGTCGACACCCTCGTCTGTTTGAACGTTCTCGAGCACATCGAGGACGACGTGGCCACGCTCGCCGACTTCCAGGCGCTGCTGCCCGCCGGCGGCACGCTCATCCTGATCGTCCCGGCGCTCGCGAAGCTCTACGGCACGCTCGACGAGCACCTGCGCCACTTCCGGCGGTACGAGAAGGCCGAGCTCGAGGAGAAGGTGCGCGCGGCCGGGTTCACGATCGAGGACTGCCGCTTCCTCAACAAGCCCGGCATTCTCGGCTGGTACGTCAACGGCAAGATCCTGCGGCGGCGCGTCCTGCCCTCGGGTCAGCTGGCCGCGTTCCGCCTCCTCCAGCCGCTCCTGAAGCGCGAGGAGACGAACCCGCCCTCGAGCGGCATGTCGCTGCTCGCGATCGCGCGAAAGCCCCGCTGACGCTCGCGCCTCAGGGCGCCGGCGTCCACGCGGTCAGGACGCCGTCCTTCTGGCGGACCAGCTCCCGGAGGACGCCGAGGCGCGACAGCGGGTCCGTGAGCGCCGGCTGCGAATACGCCGGCGGCAACAGGAGGAAGAGACGCGCGTCCTTCGGCAGGGAAGCCGCCAGGGACTCCGTCCGGCGCACGTCGTCGGGCGAGAGGGGCCACGCGACGAACCAACCCGGGTGCGGCGCGTCGGTGTCGGGCAGCGCGGCGACGCGCGCCGTCAGCCGCCCGCGCTCGGCTTCGAGCAGGGCCGGCAGGTAGAAGCCGGGACCCGCGACCACGACGTCGCCGGCGCGCGCGAGCTTCGCGACACTCGCCGCCGCCGAGGCCGCGGTCGAGCGGGGATGCGGGCCGAAGGCGACGAACGCGGTGACGGCGAGGCCGGCCGCCGCGGCGAGCGCCGCGAAGGCTCCGAGCGGGCGCCGGCCGGGCGCGCCGCGGGCGATCGCCCAGGCCCACACCGGCAGGACCGCCATCTCGCAGCGGCCCGCAAAGGCCACCGGCCGCCAGGCGGACGCGGCGAGGGCGAGACCGAGCGAGACGGCGACGAATCGGAGGGCGGCCCGGCCCGTCGCGTCGCCGCGCGTCGAGGCCGCGAGCAGGAGGAGCAGCGCCGCGCCGAGAATCGCCGACGCGAGGAGCACGGTCTGGCCGGGCGTGCGGCCGAACGGCGCCGGGATTCGACCGACGCCGCCGAGAGCCGAGAGGAAGCCGAGCGCGGAGCCCGCGGCCGGCTCGTGCTGCCAGGCCATCGCGTCGCGTGGCTGCGCCAGGAGCACCGGAACCCAGGGAGCGAAGGAGACCAGCGCGACCAGGAGGGCGGCGGCCGCCCGGAAGCGCCGGCTGCCGAGCGCCAGCAGGAGCGCCGCAGCGACCGGAAACAGCGCGAGGTAGTGCGTCCAGAGCGCCAGGGCGGCTGCGACCGACAGGGCGGCCAGGCGCCCCGGCGTTTGAGAGGCCACGGCGCCGAGAAAGAACACGACGAAGGCGAGCAGCGACAGGACGGCGTAGGCGCGCGCTTCGGCCGCGTAGAGGTTGACGAGCGCGAAGCACGCGACGAGCGCGATCCACCACGCGCGCGGCGCTCCGCGCGGCAGCGTTCCCGCGACGGCGAAGAGCGCGAGCGTCGCGGCGAAGGGGAGGAGACGCAGCCCGAGATCCTCCGCCGGCGACTTCGCGGCGCGCGCCAGCGGCGCCTCGAGCAGATAGAAGAGGGGAGGTCCCGAGTCCGAACGGAGCGCGGCGACGAGCTCGGCCGGCGGCAGCCGCGAGGCCCACGCGGTGAACGTCTCGTCGTGCCAGAGCGGCCGGTGAAAGAGAAGCCAGAGACGCGCCGCGAGCGAGACGCCGACGAGCGCGAGAAGCCACACGACACGCGCGCGCGGCCGGCTTTGCACTTCGGGCTCGATGCTCTATCCTAACCCTGGAGTGGATTCGAGGCCGTCGTCTTGGAGCACCCTGGGACGGCACGTCCTTCCGCCGATCCTCCTGACGCTGCTGCTCCTGGCCGTTTACGCCGACCCGCTGTTCACGCGGCGAAGCTTCGTCGGCAGGGACCTCGTTCTCTACGCGCTGCCGCTCGAGAAGGAGGTGCACGACGCGTGGGCGCGGGGGAGCCTGCCGGTCTGGAGCGCCGACGTCTCGGGCGGCCGCCCGCTCTTCCCGAATCCGAACGCCGGGTCGCTCTATCCCGTGCGGCCGATCCTCGCGCTTCTCCCGTTTCCGGCCGCGATGCGCCTGTTTCCGATCCTCCACTGGATCCTCGCCGGTGTCGGGATGGTCGCGCTGCTCCGCGTGCTCCGCGCCTCGGCCGCGGCGGCATGGATCGGCGCCGTGACTTACGTCTTCTCGGGTGTGATGGTCTCGGAAGTCTTCTACCTCGCCACGGCTCCGGCGGCGGCGCTGCAACCGTGGATCCTCTGGGCGGTCGTCCGGCCCGGGAGCAACCCGCGCCGCAAGGCGGCCGTGATCGGCGTCGCGTACGGCCTCCTCCTTCTCGTCGGCGACCTCTTCGCCCTCGGGATCGCCGCCGGCGCCTCGCTCCTCTGGATCGCGCTCGAGGTCGATCGCGGCCGGCGCCTCCGCGAGCTCGCCGTGCTCGCGGGCGGGGGCGTGCTGGCCGTCGTCCTCGCGGCGCCGCAGGTCGTCGCGACCGCGCTCCTCGTCCCGGAGACCCGGCGCGCGGTGATGGGGATCCCTCTGCGCGAAGCGCTGCGCTTCACGCTGTCGCCCTGGAGAGTCGTCGAGCTCGTCGTGCCGTATCCGTTCGGGGAGACGTGGACGCTCGAGGAGGGCGCGGGCTGGAGCGACCCCGTGTTCCACGGCTACTTCCTGACGCTCTATGCCGGCGCTTTCGCGGCCGTCGCCCTCGTGCTGCTGTGGCGGTCGCGGGAACGCGGCGCGCGTTTCGTGCGCGTCCTCTTCGTGGCGAGCCTGCTGCTGGCGATGGCCGGGGGACTGGTGCCGGCGGCGCGGCGCGACGGCGCTTCGCCGATCCCGCTGCGGTTCCCGGAGAAGTTCTCCGTCGCGGTCGTGCTCGCGCTCGCGCTCGGCGTCGGCCTCGTCTTCGACCGCTGCCGGCGCGCGGAGGTTCCGCGGCGGAGTCTCCGCGGCGTCGCGGTCGCGCTGGCACTCGCCGCGCTCGCGGCCCGGGCGTTCCCGTCTTCGGTCGGCGCGGCCGCGGTGGGAGCCATCGGCGCGCCGCCGGCCCTCGCCGCGCGCGCCGGGCGCCAGCTGGCGCCGGCGCTGGCGGAGGCGGGCCTGTTGTGGGCGCTGACCTGGATCGCGCTCGACGGGCTTCGGGGAGCGGGGCGCGTCCGCCTGGGCGCCTGCCTCGCGCTGCTGACGGCGGTTCCGATCGCGGCGAACCGGCGCCTCGCCCGGACGGAGAACGAGGCGAGCGTCTATCCGCCGACCGCGTTCGCGCGCGTGCTCGCCCGGCGTGATCCGGCCCGCGCGTTTCGCACCGTGGACTCGTCGTCGTTCGTTCCGCCGTCGCCGCTCCTGCTCGCGGCCTGGGCCGGCGACCACGCCTTGACCGAGTCGGCGCGCCGCAACTGGTCGTTCCTCACCCCCGCGCTCTGGCGGCGCGGCATGGTCTTCAATGGAGATCCGGACCGCGGCGATCTCGCGCGCTCGGAGAGCCTGCGCCGCTTCGCCGCCCTGGCCGTCGCGCAGCCGTACGCGGCCGGATTTTTCGCCTCGCTCGCGCTGCGATACGGCATCCGCTATCGCGACCAGCCGCCGCTGCCGGGCTATCGACGCTTCGGCGGCGACGCGTACCAGGACTGGGACGAGAATCCGGCGGCTCTGCCGGCCGTCCGTCTTCTCGAGCGGTGGCGCGAGGAGCCGGGCGCGCTCGCGGCGCTCCAGGCGCTGCCGCGGCTCGCGCCGGGCGAGATCGTTCTCGAGTCCGGAAGCAGCGCCTCGGGCACCTCGCGGGGCGGCACCCTGCGCCTCGTCGAGGACACCCCGGAGCGATTCGTCGGCGAGACGGAGACCGCGGAGGCGGGCTGGCTCTTCGCGCTCCGCGGCTACTGGCCCTACCGCACGGTCCGCGTGGACGGGCGCGAGGTCGAGTGCGCGCCGGCGCAGCTCGCGTTCTCGGCGGTTCCGATTCCGGCCGGCCGCCACCGGGTCGAGTGGCTCGAGGAAGTGCCGGGCCTCCGGGTGTCGCGCTTCGGGCCGGCGCTCTTCGCGCTCGCCGCGGGAGTCCTCTGGCGGCCTCGCCGGGCGGGTCTCCCGGCGTGAAGGCGGCGGCGCGCGGTGCCCTGCCGGCGGCGCTGTTCGCGGCCCTGGTGCTCGCCCTGTTCGCCGATCCGCTCCTGACGCGGAGGACGTTCGTGGGACGGGACATCGTGCCGTACAACTTGCCGCTCGAGAAGGCGGTTCACGACGCGTGGGCGCGAGGCCGAGTCCCGGTGTGGTGGGAGGAAGTTTCGGGAGGACGGCCTCTGCTGCCCAACCCGAACGCGGGCGTCTTCTATCCCGTGCGTCCACTGCTGGCGCCGCTCGCGCTGCCGGCGGCGATGCGCCTCTTTCCGATCCTGCACTGGATCCTCGCGGGCTGGGGCGTGTTGTTCGCCCTGCGCTCGCTCTGCTCGCGCGGCGGCGCGTGGGTCGGCGCTGCCTGCTACGTCTTCTCGGGTGTGGTGCTGTCGGAGGTGTTCTACACGAACTTTCTCCCGGGCGCGGCCCTGCTGCCGTGGGCGCTGTGGGCCGTCGCGCGCGGCGCGCGGCGCCCGCTCGGGCGCGTCGTGCCGATCGCGATCGTCTTTGCCTTGATGTTCCTCGCCGGCGACGTGTTCTCCGTCTTCCTGGCGGTCCTCGCCGGGGTCCTCTGGATCGCCTTCGAGGGAAAACCGGGGGAGCGGGCGCGCCAGCTGGGGCTCGGCGCGGCCGGAGTCCTCGCCGGCGCCCTGCTCGCCCTGCCGCAGATCCTCGCGACGGCGCTCCTCGCGCCGGAGACGCGCCGGGCCGTCGTCGGCGTGACGCTCGGTGAAGCCCTGACCTTCACGCTCTCGCCGTGGCGGCTCCTGGAACTCGTCGTGCCGTTTCCCTTCGGCCCGACGTGGTCGATGGATTTATCGCAGGACTGGGGCACTCGGGTCTTCCGCCATTTCTTCACGACGGTCTTCGTCGCGCCGGTGGCGGTGTTCGGTCTGCTCGCGCCGCTCGGGCCCGCGACCCGCGGCGCCCGCGCGGCCCGTGGGCTCGTCGCGGCCTGCGTCGCGCTCGCGGTCGCCGGCGCGCTGGCGCCCGCGTCCTGGGCCGCGGTGCCGTCGCCGGTGCCGCTGCGGTATCCGGAGAAGTTCATGCTCGGCGCGACGCTCGGACTGGCGGTTCTCGCCGGCCTCGCGGTCGACGCGCTGCGCCGCGGCCGCCGCGCGGGCTGGTTTCTCGGGATCGCCGGCGTTCTCGCCGCCGCGGCGCTCCTGGCGGCGGCGCTTCCGGGGCCGAGCGGCTCGACGGCGGTGCGGATGGTGGGCGGGGAGCCCGCGCTGGGTGCGGCGGCGTCGGCGGCCCTTCCGGGCGCGCTCGCCGAGGCCGGGCTGCTCTGGGTCGCGACGGGGCTCGCGGCGCTCTGGCTCGCGATGGACCGGCCGGCGCTCGGGGCGGCGGCGCTCGCGCTGCTCACGGCCGTGCCGGTCGCGGCCAACCGCCGCGTCGCGCAGACGGCCGCCGAGGCGACGGTCTACCCGCCGACGGCCTTCGCCCGGGCGATCGCCCGGCGCGACCCGGACGGACGCTTCCGCGCCCTCGACGAATCGGTCTATCGGGCCCCGTCGGCCCTGCGCGAGGCGACGCTGCCGGGAGACGTCGGCGGCAGCGAGTTCTTCCGGCAGTCGTGGGTCTACTACACGCCGTCGCTGTGGCGGCGCGGCCTGGTTTTCAACAGCGACCTGGACGCCGGCGACCTTTCGCGGATCGAGAGCCTGCGCCGCGTCTCCGCGCTCGCGGCGACCCAGTCCGACGGCGGTCCGTTCTTCTCGAGCCTCGCGCTGCGCTTCGGGATGCGCTTCCGCGACCAGGAGCCGCTCGCGGGCTTCCGTCCTTTCGGCCGGGACGCGCTGCGGTCGTGGGACGAGAACCCGTCGGCGCTTCCGGACGTGCGGCTCGTGCGCCGCTGGGTCGAGGCCGAGGGCCCGGTCGAGGCTCTCGCCGCGCTGCCCCGGCTGCCCGAGGGCGGCCTCGTCGTCGAGAGCGGCAAGACGGTGTCGGGAGAGGCGCGGGAGGGCGCGATGCGCGTCCTCGAGCAGAGCCCGGAGCGGCTCCGCGTCGAGACGCAGTGTCCCGACCCGACGTGGCTCTTCGTGCTCCGGGGCGACTGGAGCTATCGGGTGGTTTCCGTCGACGGGCGTCCGACGCCGGTCTTTCCGGCGCAGATCGCCTTCGCCGCGGTTCCGGTGCCTCCGGGCGTCCACCGAGTCGAGTGGCGCGAGACGATCCCGGGCATCGAGATCTCGGCGTGGGGCCCGGTGGCGGGCCTGGCCCTCCTCGCGGCGCTCGGGCTGCGGAGGGCCGCGTGAGCGCGGCGGTGTCGCCAACGTCGCGTCTTCCCGCGCTCGCGGCGCTCTTCGCGGCCCTGGTGCTCGCGCTCTACGCCGACCCGCTCGTCGTGCGCCGGAATTGGGGAGGCCGCGACCTGATCGCCTACAACCTGCCGATGGAGAAGTCGGTTCACGACGCGTGGGCGCGCGGGCGCCTTCCGGTGTGGACGCCGGAGGTGTCGGGAGGGCGTCCGCTCGCGCCGAACCCCAACGTGGGCGCGCTGTATCCGGTCCGGATCGCGCTGTCCGCGGTCCCGTTTCCTCTGGCGATGCGCTTCTTTCCCGTGCTGCACTGGCTCGCGGCGGGACTCGGCATGCTCGTGTTGCTCGGCGCGCTCGGGCGTTCGCCGGCGGCGGCGTGGATCGGCGCGGTCACTTACGCCTTCTCGGGCGTCGCCGTCGCGGAGGCGTTCTTCCCGCACATCCTCCCCGGGCTCGCCCTGCTGCCGTGGATCGTCTGGGCGGTGCAGCGCCGTTCGGCGTCGGCCGCCGGGTGGCTGCTGCCCCTCGCGCTGTTGTTCGCCCTCGACCTCCTCGCTGCCGACGTCTTCACGATCGTCCTCGCGCTGGCGGCGGCGGGGCTCTGGATTGCGGCGGAGGAGGACCGCGCGCGCCAGCGGCGCGGGATTCTCGTCGTCGGGGCGGCGCTGGCGCTCGGCGCGTTGGCCGCGGCGCCGCAGATCGTGGCGACGGCCCTCTGGATTCCTCTGACGAACCGCGCCGTTCTCGGGATGAAGCTCGCCGACTCGCTCTACTTCTCGATCCATCCGGCGCGCCTGATCGAGCTGCTCGTGCCGTATCCGTTCGGGCCGGCGTGGGAGATGTCCGGCAAGTCGCTCTGGGGCGGTCCGCTCTTTCACGGGCGCGCGATGGGGATCTTTCCGACGCTCTACGCCGGGGCGCTCCCGGTGATCGCCGTGCCCCTCGTCTGGAAGTCGCGGGCCCGGGGCGCGGGGG
>DATJXB010000232.1:0-49030 GCA_035500755.1 Thermoanaerobaculia bacterium | reverse complement strand
CCCCACGGCCGTGGCATTCGGGTTCACGATCGACTTCTCGGCGACCGTGTTCAGCACTTTCTCGACGTCGCCCGAGTTCTGGAGCGAGTCCTTCCCCTGCGCCGGATCGACCGTGATCTCGGCCTTGAACTCCGCGATGTTCATGCCCGGAAACTTGTCGGGCATGTAGGTCCACGAGTAGTTGATCGCGGCGGCGGCCGAGACGTTGGAGGCGCGCGTGTCGATCCCGAGGATCGTCGCGTCCTCGGCGCCCCGGCTCTCCTGCGCCCGGGACTGGGCGACGCGCGACGGCGTTCCGAGAACGATGAGGAGGTGTCCGCGCACGGAGTCGGCGCCCCTCTTGTACCGCTGCATCTTGAACTGCTGGTCGGCGGCCGCGATCCGGCGCGAGATCTCCTGCTTGAACGCGTCGCCGCCGCGCTTGGCGTAGTAGACCGCGATGAACCTGTCGGCCTCGTCGTCGGTCTTCACGTTCTTCCACTCGGCGCGCTCGGCCGGCGTCAGGAAGTAGGCCTCCGGGCTCTTGTCCCAGTCCTTGTTCTTCGAGAGCTGCGCCAGCGCGGAGGCCGCAAAGGCAAGGCCGGCGACAGCGAACAGAAGCTTTTTCACAAAACCCTCCGAACGTTCGTTAAGAAGCGGGGATTCTACAGCAGGAGGCGGGGCGGGAAGCAGGGCGGGCCAGGCGGCCGTTCACCCCTTGTCGGCGTACCGCCGGCCCGGAATCCGCGCCAGGGCGACGCTCCGGTTGCCCGCCTCGGGGCGGCTGGTGGACTCGAGCTCGGTCCGGAACACCTCGAGCATCTCCTGGACCTCGCCGTGCATTTTCTCCATGCGCTGCTTCATGTGGAGGATCACCTCGACCCCGGCGAGGTTGACCCCCAGGTGCCGGGTCAGGGTCAGGATGATCTCGAGACGCTCGATCGTGTCGGCGTCGTAGAGGCGCGTGTTTCCCTCGGTCCGGGCGGGCCGCAGCAGGCCCTCCCGTTCGTACATGCGGAGGGTCTGCGGGTGAATGCCGAAGCGCTCCGCGATCGCGCCGATCCGGAAGACTCCCCCGGCCCCGTGGCCCCGTCCCTTCATCGCGCCTTTCTCGGCTCGACCGGAATCGGCTGTCCCCCGTCCGCTTTCGGAGCGACGACGCGGAGCACGCCGGCGCGCAGGGTGGCCTTGATCAGCCCGGGATCGACGGAAACGGGAACGGGAAAGTCCCGGGAGAAGCTGCCGTAGATCCGCTCCATGCGGACGAAGTGCCGCGCCTCGATCCCGTCGTCGGCCCGCCGGTGCCCGGCCACGCGGATCTTTCCGTCGAGGGCCTCGAGGCGGACGTCTTCCAGGCGGACGCCGGGCAACTCGATGTTCAGGACGATCTCGTCCGGGCTCTCGTAGACGTCGGCCGCGGGCGACCACAGAGCCGCGTCCATCCCCTCGTCGGGGAACTCGGTGCGGTGGATGGTCTCCTCGAACAGGCGGTTGACCTTTTCCTGGATGGCGAAGAGGTCCTGCAGCGAGTTCCAGCGGAAGACGGTCATGCTTCAAGTTTAAGCCGTAGGGGCGGGGCTTGACCCCGCCCGTCTTCGGAAGAATCCGAGCGGGCGGCCACGAGGGCCGCCCCTACAGACCTGCTCTCACTTCTTCTCCGTGTCCACGTACTCCGCGTCGATGACTTCGTCTTCCTTGCCGGCGGAAGCCGCGGAGCCCGATCCGCCCGACGGCGGCGCCCCGGCCGAGGAGGCGTTCTTGTACATCGCCTCGGCCAGCGCGTGGGAAGACTGCTGCAGGCGCTCGCCGGCCGCGTTCATCGCCTCCGCGCCGCCCGTCTCGAGCGCCTTCTTCGCATCGGCCAGCGCCGTCTCGAAGCTCGAGACGTCGGCCGGCGACAGCTTCGCCTTGTTCTCCTGGAAGCTCTTCTCCGAGGCGTAGATCAGCGAGTCGAGCCGGTTCTTGGCCTCGATCTCTTCCCGCCGCTTGCGGTCCTCCTCCGAGTGCGACTGCGCGTCCCGGACCATCTTGTCGATCTCGTCCTTGGCCAGCCCCGAGGAGGCCGTGATCGTGATCTTCTGCTCCTTCCCGGTGCCGAGGTCCTTGGCGAAGACGTTCAGGATCCCGTTGGCGTCGATGTCGAACGTCACCTCGACCTGGGGCACGCCGCGCGGCGCGGCCGGGATGCCGATCAGGTGGAAGACGCCGATGGTCTTGTTGTCCCGGGCCATCTCCCGCTCGCCCTGGAGGACCTTGATCTCGACGGACGTCTGGTTGTCGCTCGCGGTCGAGAAGACCTCGCTCTTCTTCGTGGGAATCGTGGTGTTGCGCTCGATCAGCCGCGTCGTCACGCCGCCGAGCGTCTCGATGCCGAGCGACAGCGGGGTCACGTCGAGCAGCAGCAGGTCCTTGACGTCGCCCGCCAGCACGCCGCCCTGGATCGCCGCGCCGATCGCGACGACCTCGTCGGGGTTGACGCCCTGGTGCGGGTCCTTCCCGAAGAGCTCCTTGACGAGCTTCTGGATGCGGGGCATGCGCGTCTGGCCGCCGACGAGCACGACCTCGTCGATGTCCTTCGGCTCGACGCCGGCGTCCTTCATGGCCTGCCGGCACGGGCCGACCGACTTCTGAATGATGTCTTCGACGAGCTGCTCGAGCTTCGAGCGCGTCAGCTTCAGCTGCAGGTGCTTGGGGCCCGAGGCGTCGGCCGTGATGAACGGCAGGTTGATTTCCGTTTCGACGACGTTCGAGAGCTCGATCTTGGCCTTCTCCGCAGCCTCCTTGAGGCGCTGCATCGCCATGGCGTCCTTCGAGAGGTCGACGCCCTGGTCCTTCTTGAACTCCGCCAGGATCCAGTCGATGATCTTCTGGTCGATGTTGTCGCCGCCGAGATGCGTGTCGCCGTTGGTCGACTTGACCTCGACGACGCCCTCGCCCACTTCGAGGATCGAGATGTCGAACGTGCCGCCGCCGAAGTCGTAGACGGCGATCGTCTCGTCCTTTTTCTTGTCCAGTCCGTACGCGAGCGCCGCGGCCGTCGGCTCGTTGACGAGCCGCTCGACCGTCAGGCCCGCGATCTGCCCGGCGTCCTTGGTCGCCTGGCGCTGCGAGTCGTTGAAGTACGCGGGCACGGTGATGACCGCGCGGGTCACCTTCTCACCGAGATAGGCCTCGGCCGCTTCCTTCAGCTTGCCGAGGATCATGGCCGAGATTTCCGGCGGCGAGATGTCCTTGCCGCCGGCCCGCACGCGGCAGTCGCCATTCGAGGCCTCGACGACCGCGAACGGAACCATCTTCATTTCCTCGCTGACTTCGGAAAACTTGCGGCCCATGAACCGCTTGATCGAGTAGACGGTGTTGGCGGGGTTGGTGATGGCCTGACGCTTGGCGACCTGGCCGACCAGACGCTCGCCGGACTTCGAGAACGCGACGACCGAGGGGGTCGTGCGATTGCCTTCCGCGTTCGGAATGACGACCGGATCGCCGCCTTCCATGACCGCGACACACGAGTTCGTGGTGCCGAGGTCGATACCGATGATCTTGCTCATTGCTTGCTCCTAATGCTGCTTCCAGCCGTTTTCGGAAGGCAGACTATAGGATATGAGTCAAGTAATGTCAAGTATTATGGACTCGATCTTAAGTCCATTAGGCTCAGGTTATTGGCTACTCAACGACCAGAACGCTCGGCTTCTCCGTCTTTTCCTTCTCCTCCTCCTGCTGCTGGCGAACCGGCGCCGGCCGCAGCTCCGAGACGGGCGCGAGACTCCGTTCGAGGGAGAGGTCGAGGTCGATCTTTCCTTTGGCGTTGCGGCCGAAGAGGCTGAACTTTCCATCCTCGGCGCGGAGGATGTAACGGTAGAAGCGTCCGTAAGGATCGCGCAGCGCGTCCTCGTCGAAGATGCCCGCGACCACCAGGTCCTCGAGCCCGCGCGGGTACCGGCCGGTCGCGTCGTAGTAGACGCGGACCCCACGCTCGACGCCGACGGCGCGGTTCAACGAGATCGCCTTGAGCAGATCCTCCGTCTCGCGGATCTCGCCCGCCGGACGGAAGACGAGGTTGGCGGGATTGCGCGGAACGAGAAAGACCGCCAGGCCCGTCAGCGCCGCGAGAACGGCCCAAAGGACGAGCGCGCGTCCCGAGCGCGCCGGCGACGCCGCCTCGGCCGGTTCCGGCTCCGCGGCCGCTTCCGCGGGCGCTTCCTCCTCGACCCTCCCCGGCTCGATGAGATTCCGGGAGAGGAGGTCGACGGTTCCCTTCAGGACGTCGAAATCCGAGAGAAACGCCCGCTCCATGATGTCGCCGACCGAGCGGCGCCCGTCGATCCACCGCCAGGTCTCCGCCTCGGACCGCGAGACCGACAGCGTGCCCTCCGGTGTGTTCTTCTGATTGGCGACGAGCACGAGCTTCTCGACGCCCGGCGCGCGGCGGTACACCGTCGCCGGCGGCCCGGCCTTCTTCTCCAGCATCGGCCACTCGTCGACGATCTGGGCGGCCTCCATGAGGACCGTCTCGGTCGAGACGGGCGCCATGTGGTCGGCGTCGTATTCGACCGTTCCCTCCTGGGTGAAGTGGAAGCGGCCGTCGGGCCACCGAAACGCCGAGTAGACGATGCGCGAGATCTGGAGCCGCAGCGCTTCCCGCAGCTCCGCCGGCTCGACGAGCCCCTCGCGCACCAGCAGGAACCCCATGCGCTGGCGCGTCTCCTTCTGGATCGCCAGGACGCGGTCGAGCTGGTCCTGCGTGACGTAGCCGGCCCGCAGCAGCAGGTTTCCCAGCCGGTTGTCGAGTCGCCGCGCCGCCGACTCGGCGGCGACGACGGAGCCGCCAAGGAAGGAGATCGTGATCGAGTCGTCCTCGCCCTCGACGGAAAGGATGCCGGTCTTCCGCTGCAGGCCGAGCATCTGGAAGATCTCGGTCAGCGAGAAGACCTTCAGCGTTCCTTCAAGACCCACCGGGCGCCCTCCTTCCGACGAGCTGGGCGCGCAGCCACACCACCAGCGCCAGGATCAGGCCCGCGACGACGGCGGCGCGCGAGCCCTCGGGCGCGAGCGTGCGCGGGTCGAAGAACCGTTCGTCCAGAACCGCCGCGGCGACGCCGAAGAAGAACAGGAAGAGGGTGATCGCCCCGGCGACCGGCCGCCCTTCGCCGAAGGCGTGGGACCCGGGCAGGAGGAACGACGCGAGGCGGCTCCAGCGCGCCCGCCGGGCGGCGCGCCGCTGCGCGCCGGCGGCCTCGGCGGCCTGCACTTCGATGTCCGGCACCTCGCGCCGCATCATCTTCGCGCACATCGTGCAGAGATCGGGAGGATCGCCGTAGCGCCGGCAGCGGTTGCAGAAGGTCCGGCCGCAGCGCTCGCAGACCGCCGCCACACCGCGGCGGCGCCGCACGCGGGCGAGGAAGACGCCGACGCCGAGCACCGCCAGGGGCCCGAGGGCCCACGGGGAGACCAGGGCTCGCCACGGCCGCGCCGCCGTTCCGTGCCCCGGGAGGCGGCGGCTCTTCGGCTGCGCGTTCCAATCCGCGATGCGCGCGCGCGCCTGGGCGACCGAGTAGCCCGGCGAGACCACGCGCGCGAGCGTCGGCGTGCTCGACCACGCCGCGACCTGGGAGGCGGCGAGCGCCCGAGCCTGGGCCATCGCCTGTGCCTGTCCGTCGAAGTCGTAGGCTTCGCCGCGGGCGAGAGCCAGGTTGTAGAGAGCGTCGGCCGCGCGCGGCGCCTTCTTCGTGGCCTCGATGTAGTCGCGCACGGCCTCGCCGTAGTCGCCCTCGGTGAAGTGCACGTTGCCGCGCGACAGGCTCGGCCGGTAGTCGGACGGGTCCGCTCGAACCGCTTTGCCGTAGTCCTCGAGGGCGCGCTCCAGATCTCCCGCCCGCTCGGCGTAGGTGCCGAGGAGGAACCACACGTCCGCGTCCTCCGGGAACACGGTCGCCGCCTGCTTCAAGCCGTCTTCGGCGCTCGCGTCCTCGCGCCGCTCTTCGAGGTCGATCGCCGCCACGAACAGCGGCGACCGCTGCCGCATGTTTTCCTCGGCGATCCAGGCGCAGAGCGGCACGACGAGGGCCAGAGCCAGGAATCCCGCGCCGAGCACGAACCGCTCGCGGCCGTCGGCGTAGGACCACAGGAGCGCGCCCCAGTAGAGCACGAGCCACAGCGGCCCGAACCCGAGGAAGAGCGGGACCCCGACGATCAGGAGCCCGAGCGGGAGCGCGGCGCTCCGCCCGAACGATCGGAAGGCCGCCTCCCCGATGTCGTGAAGCGCCTGTGGCCCGTGGCGCAGCGCGAGCGACAGGACCGTCGCGACGAGCGTCAGCAGCACCGCGGCCGCCGCCCAGAGGCCGACGGACGAAAGCAGCGCCACGCGCGTCTCGTGCACGGAGACCAGGTCCGCCGCCGCGTCGGGCAGCGCCTTCACGAGCTCCGCGAAGCGCCGCTGCCGGGCCAGAAACGAGAGCCGCGCGAAAATCGCGTCGGGGTTGGACTCGTCCAGCCGCAGGGCCGCGGCGTAGGCCCGCTCGGCGCGATCCGGCTGGCCCTGCTTCTCGGCCTTGCGTCCCAGGAACACCGCGGTGCGCGAGAAGTCCGAGAGGCGGCGGACGCCGACTTTGCGCCCGGCGCGCACCATGGCCTCGAGGGACTCGTCTTCGGCCTTCGGGTCGTTCTCGGAGAACGCCGAAAGGAAATCGAACCAGTTGGCGCGGTAGAGGCCGCGCGTCACCGGCGGCGGCAGCGGCGACAGCGAGTCCTGCGCCGCCGCGGGCGGCGCCGCAAGGAACAGGAGCAGCAGGCTGGAGAGAGCGGGCAGGAGACGGGCGAAGACCCGCAACCCCCCGCGGCGGTCGAGACGTCTCATCCGGGCGTCAGCCGCCCGCGCGCGGCGGCTCCCGGCCCGGCGGGCGAACGGCCTCCACGTACGCCAGGCGCAGCTCGTAGAGCGCGCGCGACAGCAGGTCGGTCTCCTCGAAGGAGAGGTTGCCTCGGGTCTTCTGCTCGAGCGCTGCCAGCCACTCGATCATCTGCTGCGCGGCAGCCGTGTCGCGCCGCGACAGCGTCTTGCCCGTCATCGGATCGACGCCGAGGGCGGCGTAGACGTTGCTCGCGAGAAAGGACAGCAGCGTGACGAAGCCCTGCGAGGTCGCCCGGTCCGCGCCGGCGGCCGCGCTCCCGGCGGAGGCCGCGGCGGGGGCGGGAGCCGGGGCCGCCTCGTGAGGCGGCGGCTCGGGGGCCTCCGGCGGCTCTTCCGCCTGGAACCCCGGACGCAGCTCTCCCTCCGGGGTGAACATCCGCCGGTCGACGACGCGGATCGGCTTCTCCTCTTCGCTCACGGCGATGCACGAATTTTAGCAGGAGCGCCCTTCCGGATCGCGGCGTCGGCGCGGGTATCATCGCGCGCGTGACCGAACCTCTCGACCGCCTCTCGGCCCTCGTCGCTCGGCTGCGCCAGGAGTGCCCGTGGGATCGGGAGCAGACCTTCGAGAGCCTCAAGACCTACCTGCTCGAAGAGACTTACGAGACGCTCCAGGCGCTCGACGCCGGCACGGCGGACGCCCTGCGCGACGAGCTCGGCGACCTGCTCTTCCAGATCTTCTTCCTCGCGCGCCTGGCCGAGGAGCGCGGGTGGTTCGACGCCGACGCCGTCGCCCGCGCGATCACGGAGAAGATGATCGCCCGCCACCCGCACGTCTTCGGCGAAACCCGCGCGGACACCGCCGAGGACGTCAAGACGGCCTGGGAGAAGCGCAAGCGGCGCCAACCCGGAGCCGCCGAAGACCCGCTCGGAAGCCTGCCCGCGGCCCTGCCGGCGCTTTCCGCCGCCTACCGCCAGACGCTGCGGGCCGCCGACCTCGGCTTCGACTGGAAGCGCGACGCCGACGTCGTCGCCAAGATCGAAGAAGAGATCGCGGAGTGGCGGGCCGCGGCGGCCAACGCCGACCCGGCGGCCGAGACGCACGAGATCGGCGACCTGCTGCTGTCCGTCGTCAACCTCGCGCGGCGCCGCGGGATCGACCCCGAGTCCGCCCTGCGCGCGGCCAACGGCCGGTTCCGCGACCGCTTCGCCGGTGTCGCCCGCCGCGCGCGCGCGACCGGCCGCGACGTCTCGGAGGTGCCGATGCCGGAGCTGGACCAGTACTGGGAAGACGTGAAGAAGGAGTAGCTCGCTAGCGCACCAGCTCGCTGACCTTCACCAGCCGGACGCCCCTCTCGGACAATCTCGGCATCTCCCGCTCGAGCGCGAACAGCGTCACCGGGTAGGGATGGCCGATCGCGATCGCGGAGCCCTCCTGCTCGGCGCGGCGGACGAGCTCGTCGAGCTGGACGCGGACGGCTTCGTCGGTCGCGACGTCGTCGAGGAAGACGCGCCGCGAGGCCGCCCGGACCGAGTTCTCCTCGGCCGTCTTCTCGGCGACCGTGGCGTCGGTCGTGCGGCTGTCGAGAAAGAAGAGCCCGCGTCGCGACAGCACGCGCGACACGGCGCGCATGACGCGCGCGTCCGCGGTCGCGGCGGAACCCATGTGGTTGTTGACGCCGATCGCGCCCGGAACGGTCGCGAGGTCCTCTTCGAGCAGGCGCTCGATCTCGGCATCGGACTGCGAGCGCAGCACCAGCCCCGGGCCGGGGCGGACCCGCGGATACCCCATCGGTTCCATCGGCAAGTGCAGGAGCACCTCGTGGCCGCCGCGCGCCAGGGCCTCCGCCGAGGCCGCGCTCCAGCGCAGGTCGGGCAGCACCGCGCCGGCCACCGGAAATCTCCAGCCGGCGATTCGCACGGCCGGCGCGAGCTCGTTGCCGAGGTCGTCGATGACGATCGCCGCCCGCGGCATGCCGGAAGGCACGGGAGCCGCCGGCTTTTCGGCGGCGGCGGGCGTCGGGCGCCGCGGTGTGGGCGGCACGAGGGGACGTGCGCGCGTCGGCGAAGGGCGCGGCGGCTCGCGCGGCGGGGCCGCGGAGGGCGCGGGCGGGCGCGTCTTGACGAAGAGTGCGATCGCCAGGGCGATCGACAGGAGCGCGAAAAAGACCGTCGCCGGGGACGGGCGGCGGCCGCGGCGGCTCAAGGAATCGCGCCGCGGAAGCTAGGCCGCCTTACGCGGCGCGGCGTCGGCGCGCACGACCTCGAGGCCCTTCTCGAGAATCAGGTCGCGCTCGCCCGGCTCGCCCGGCAGGACCAGGACGCGCTCGTCCGGGACGAGGCCCTTGCCGCCGAGCACCTGCCCCGAGGGCGAGACGTAACGGCCGACCGTCATGTAGAGGCTGCCGCCTTCCTCGGTCGGCACGTTCTTCTGGACGATCGCCATACCGACCGTGGTCTCTCCAATCGTCTTCGAGGAGCCGCGGTCGTGGAGGGCGGCCGCGAAAACCTCGCCGGCGCCCGCGGTCGAATCGTCGACGAGGATCACGACCTTGCCCTTCCAGACCGGGTCGCTCGTCGTCTCGAGCGGCTTCTCGGGAGCCTTGCGCGACACGACGGTCGCCACCGGTCCCTTCGGGAGAAACAGCGCCGCGACGGGCACGGCGTCGGGAACGGCGCCGCCGATCGAGCCGCGCAGGTCGAGGACCACCTTGTCGATCGAGCGCCGGGAGGCCTCGTCGAGCAGCTTGCGGACCGCCGCGGCCGAATCCGGGGTGAAGGTCGGAATCGCGATGATCGCGACGTCGCGCTCCCACTTCGCGCTCGGGGCCGGCGCCGCGAAACGGGCGCGGGTCACCGGGATCTTGAGCTTCTTCTCGTCGCCGCCGCGAAAGACCGCGAGCTCGACCGAGGAGCCCTCCGGGCCGTCGAGCGCCGCCTTGATCTTCCACATCGGCGCGTTGCGCATGGGCTGCCCGTCGATCGAGTCGATCAGGTCGCTGCCCTTGACGCCCGCCTTCTCCGCCGGAGACCCCGGAAGCGGGGCGACGACGTACGGATAGCCGCCGCGCCGCGCGAAGACCACGCCCGGGCTGGCCGCGCCCGCCGCGAGCTGAGCCTTGTACGCCGCCATCGACGCTGCCGGCACGTAGTACGAGAACGGGTCGAGCGCGTCGGACATCCCGTCGTAGGCGCCTTCGAGCAGGGCCTTCGACTCCGTCGGCTCGACGTAGTTGGTCCGGGTCAGCGAAAAGACCTCGGAAAAGATCGACAGGGCCCGCGTCGCCGGGTCGCGGCCGGATCCTTCGGGCCCGGTGACCGCCCGCAGGGAGGCCAGGGCGCACAGGGACACCACCACGAACAGGACCCTGGAGCGATTGGACTTCATCAATCTCATGCTAGCAGAGCGAAGAACACGGTATGGGATCAGTTACTTCCCGGGAACGACACCGTCCTCTCATCGCAGCCAGGCCACCGGATCCTGGGCCTTTTGCCGGTCCCGGACCTCGAAGTAGACGCCGGACTCGTCCCGTCCGGGGCCAAAGCCGGCCTGGCCGATCTCGGCGCCCGCGGCAACGGGATCGCCGGGCCGCACGGACACGCCCTGCAGCCACGCGTAGAGCGTCAGCATGCCGTCGCCATGGTCGAGGATCACCAGGTTGCCGTACTCGGCCAGCCACTGGGCGTAGACCGCCTTGCCGCCGTAGACGGCCCGCACGGGCGTGCCCGCCGGGACCGCGACCGAAACCCCGTTCGACACGGTGAAGGTGTCGAACTTCGGATGCCGGTGGCGGCCGAACGTCTCGATGATCGTTCCCTTCGCCGGCCAGTCGAGAACTCCCTTCCACGGCCGGATCCCGCCCGACGGCCCGACGGGCTCCTCGGAGGCGTCGGACTGGCGCGCGAGCGTGTCGAGGAGGCGCTCGAGCCGCGCGGCCTTGTCGGTCAGGGCCGAGACCTCGCGCTGCCGGGAGGCCATCGAGCTCTTCTCGCTCGCGAGCAGCCGTTCGCGCTCGGTCTTCAGGGACGCGACGCGGGCTTCCTCCTGCCGGCTGCGGGTGTACAACCGGTCGATCTCGGCCTTGAGCGCCTGCTCTCGCGCGAGGTTCTCCTGGAGGCGCGTCTCGGCGAACCGATACTGCACGAGGAGGCGGCCGTCGCGCCGCGCGAGGCTGTCGAGCCGCTCGATCGAATCGAGAAACGCCGGCACGTCCTTCGCTTCGAGCAGGACGCGGAAGTAGCCGAACCGGCCGAAGCGCTGGAGCACGCGGGCGCGGGCGATCAGCTGGCGCCGGTAGTCGGCCGCGGCGACCGAGACCTCGCCGCGCTGGCGCGTGACCTCCGCCAGGCGCCGGGCGAAGTCCTCCCGCGTGGCGGCGACGAGCTCGCCCTCGCGCGTCGCGATCTCCTGCTTCAGCTCGAGGCGCTTCAGCTCCTCGGCGAGCGTCGCCTCCTTCTTCTGGCTCTCGGAGAGACGCGCCTTCAGCGTCGCGATCCGCGTCTGGAGACGGGCCAGATCCGCCGCTCGCTCGGAGTCGGCGGGGGTCACGGACTGCTGGGCGCCGAGGGGCAGCGCGGCGAGAAGCAGCAGCGCCGCGACGCGCTTCACCAGAGCGACTTCCCCGCCGCGTCGGGGACGGGCGCGCCGCCCACGAGCGCCCGGACCGACGCGGTGACGTCGGCGATGCCGGGGGGCGTGGCGGCCCGGAAGGCCTTCGACGCGAAGAAGACGCCCTTCACGAGGTCGGGGTCGAGAGAGCAGTGGTCGCCGCTCCAGACGTCGCGGTTGTCCTCGAAGACGCTCCCGGTCGGAACGCCGAGCGAGGACTGCCACGAGACGCGGTAGCCCGGCCGATTCGTCACGATGAGGTCGGGGATCAGGCGCGGATCGAACCGGCGGTAGACGTCCTCGCGCTTGAAAACGCGCGAGACCGCCCTCTCACCGTTCTTGGGATCGACGAGCGCGGACAGCTTCGCGACGAGCTCGTTGCGGAGCGCCTCGTACTCGGCGCCCGGCGCGACGATGCCGCCCGCCTCGCGGCCCGCGAGGTTGACGTAGACGTCGCCGAGGCCCATGGCATATGCCTTCGACTTCGACCAGTCGACGGCTTCCCAGAACTGGCCGCGCGAGAAAAGCGCCTCGAGGTTCTGGCGGCGCGCGCTGCCCTTGAGCACCAGGTAGCCGTTCTCGACCAGCCAGGAGTTGTAGTTGACCGAGCGGCGCCACGTCGCGAAGCCGTGGTCCGAGAGGACGATCAGGACGTCCTCGGGCTTCAGGGCCTTCGCCGTGTCCCCCACGATGTCGTCCATCGTGCGGTAGGACTTCTCGACCACGTCGCCGTACTTCGCCGCGAGCGCCGCGTCGTAGGCCGGGTGCTGCGGGTCGCGCAGGCGCCAGAACACGTGCGCGACTCGGTCGGGGAACTCGAAATAATGGAAGAGGAGTTTCTGCCCGCCGCCGAGGAGGCCCGCGAGCATCTGGCGTTCCTGTCTGGCGGTCTGCTCCACGTCCTCGAGGAACGCCTCCTCCGAGAGCGTCGCCGACTGGATCGACCAGGTGTCGATCCCCCAGCCCATCGTCTTGTAGCGGCCGAAGCGCTTCACGAGCTCCTCGGCAAAGCCCGGCGGCGAGGAGATCGCGAAGCCCGGCGGCAGATGATCGGGGTCGAACTGGATCGGCGAGAGGTACAGGCCGATTTCGGGGGAGATCGACGCCAGGCGCAGCCGCGCGTAACCGTGGACGGCGATGAGTGGGTTGACGCGGAACTCGAGCGGAATCCAGCCGGTCCACTGGCCCGGCTGGAGCTCCGCGCGCTGGCCGCAGGCCTCGACGGTGAGCCGGTCGCGCGCCTCCGAGACCGTCAGCGTCAGCGGGACGTCGATCGTCCCCTCGCGGCCGAACGCGCGGGCCGGCGGGCCCACGATCTTCGTGATCTGCCGGCCCGTGTTCGACTCGAGCCGCGTGATCTCCACCGAGAAGTCGTTGCCCTCGCGCGGGGCGAAGAACGGGTCCGACGTGTAATACGAGGGCTTGCCGATGCGGCCCGAGAGGTCCGGCACGCCGAGGCCCGAGAGCATCCGGCCGTCGGGGAACGCCTCGGGCGGGAACGTGACCGGCATCCGCACGACGGTCGCCGGGCGCGCGCCCGCCTCCGTCCAGAAGACGGAGCCTCGCCGGTTGTTCCTGACCCACGGGCGGTTCGCCGGCAGCCACGCGCGCACGGCGAGAAAGACTCCCGCGGCGGCGCCGAGCGCGACGACGGCGAGCAGGCCGGCGGCGAGACGGCGGCGGCGGAGCGCGAGCCACAGCGCCGGCAAGCCGAGCAGGACCGCCGCCGCGGCGGCCAGGATCGGCGGGTTCTTCGCGCCGAACAGAAAGGGCACCTGGATCTCCTCGGCGACCGCGAAGGTCGGGATGCGGTTGGACGGGTCGCGCTTCAAGAAGTCGAAGATCTCGTGGCCACCCGGATCCAGACCCGTCGAGAACGTGGCCCAGGAGACCGGCGTCTGCGCCGGAACGGTGGGCGTCAGCGGGGCGTAGCCGCCCCGGCTCTTCAGGGCCGCCAGGTTCGGCAGCTCGCCGCGGGACAGCATCTCTTCGACCAGATGCGCGTCGACCCCGTCGAATCCGAGGATGACGACCCGTCCCGGCGCCGGGGACGGCGCCGCCGCGAGGGCCCGTCCCGCCAGAGCGAGCGCGGCGAGCGCCGCGGCCAGAGGCTTCATGCGTGAAGCCTACAGTGTAGCCGAGCGCGGCTGGACCCGGCACTAGAATCGGCGCCGGTGACCGAGCGGACCGAGGATCTCGACACGCTTCTCCTGAGGATCGAGGATCCGGCGATCCGCGGCCTCTTCTCGCACGCGTTCATCCTCTGCGCCGAGCAGTTCGATCGCTTCACGGTCGAGTTCGTCCTGCGCCTGATCCACGAGCTCGGCTTCGCCGAGGAGCTCCGCGGCAGCACCTCCGCGGCCGCCCTCGTGTCGGCGCGGGGCTACGCGCCGCGCGCGGCCGTGCCGATTCGCTGGTTCCTCGCGAAGCTCGAGGCCGCGGGCTACCTCGACGCGCTCGAAACCGGAGAAGAGCCACGCTACCGCGCGCGCGGGCCGCTGCCACCCGGAGACCCCGACGCGGCCGAGGCCCGCGCGAAAGCCCTCGACCCGCAGTCGCTGCCGGCGTTCGCCGTCGTGCGCGAGATGGTCGCGCACGTTCCCGAGTTCCTGCGCGGCGAGAAGACGGGTGAGGAGATCCTCTTCGCGCCGACGCGCCTTCCGCTCTGGTTCGACTACTTCTCGAACGACAACCTGCTCTACCAGATCAACAACCGTCTCGGCGCCGAGGCCGTGGCCCGCGCGCTTCCGGCGACGCGGCCCGCGACGGTCGTCGAGATCGGAGGCGGCTCGGGCTCGGCGGCGCTCGCCGTCTTCGAGCGCCTCGCGCGCGACGGCGATCTCGCCCGCATCGGGCGCTACGTCTTCACCGAGATCGTGCCCACCTTCCTGAGGCGGGCCGAACGCACGATCCGGCAGCGCTTCCCGGCGGTGCCGGTCGAATTCGTCCGGCTCGACATGAACGCGGATTTCGCGGCACAGGGAGTCGCGCCCGGACAGGCCGACCTGGTCTACGCCGTCAACACGGTCCACATCGCCCGCGATCTCGCCGCGACCCTCGCCCGCGTCCGCCAGACGCTGCGGGGCGGCGGCGCGGCGCTCTTTTCCGAGTGCGTCCGCCCTTTTGCGGGGCAGCCGATCTACGTCGAGTTCGTCTTCAACTTCCTCGAAAACTTCACCGGCGTCGCGACCGATCCCGAGACGCGGCCCAACCACGGCTTCCTCACCCCGGAGAACTGGCGGCGCGCCTTCGCGGCGTCGGGCTTCGAGGATCCGCGGATCCTCCCCGACGTCGAGAGCCTCTCCCGGCACTACGACGCGTTCTTCGTCGCCGCGGTCAGCGCGCGCCGGCCCTTGCGCGACGGGTCGTCCCAGAACGGGTAGAAGCAGTACCACTGCTCCGGAAAGTCCCGGACGTAGCGCTCGAGCAGGGCGACGTACGCGCCGAGGTTCTTCCGGAGCGCGGCATCGCGGTCGCCCTCGGAGACGACCTCGAGCGGCTCCTCGACGATCGCGCGGTAGCGCCCGTCGGGCAGCCCGATGATGAACGCCGGGAGCACGACGGCCCCGGAGGCCATCGCGACGCGCAGCGGCCCGCGGGGAAAGTACGCCTCGTGCCCGAAGAACGGCACGGCGACGCCCGTGTTGTCGAAGTCGCGGTCGCCCTGCATCGCGACGATCCCGTTCTCGCCGAGCACGCGGAGGACCGAGAGCGTCGGCACGAAGCTGCGGTCCACGCGGATCTCGGCGACCCCCAGCCGCTCGTGGAGGCGCCGGCGCTCGCGCTCGACGCCCGGGAAGATGTCCGGCACGAGCACGACGTGGATCGGCTGGTTGACGCGGGCGAGCATCAGGCCGCCGACCTCCCAGTTGCCGAGGTGGGCCGTCAGCAGGAGGACGCCTTTGCCGGCGAGACGCGCCTCGACGATGCGCGAGTACCCGACGACGCCTTCGACCAGGCGCGCGGCCTCTTCCGGCGGGCGCGTGGCGAAGTGGAGGAAGTCGACCCACGCCCGGAAGTGCGACGCGACCATCTCGAAGGCGAGGCCGCGCACGCGCGGCGAGTCCTCCGGCTCGCCGAGGATGACCGCGAGGTTGCGGCGCGCGGCGTGCAGGTACTTCGGACGCAGCCGGTAGTAGACGGCGGCGAGCGCGCGCCCGCCCCGGTGCATCAGCGGGCGGGGCAGGTTGCGCGAGGCCGAGAGCGCCGCGGGAAACCAGAGCCGCGACGTCGCCGACGCGATCGCCCGCGCCACCGGATTGCGCGTGGCCATCTTTTCCTGCACGGGAGTTATCCTACGAGAATCGGCTCGCGACAGACGGCGGAGGGCGGTGGACAGGCGGCGGCGGCGGCGCTGCCGTATCTGGTGTTCGGCCTCCTGCTCGCGGTGTCGTGGCAGCGCTGGATCGAGCCCTACGTCGACTCGGGGCGCGAGCTCATGGTGCCGTGGCGCCTCGCCCACGGGGAGCGCCTCTACGGCGATCTCCAGTTCAACCACGGACCTCTGGGTCCCTGGCTCGCGGCGATCGTCGACCACCTCGCCGGGGCGTCGCTGTCCGCCCGCACCGCGCTCTGCGGCCTCGTCGCCGTCCTCCATCTCGAGGCCCTCTCGCGCCTCGCCCGCCAGTGGCTCTCGCCCTGGCGCGCCGCCCTGGCGACGAGCGTCGCGGTCGTGACCGCCCTGTTTCTGCGCCCGGGCGGCTGGATGTTCCCCTTCAGCTTCGACGTGGCGATCGCGATCGCCGCGCTCACCTGGGGGCTCGTGTTCGCCGCGCGCGAGCCGTCCACGGCTCGGGACGCGGCCGCGGGCGCCTGCGTGCTGGCGGCGATGCTCGCCCGGCTCGAGCTCGGCCTGGCGGGAGCCGCGGTCCTCGCCCTGGCCGCGCGGGCGCGCCCGCGGCGGCTCGTCGCGCTCGGCGTGGCGCCGCTGACCGCGGCGGCCGCCGGCTACGGCGCGGTGTCCCTCGGCATTCCGCGCGAGACGCTCGTGCGCGACGGCTGGCTCGCGCTGCTTTCCCCGCCGCCGGCGTTCGCCAACGTCTACCGCGCCTACGCCGGCCTCGACCGGATCGGGCTCCGCGCGACGGAGCTCCTGCTCGCGGCGCTCGTCCTGCTCCTCGGCGCGTGCCTCCTCGTGGCGGCGTCGTCGACGGCGTCGCGGCTGCGCGCCTCGGGGCGGCCGGCCGCGGCGTCCGCCGTGGTCGGGACCGCCGTCGCCCTCCTGCTCGCCGCCGCCGCCGCCGCGGCGCGGCCTCCGGCGAGCCTCGCCGATTCGCTCACGCTCCTGCCGCCGCTCGTGCGCGTCGTGCCCGTCGCCGTCGGCGCGGCCGCCATGCGGCGCCTCTGGACCTCGCTCTTAGGGCGGCCCGCCGGCGGCGCCCTCGCCGCCGTGCCGGACGCCGCCCTCTGGCTCTCCGCGGTCTTCGCCGCCCGCGTGCTCCTCGCCGCCGGCTACGTCGGGCCATACGACGCGTTCTTCCTGCCGCTCCCGCTCGTCGTCGCGCAGGCCGGGCTCTTCGGGCTCGCGGACCGATTCGCCCGCGTCGCCGGCGCCGTGCTTCCCCGCCTCGTCGGCGCCGCGCTTGTCGTCTTCGCCGCCTTCCGCGGGCTCGCGCTCGCCGACCTCTACCGCGGACTTCCCTGGGGCCGCGTCGAGACGCCGGCCGGAGCGCTTTTCCTGCCCGGCCCCGTCGCGGAGACGACCGCCTCGGCGCTCGGCGCGCTCACGCGCCTGCCGCCGGACGCCACGCTCTCCGGGTTTCCGGAAGCGGGCTTCTTCGGCTACGTCCTCGGCCGTCGCAGTCCGTTTTCCGTCGAACAATTCTTTCCGGGCCACCTCGACGAGGCCGGCGAAGCGCGGCTCGTCGCGCGCCTCCGCGAGCGGCCTCCCGACGCGCTCGTTTTCGCCAACGTGCTCGCGATCGGGGAGGGCGCGCCCGCCTTCGGCCGCGACTACCTGCGACACCTCGACGCGGCGGCGCGCGAGCGCTATCGCACCGCGGCCGTCTTCGGTCCGGGGGCCAGGCCCGGCGCGCGCGTCGGCGACCCGCAGTTCTTCGTCGAAATCGCCGTGCCCCGGCAGGAGGCGCTCCGGTGAGGCTCGACCTCGCGGTCGCCCGGACCTTCGGCTTGTCGCGCCGCGCCGCGCGGGACGCCGTGCGGGCGGGCCGCGTGGACGTGGACGGCGCCGCGGTGGACGAGCCGGGGCGTGAGCTCACGGCGGACGCCCGGGTCGAGCTCCATCCGAACCGGCCCCTGCAGCGCCGCGTGCGCACGCGCCTCTCCGTGCTCTACGAGGACAAGGACGTCATCGTCGTCGACAAGCCCGCGGGGCTTCTGACCGTGCCCACCGAGGATCGTGAGAAGGACACGCTGTGGGCGCGCGTCCTCCACTACCTGCAACACCGCTACGGCGGCCGTCCGTACGCCGGCATCGTCCACCGGCTCGACAAGGACACGTCGGGCGCGGTCGTGTTCGCGCGCCACCGCGACGCGCTCCACGCCCTTCAGGACCGCTTTCGCACTCACGCGATCGACCGCGAGTACGTTGCGCTCGTCGCCGGCGCTCCGAAGGACACCGGCACGTTCGACGCCGACCTCGTCCGCGAGCCCGGCCTGCGCCGCAGCGTGGCGGGCCGCGGCGAAACGGGGCGGCGCGCCGTCACCCGCTACCGCACCCTCGAGCGCTTCCCGGGCGCCGCGCTCGTCGCGATCCGGCCGGAGACCGGGCGCACGCACCAGATCCGCGTCCATTTCTCGGCGGGCGGCCATCCGGTCCTGGGGGATCGCGTCTACGGCACCGAGGGGGGCGCCGCCGCGCAGGCGCCGCGCCAGATGCTCCATGCCCGCGCGCTCGGCTTCCCGCACCCGCGCACGGGCGAACCGGTCTCGGCGGCGTCACCGTTGCCCGACGATTTCGAGCGCGTCCTCGCCGCGCTCCGCGCCGCCAAAAAGAAGCGGCCCGGCAGAGCCGGGCCGCGGGATTCCGAAGACAGGAAACCGAACGCTACGCGAGGACGATGATGACCACGCGGCGATTCTTCGACCGGCCTTCCTTCGTCTTGTTCGACTCGACCGGCTCGGAGCTGCCGTAGGAGATCGTGGACATCCGGTTCAGCGCGACGCCCTGCTTGTTGAGGTAACGGCGCACCGCCTCGGCCCGCTCGGAGCCGAGCTTCATGTTGTAGGCATCGGAGCCCGTGGCGTCCGTGTGGCCCTGAATCTCGAGATAGACGTTCCGGTTCTCGGACTTCAGGCGCTCGGCGAACGCGTTGAGGGCGTCCTGAGCTTCCTTCGAGACCTCGTACTTGTTGACCGGAAACTTCGCCGCGTCATCGGACAGAACGAGCGAGTAAACGAACTTGCCCTCGGCGAGCTTGCCCGCCTCCTGCGCGCGCTCGAGCGCCTGCCGCGTCGCGTTGTCGAGCTCAGCCAGCTTCGTGTCGTGAGCCTTCACCTTGGTCTGCGTGGCCTCGACCTGCGACTCGACGTCGTTGATCCGCTTGTCCGTGGCGGCGCTGCTTTTGGCGACCTCCTCTCCCACGTACTTCTTCGATGCGCACGCGGTGAGCCCGAAGGACCCCAAAAGAAGCGCTCCGACCGTCAGCATGGAATTGACCCGTCGTCCCTGGACCATCTGCACCTCCTAAAAATTACGAACCGCCGGGGGCGGTTCCCCGATAACCACGACGTGTCCGCACGACCCAGGAACCGGGTTTCGCGACGGACACGAATACAATCCTATATTTTACGTCGCCTTTGCCCGAGGGTGCAAACCCCAGCAAGTACTGCTGCCGGACCTCCCCGGAGATCTGGGCGGCCAGGGGTCTGAGGTCATCGGCGCCCGAGACCAGGTGGAGGCGCCCGCCGCTCGAGGCCGCCAGCATCTGCAGCGTGTCCACCGACAGCTCCTGCCGCTGTTTTTCGGTCAGAATATCGAACGCCGAATTCTTCATCCCGATCGGGTACACCGGCACCGACACCCTTTGCAAGAGCTCGGCCATTTTCTCGGCGGTCAGCACACTGGCGTTGTCCACGCCGTCGGTGAAGAGCAGAATCGCGCGCTTGTTGTTGCGGCCCTTCATCATGTGCTCGGGCGTGGCCGCGACGGCATCGAAGAGAGCGGTCTGCCCGGAGGCCTCCAGCTCCCAGAGCGCGCCCAGGAGCGCCGTCGGGTCGGGCGCGAAGTCCGCGACCATCCGGACCTCGCCCTCCGAGAAGGCGAAGAGGGCGAAGTCGTCCCCCGGTTTTCGCGCCCGGACGATCGACCGGATCGCGTTCTTGGCGTTCTCCAGCTTGTCGCCCACGCCCATGCTGCCGGACGTGTCCACGAGGAAGGCGAATGAAACCGGCGCGCTCTCGTCGCGGTCGAACGTGTCCACCGGCACGCGGGTCTCGCCGACTTTGAGGACGAAGTCCTCCTTCCGCAAGCCGTCCGCGAACCGGCCGTTCTTGTCGGTGACGAGCACGGGGAGCATCACGTACTCGGCCCCCGCCGAGTCGCTGAAGGTGGGCGGCTCCTCGGGCGCCTTGGACGCCTGCGCGGATGCCGACGCGGCCGCGAGGACGAGGAGGAGGAAGGAGAGGACCCGTTTCACCCACAAATTATAAGGCCCGAGGGAAGGGCCGGATTCCCCCGGAGCCGTATCTCTTTCACGGCAGACTGCTTACCTTGCGATCTGCTCTACACTGAATCCCCTTGTCCACGCTGCGGCTCCAGCTCGTCCTCGTCCGGCCTCAGAACGCGTCGAACCTGGGCTCCGTGGCGCGCGTCGCCAGAAACTTCGGGATCGAGCGCCTCCGCCTCGTCGAGCCCGCCGTCACCCCGGACGAGGAATCCTCGCGCCTGGCGGCCGGCGCCGACGATCTTCTGGCGACGCTCGAACGTTTCGGCGACCTCCCGGCGGCCGTCGCCGACGTGCCCGTCGTCATCGCGACCTCGTCGCTGCGCGGCCGCGGACGCGCGCCGAGCCTCGCCCTCGCGGAGCTGCCCGCCTATCTGGCGGACGCGGGCCCCGTTCCCGCGGCGCTCGTCTTCGGCCCCGAGCGCAGCGGCCTGACCGAAGACGAGCTCGCCCGCGCGACCGCCTGCCTGCGCCTGCCGACGGACGCGCGCTTCCCGACGATGAATCTGTCGCACGCCGTGGCGGTCGTCCTCGCCGTGGCGCGCGGCTTTTCCGGCGAAGCGGCTGCCGCCCCCGAAGAGCTCCCGGCGCCCGCCGGTGAGGTCGAGGCGGCGCTCGCCCACTGGGACCGGGCGCTCGAGGCGATCGACTTCTACGACACCGGCCACCGCGACCGGTCCCTGCGCGACTGGAGGCGCGTGGTCGCCAGCCGCCCGCTCACGGAACGGGACGTCGCGATCCTGCGCGGCATCGCGAACCGGATCCTGGTGGCGCTCGATCTCGCCCGGAAGGACTAGATCAGCTCGGCGCCGGAAAAGAAGAAGGCGATTTCGCGGGCCGCGTTCTCGGCCGAGTCGCTGCCGTGGATGGCGTTGCGCTCGATGTCGGTGCCGTAGAGCTGGCGCACGGTGCCGGCCTCGGCCTTCTTGGAGTCGGTGGCCCCCATGGTCTTGCGCAGGTGCGCGACCGCGTCCGCGCGCTCGAGCGCCGCGACGACGACGGGGCCCTCGGTCATGAACGTGACGAGCCCCTGGAAAAACGGGCGCTCGCGGTGCACCGCGTAGAACGCCCGGGCCTGCTCCGGCGCCAGGCGCGTGCGGCGCAGGCCGACGACGCGGAAACCTTCCTTTTCGAGATGCGCGAGGATCGCGCCGGCCTTGCCGGCGGCGACCGAATCCGGTTTGAAGATGGTCAGAGTCCGTTCCAAACAGCCGCTCCTTTTCTCGAGAATCCGCGAGCCCGGTCGCGTCAGGCGCCGAGCATCTCCCGAACCTTCTTGCCGATGTCCGCGGGCGACTTGACGACGCCGATGCCCGCCGCGGCGAGCGCCTTCATCTTGTCGGCCGCCGTGCCCATGCCCCCCGAGATGATCGCCCCGGCGTGGCCCATGCGCCGGCCCGGCGGCGCGGTCTGGCCCGCGATGAAGGAGACGACCGGCTTCTTCAGGTTGCCGGCCACCCAGCACGCCGCCTCCTCCTCCGCCATGCCGCCAATCTCGCCGATGAGCACGACGGCCTCGGTGCCCGGGTCGTCCTTGAAGGCCTTCAGGCAGTCGATGAAGTTCGTGCCGTTGACGGGGTCGCCGCCGATGCCGACCACGGTCGACTGGCCGAGGCCGAGGCGCGTCAGCTGGTCGACGGCCTCGTACGTCAGCGTTCCCGAGCGGGAGACGACGCCGACCGTGCCGGGCCGGTGGATCCGGCCGGGCATGATGCCGATCTTGCACTCGCCCGGCGTGATGATGCCCGGGCAGTTCGGGCCGATCAGCCGCACGGCCCGTCCGGCCGCCGCCTGTCGGTCGAGGAACGCCTTCGCCCGGACCATGTCGTTGGTCGGGATGCCTTCGGTGATGCACGCGATCACGGCCACGGCAGCGTCGGCCGCCTCGACGATGGCGTCGGCCGCGAAAGGCGGCGGCACGAAGATCATCGACGCATTGGCGCCCGTCGCCTTCACCGCCCCGGCAACCGTGTCGAAGACCGGAATGCCCTCGTGCGTCGTGCCGCCCTTGCCCGGGGTGACGCCCGCGACGACCTGCGTCCCGTAGTCGCGACAGGCGAGCGCGTGGAACGTCCCCTCGCGGCCGGTCAGGCCCTGGACCAGCAGGCGCGTTTCCCTTCCGACCCAGACGCTCATCGGACGGCCTGCACGGCTTTTTGCGCGGCGTCGGCGAGCCCGTCGGCCGGCGTGATCTTGAGATTCGAGTCACGAAGGATCGCCTTGCCCTCGTCGACGTTGGTGCCCTCGAGGCGCACGACGACCGGGATCGACAGGCCCATCTCGCGCACGGCGGCGACCACGCCTTTGGCGATGATGTCGCAGCGCATGATCCCGCCGAAGATGTTGATGAGCACCGCCTTCACGTTCTTGTCCGACAGGATGATCCGGAAGGCGTTCTTGACCTGCTCTTCGTTGGCGCCGCCGCCCACGTCGAGGAAGTTGGCGGGCTCGCCGCCGGCGAGCTTGACGAGGTCCATCGTGCCCATCGCCAGACCCGCGCCGTTGACCATGCAGCCGACGTTGCCGTCGAGCTTGATGTAGTTCAGGCCGAACCGCGAGGCTTCGACCTCGAGCGGGTCCTCCTCCGCCAGGTCCCGCATCTCCTTGATGTCGGGGTGCCGGAAGAGCGCGTTGTCGTCGAAGTTCATCTTGGCGTCGAGGGCGAGCACGTCGCCCTGCTTCGTGACGAGCAGCGGGTTGATCTCGGCCAGGCTCGAATCGGTCTCGACGTAGCAGCGGAAGAGCGCCTGCATGAAGGCGACTCCCTTCTTGAAGCTGTCGCCGCTGAGCTCGAGCGCGAAGGCGAGCTTGCGCGCCTGGAACGGGAACATGCCGGCCGACGGGTCGAGGGCCTCACGGACGATCGCGTTCGGGTCCTTCGCGGCGACTTCCTCGATCTCCATCCCGCCCGACAGCGACGCCATCATCACCGGCAGGCCCTTCGACCGGTCGAGGGTGATCCCGAGGTAGAGCTCGCGCGCGATGTCGAGCGCTTCCTCGACGAGGACCTTGTGCACGACGCGGCCCGCCGGCCCCGTCTGCGGCGTCACGAGCGTCATGCCGAGCATCTTCCGGGCGAGGTCGTGCGCCTCCTCGGGATCCTTCGCCAGCTTGACGCCCCCGCCCTTCCCGCGGCCGCCCGCGTGGATCTGGGCCTTGACGACGGCGCGGCCGCCGACGCGTTTCGCGATCTCGCGGGCCTCGGCCGGGCTGTCGGTGACCTCGCCGCGCGGCACGGCGACCCCGAAATGCGCGAGCAGGGCCTTGGCCTGGTACTCGTGGACTTTCATCGTTTTCCCGAACGGGAGCGCGGGATTATATCGAGTCCGGAACCGTCAGACTTTGAGGATCCGGAAGAGCTCCCGGACGGCGTCGGCCGATCTCGCGAGGGCCTGCGCCTCCTCCGGCGTCAGCGTGATCTCGACGACCTTTTCGAGGCCCCCCGCACCGAGGCGGACGGGCACACCGAGGTAGACGTCCTTCATCCCGTACTCGCCCTGCAGGTAGGCCGCGCACGGCAGGATCTTCTTCTTGTCGCGCAGCACCGCGTCGACCATCTCGACGACGGCCGAGGCCGGCGCGTACCAGGCCGAGGTCTTCAGGAGGTTGACGATCTCGGCGCCGCCGTCGCGGGTCCGCTGGACGATCGCGTCGATCTTCTCCTTCGGGAGGAGCTCCGGAATCGGGATGCCGGCCACCGTCGAAAAGCGCGGCAGCGGCACCATCGTGTCGCCGTGGCCGCCGAGGACGAACGCGTGGGTGTTCTCGACCGAGACGCCGAGGGCCTCGGCGATGAACCAGCGCATCCGGGCCGAGTCGAGGACGCCGGCCATACCGAAGACGCGCTCGCGCGGCAGCTTCGACACGCGCCGCGCGACCTCGCACATCGCGTCGAGCGGATTGGAGACGATGATCAGGATCGCGTTCGGCGAACCGGGCAGGACTTTCTTCACCACGTCCGCGACGATGCCCTCGTTGGTGGCGACGAGGTCGTCCCGGCTCATCCCCGGCTTGCGCGGCACACCCGCGGTGATGACGACGATGTCGGAACCCTTCGTGACGTCGTAGTCGTTGGACCCGGTCATGCGCGCGTCGAACTTCTCGACGGGCGCGGATTCCATGATGTCGAGGGATTTGCCCTGGGGCACTCCCGGGACGATGTCGATCAGGGCGACGTCCGCGAGCTCCTTCTCGACGATTCGCTGGGCGGCGGTCGCGCCGACGTTGCCGGCGCCGACGACGGTGACTTTCTGTTTCATGGCGGCGCGTAGTCTATCCAAAGAGGCCGGACCCGCCCCGAGGCGAAGTCGTCGGGCTACAATGGCCGCGTGCCGTCGGATCGACCCGATTACAAGCACGACCCCCTCTGGACCGAAGCGATGGCCCTGACGCGCGCCGCGTACGACGTGGCGAGCGAGGTCGCCGAGCGGGAGCCCGACGAAGCGCTGCGGTTGAGGAAGGTCGCCGTGACGGTGCCGGCACGGGTCGCCGGGGCTCTCGTGGCCGACGAGCCGTCGTCCCGGGCCTCGGAGGCCGAGGAAGCGCGCCTCGCCATCGAAGAAGTCGCCGCGCGCGCCGAGAAGCTGCCGACGCGCGGCGGCACCGCTCGGGAGCTGGCCCGGCGGGCGCGCCGGCTCGAGGAGTCGGTCGTCCGCACGCTCGGCCGCCGCGGATCCGCGTTCTCCTGATGGCCGACGACCACCGGGTGCGGCGGGGGCTCTACGCCGCGATCGTGCTCGTGCCGCTGCTCTTCGCGGCGGCGTTCTGGCTGCCCCGCTGGTGGGAAAGACACGAGCTGCAGGCCGCCCGCGACGTCGCCGGCGTCGGGTCGCGTCTGGCCGAAGGCAGCATGACCGACGCGCGGCAGCGAATCGATCCGGGCTTCACGGCGGACAAGGTCGTCGCCGCGATCGGCAAGGCGTCGTTCGCGGTCGGCACGGACGGCCGCGATTCGAGGCACGAGATCTGGACGTACTACTACAAGGACGGCACGATGACCGTCAACCTGACCGACGGCTCGGTCGTCCGGATCGGGACCATCTACGGGACTCCGCGCGTGCCCAAGAAGGGCGGCGGCTTTTGAGCGCGGGCGCGCCGCCGGCCCCGCCGGACGACGGGCGGGCGCCGGCGATCCGGGTGATCATGATGCCCAAGGACACCAACGCGCACGGCACGATCTTCGGCGGCGTGATCCTCTCCTACATCGACCAGGCCGGCGCCGTCGAGGCGAAGCGACAGGGCGCCGACTTCCTCGTCACCGTGGCGATGCGCGAGGTCGTCTTTCACGAACCCGTGTACGTCGGCGACCTCGTGTCCTTCTACACGCGGCTCGTGCGCGTCGGACGGACCTCGATCACGGTCGCCGTCGAAGTCTTCTCGCAGACGGGCGAAGGCGTCGGCGGCCGCGTCAAGGTCACCGAGGCGGAAGTGACCTACGTCAACCTCGACAAGAACCGCCGCCCCGCGCCGGTTCAGCGCCGGAGCTGAGGCGCCGCGTCGCGCCGCCCAAAAATGCGAAGGTCCCGATTCCTCGGGACCTTCCTCTCGCGAGCCGAGCAAGAGCCCGGCAATGGGAGCGACGACACTTCGATCCTACTCCCGTTTCGGGCGGCGGGGGTCACCATTCCGTTTCGTCGTCGCCCTCCGCGTCGCCCAGGTCGGCCTCCTCCATCTCGGCCTCGAGCTCGTCGAGCTCGGGCGCGTCCGCGTCGATCTCTGCCGCCGAGAGCTCCTCCTCCCGCCAGCTCTCCCGGCCGTAGTCCTCGCCCGCCGTGGACGCCGCGGCCGCCATGGGGACCGCGGCCGCGGCCGCTTCGCGGCCCGAGGAGACCCGTAGGGCCTTCGGGGCCGGAGTTTTCGCTTTCGCTCGCCGGGCCGGCGCGGCCTTCCCGGCGGGGGTCGCCGCTTTGCGGGCGGCCTTCCGGGCCGGGGCCTTCGCCTTGCGGGCGGCCTTTTTCGCCGGCTTTCGGGCGGCCTTCTTCACCTTCTTCACCTTCTTCGCCGCCCTTTTCGTCTTGCTCTTCTTCTTCACCACGATCGATCCCTCCCTCAAGCCCGGCATCCGCCGGGGTTCCAAATCATACAATCGGGGTGTTGTCGAGGGTTAAGGACCCGCGCGTCGTGATCACGCCCCGGCCCGGCGGCGTGACCGTCGAGATCCCGGCGCTCGCGGCCGATCGCGGATGGCGCCTCCGGATGATCGCGGTCGGCACGACCGTCGCCGCGGCGGCCCTGATCGGCTCCCTGAGGCTCGGGCGGAGCTGGGAGTTGGCCTTCCGGCGCGGCGACTTCCGCGACCTGCCGCTTTCCCTGCTCGTCTTCCTGAGCCTCGCCGTGCTGGTGTCGGCGCCCCTGTCGCTGATCGGCCTGACGGCTCTCGCGTTCGCGGAGGAGCGCATCGAGGCCGGTCGGGAATCCGTCACCATTCGAAGCACGGTTTTCGAGAAAACCCGCACCGCCGAGATCCCCGCCGCCGAGCTCGAGTGCTGGCGGGAGACGCTCTGGCCCCTGCCGCCCTGGTGGACCTGGGCCGTCACGCGCCTGGCCGCGCGCTCGGGCGGGAGGCTTCACCCCGTCGCCGGCGCGGCCGGGCCCAAGGAAAAGCGCGAGATCGGGCTCGCCCTCGCCCGGGCCACCGGCAAGCCGCTCGTCGGCGATTTCGGCCGGCGCCTGAGCTGACCCCGCCTCCTGAAGTATCCTCCCCCTTTCGATGACCGCGCCCACCTCCGAACACCACCTGACGGACGTCCTGCTCGCCGAGTACCCGATCCCCGACGAGGTGCGCTGGGGGATCGCCGAGGCCGGCTTCGTCTTCGCGACGCCGATCCAGGCCAGGACGCTGCCGATCGCCCTCGCCGGGAAGGACGTGGCCGGCCAGGCCCAGACCGGCACCGGGAAAACGGCGGCGTTTCTCATCACGATCTTCTCGCGTCTCCTGCAATCCGGCGCGTCCGGCCGCCGCGGCCCGCGCGCGCTCGTGGTCGCGCCGACCCGCGAGCTCGTCGCCCAGATCCGCGCCGACGCCGAGGTTCTCGGCCGCCACACCGGACTCGCCACGCTCGCCGTGTTCGGCGGCATCGACTACCGGCTCCAGCGCGAGGCGGTCAAGCGCGTCCCGGACCTGCTCGTGGGAACGCCCGGCCGCCTGCTCGACTACGAACAGCAAGGCGCGGTCTCCTTCAGACACGTCGAGATCCTCGTCATCGACGAGGCCGACCGGATGTTCGACATGGGCTTCATCAGGGACCTGCGCCGGATCCTGCGCCGCTGCCCGCCCTACAACCGGCGGCAGACCCTGCTCTTCTCCGCGACGCTGTCCCTGCGCGTGATGGAGCTCGCCTACGAGCACACCAACAACGCGGAGAAAGTCGAGGTCGAGCCCGAGCGCGTGCTGGCCCATGGAATCACCGAGCGGCTGTACCACGTCTCGGCGGCCGAGAAGTTTCGGCTGCTCCTCGGCCTGCTCGAGCAGGAGGGCGGCCAGCGCGTCCTGATCTTCGTCAACCGCCGGACGACCGCCGCCGACCTCGTGCGCGGGCTCTCGGCCAACGGCTACCCGACGCGCGCGCTCGCGGGCAACGTGCCGCAAGACCGCCGCTTGAAGATGCTCCAGGAGTTCAAGGACGGCAAGCTCGCGGTCCTCGTGGCCACCGACGTCGCCTCGCGCGGATTGCACATCGAGAACGTGTCCCACGTCATCAACTACGACCTTCCCGAAGACGCCGAGGACTACGTCCACCGCATCGGGAGGACCGGACGGGCCGGAGCCCAGGGCACCGCGGTCTCCTTCGCCTGCGACGACTACGTCTTCTCGCTCGACGCGATCGAGAAGCGGGTGGGACGCAAGATCCCGGTCGAGTGGCCGGACGAGGGGCTCATCCGGAGCGGCCGCATCGCCCAGGCGCCGCGCGCGCACGCCGGCTTCCGCTCGCGCCCGACGGCCCGCCGCGAGGAGGCGGCGCCGAGCCCGACACCGACGGGCGACGACGCGTTCGGGCGGACGAAAAGGAAGAGCCGGAGACGGTAGGCGGCACGCCCCGCTACGGGGAAAGGGTCGCGACGCCGACGCTCCGGCTCTCTCCGGCTGGACCGCGCCGCGGCCCGCTCAAAACGACTTCAGGAACTCCGCGTTCGTCCGGAACTTCGAGAGCCGCCCGAGCACCAGCTCCATCGCCTGGATCTTGTCGACGGCGGCGAGGGCGCGGCGGAGCTTGACGATCTTCGGCAGCTCTTCGGGGTCGTAGATCTTCTCTTCCTTGCGGGTTCCCGACTGCGGGATGTTGATGCAGGGAAAGATCCGCCGGTTGAAGAGGTCTCGGTCGAGGACGATCTCCGTGTTGCCGGTGCCCTTGAACTCCTGGAAGATGATCTCGTCCATCCGCGAGCCCGTGTCCACGAGCGCAGTCGCCACGATCGTGAGCGACCCGCCGCCCTCGGCGTTGCGCGCGGCGCCGAAGAACCGCCGCGGCTTCTCCATCGTGCGGGCGTCGATGCCGCCCGACATGATCTTGCCGCCGCCCTTCTGCATGTGGTTGTAGGCGCGCGCCATCCGGGTGATCGAGTCGAGGAAGATGATCACGTGCTTGCCGCACTCGATCAAACGGCGCGCCCGCTCGGCGACGATCTCGGCGACCGCGATGTGGTTCTCGGCCGACAGGTCTGCCGACGACGCGATGACCTCGCCGCGCGTGACGCTGCGGCGAAAGTCGGTGATCTCCTCGGGGCGTTCGTCGATCAGGAGGACGATGACGTGCACGTCGGGGTCGTTGACCTCGACGGCGTGGGCCATGCGCTTCAGGAGCGTGGTCTTGCCGGCCTTGGGCGGCGCGACGATCAGGCAGCGCTGGCCGCGGCCGATCGGGGCGAGGAGGTCGACCACGCGGCCGCACATCTCGTCGGGCTCCGTCTCGAGGACGAGGTGCGCGTTCGGGTCGATCGAAACGAGCTCCTGGAACGACGGCCGCTGCCGGAAGGCTCCCGGCTCGAGACCTTCGACCGTCTCGACGCGGCGCAGCACGGGACGATTGCCGTCGGCGGCGAAACCGGTGATGAGGGCGCCCGCCTCGAGACCCTCCCGGTTGATCAGCTCGCGCGGGACCAGCGGGTCTTTGGGGGACGGCAGGTAGTTCGCGCGGGCCGACACCAGCACGCCGGGGGCGTTCTCCTTGGCCGGGATCGAGAGGACGCCTTCGGCCGGCCGCTCGGGTCCGGTCGCCACGGCCTCATCGGCGCGGTCGAAGCCGGGTTGAGCGCCCCCACCACCGCCGTTCGGACCGCCGCGACCTCCGCGGCGCCGGCGACGCCGGCGCCGGCGATGGGGACGGTCGTGTCCGTCCGACGCCGGGCCTTCGGCCGGGGAAGGGGACTCCGGTTGAACCTCGACGGACGTAAGACTCTCCGGGGACAAGGGATCTTCGGACATGAACTCCCAAACCCCCGCCGCGCTGACTCTAGGTCCGGGCGGGAACGGCCCATTCTACGCCGAAACCAATCCGAAAGAACAGCCGATCTGCGAACCGGCCGGGCGCGCCTCCAAGACGCGCGGGCGCAAGGTTTTAGACGAAGAGGCCCAGAATCGTCTCGGAGGCGGCCGGGCTGTTCCTGGCCAGGGCAAAGTCCTCGGCCGCATGGTCGGGGTTGGCCACGCCGACGAGCGACGTCGTCAGCCCCGGCGCCGACCGGGAGAACTGGAGGGCCTGCAGGAGCGAGCTCGGGGCCTCCGGAAACGCCTCCACGACGGCATCCGGGAAGTCGTAACGCGCGAGCCGTCCCTGGAGGATCGACGCCGATCCGAAGGCCGCGAGCCCGAGCGCGGCGCAGGCGCCGAGAGCGGAAAGGCGGCGGCCGGCCACCTCCTGGGAACGAAAGACCACGCTCTGCGCCATCCCCAGGTTCGTCGGCAACTGCACGGCGCGAAAATGGTGGCGTTCCCCCGCCACGTCCCGCGCCAGGGCGAGAACTCTCTCGAGGGACAGGTGCTCGGGATGCTCCGGCGGCACGCGCAGGCCGTCCCAGGTCGCCAGGCCCCACGCGGCGACCCTGCCCGCGCCCGCCTCCTGCTCGAGCGTTTCGACGGCGAGGCGCAGGCGCGCGTCGAACGTCGCTCGGCCGACGGCGCCGAGCTGCGTCTCGACGTTGTGAAGATAGTAGAGATCGACCGTTTCGAGGCCGAGGTTCGCGCGGCTGCGTTCGACCTGGTCGCGCAGGTAAGCGGGCGCCAGGCAGTGACAGCCCTGCGCGATCTCGTCCTCGGAAGCGAGCCCGGCCGCGATGAACATCTCCTGCGCGTAGCGGCGCGCGGGGCGCGCGTCCTCGGCGTCGTGCGGGAGATAGCCGCCCTTCGTCGAGACGAAGACTTCGTCGCGCCGCGCGCGGCCCTCGGCGAAGGCCTTCGCGAGCGCCCGCCCGATCGCGCGCTCGCTGCGTTGGCCACGATAGTTGATCGCCGTGTCGAAGACGTTGACGGCGGCACCGAGCGCCACGGCGACGGAGGCCTCGTAGCCCGCGTCCGTCTTCGCGTCGTCGGGCCCGAGATACGTGCCGAGTCCGAGCGAGGAGAGGCGCAGGCCCATGGCGTCGCGGAAATGACCCGGCGCGGCGGTCGAGCGCTCCGCGAAGCGGCGCGTCCCCTCGAGCGTGGCCCGTCCCGAAATCACGGCCCGGAGGGTATCAGGAGCGCGCGGCAGGAGGCAGGAGGCTAAAGCACCGGCAGGGGAATTCCATGCGTGCGCGTCGTGCCTTCGACGGCGCCGTCCCAGCGGCCGGGGATTTTCGTGGCGCAGCGCGGGCAGGCGCCGCCGTCGAGTCGGTTGGCGAGGACGCGAAATCCGCGCCGCTCGATCACCGTCTCGCCGCAGCCGGGACAGCGCGTGTTCTCCCACCTCTCGAGAAGGCCCGGCAGGTTCCCGGCGTAGACGTACCGCAGGCCCTCGGCCGTGCCGATCTCGCACGCGCGCCGGAGCGTCGCGGCGGGTGTGGCGCCGCGGTCGGTCATCTTGTAGTCGGGATGGAAGGCCGTCACGTGCCACGGGACGTCGCGCGACACCGACGCGATGAAGCGCGCGGCCTTCGTGAGCTCCGCGTCCGAGTCGTTGAACCCGGGAATCACGAGCGTGAGGACCTCGAGCCAGATTCCCCGCTCGTGAAGGCCGGCGATCGTGTCGAGGACGTTCTGGAGGACGCCCCCGAGCTCGCGGTAGTGCCGGTCGTCCATCGACTTCAGGTCCACCTTGTAGAAATCGATCCACGGCTTCAGGTAGTCGAGGACGCGCGGCGTGCCGTTGCCGTTGGAGACGTAGCCCGTGCGCAGCCCCTTCCCTCGCGCCTCGCGAAAGACCTCGACCGCCCACTCCGACGTGATCAGGGGCTCGTTGTACGTCGACACGATCGTCGGCGCGCCGCACGCGATCGCTTCGCCGACGAGCGCCGCCGCCGTCACGTCGCGGGGACCGCCGGCGGCTTCGGGATCGCGAATGGATTGAGACGTGAACCAATTCTGGCAGTAGGCACAGTGCAGATCGCAGCCCAGCATGCCGAAGGAAAGGGCGTCGCTGCCGGGCAGGGCGTGGAAGAACGGCTTCTTCTCGATCGGGTCGCACTGAAGCGCGCCGACGTACCCGCGCGGCGCCTCGAGGACGCCGTCGCGGCGGAAGCGGACGCGGCAGACGCCCTCGCGCCCCTCCGGGATCGGACAGCGATGCCCGCACGCGTGGCAGCGCAGGCGCCCGTCGGGCAGCGTCTCGGTCAACTCGGGCGCCGCGGGCGCGGTGCGCCGCGCGAGGATCTCGGCGAGGGAGTGCGACGAGGCCGCGGTCATGGGAGTGTCCCCCCCGGAGGATAACGCCGCCTCGCTCGTCGAAATGCCGGCCGGCCTCGCTGCGTTATCATCGCTCGGTCGCATGAAACGCCTCTCCCCCATCCTCTTCGGGCTGCTGCTCCCGGTGTGCGCCGCCCTGGAAGCCCAGACCGTGAACACCCAGGCCGGCGGCGTCCTCTACCCCACCGATGCCAGCGCCCACGTCAATGGCGTGACCATCCGGCAGACCGACGACGGCACCGTCTGGTTCCTCATGTCCTCCGCGGACATCATCGCCCGCCTCAAGGACGGCGTGATGCGGCAGTGGCAGATCCGGTCGACGACGGACCTGGGCGCCAACCCGGTCGTGTTCCAGATCGACGAGGTCGACGGCGACGTCATCTGGTTCATCGAGAGCGGCGAGAGCCTCATCCCGGCCGGAACGTGCGGGTACGCGCGGCTCGACACCTCGACGGGTGAGCTGACGGAGTGGGTCGTTCCCGGAACGATCCCGGCCAACTTTTACCGGTCGCCGGACGGGCTGAAGATCTGGCTGCCGCAGAGCGCCGCCATCATGCAGGAGCTCGAGTGCTCCGACGGGCTGACCGCGTTCGTCAACTGCGCCCCCGCGAACATCCAGGTGACGAACTGGCGCTCGGCCGGCACGTACGCCTACGCCGACATGGTGGTCGCCCCGGACGGGGCGTTCTGGCTCATCGATTTCGGCGACAACCGGATCGTGCGCTGGGTGCCGGAGGCGGCGACCGAAACCTCGTGGACCTTCTTTCCCCTCGCGAGCGGGCGCCTGAACCCGTCGCAGCTCGGTTTCGACGACCAGGGGAACCTGTGGATCACGCAACGCTCCGGCGACCGCGTCGACAGCTTCAACCCGACGACGAACCTGCTGTCGACGTACACCGGCATCCTCGCCCCGATCCACTTCGACATCTTCCAGGGGCGGATCTACATCACGTCGATCGAGACGACCTCGCAGCTGACCGTTCTCGACCCGGCGCTGGTGGTGCCCGACGGAACCCTGACGCTCATCCCGGTGGAACTCGCGGTCGGCTCCGCGCTGGCGACGATTCCGGTCGGGCAGCTCCAGTCGGTCGTCGTCCCGACGGACTTCACGTCCACGGTGGCGACCATGGATCCGACGCAGTTCACGATCACCAATCCCGTTCCGGGCAACCTGACGCTGACCTTCCCGGCGAGCAACACGTATGGGATCGAAGTCGTCGGCGGCCGCATCTGGACCGGCACCGACGGCAACCTCGCCGCCTTGAACCTCCAGACCGTCGGCGCCGCGACCGACCGTTCGGTGCCGATGGCGACGACCCTCGCCGGCGCGGCGGACTCGCGGGTGCGGATCGACACGACGGTGTCCAACAGCGGGGCCTCCACGATCAACGGCGCGGGCTACTACCTCTACTCGCCGGCCCAGCCGACGCCCCGCCTGACGTTCCAGGTCGTCTCGGGCGGCACGACCGTCATCCCGGACAGCTTCGGCACGCTCGCGGGCACGTCGACCCTCCTGAGCGGCCCGGTTCGCCTGGGCCTGACGACCGGCGACCCGACCGTCCTCTCGGCCACGGTGCGATCTCTACGCACGCAGCCCGACGGCGGCACGTTCGGCTACCTCCTGCCCGCGCAGACGACCACGACGTCGCTGCAGAAAGATTCGGTGACGACGCTCTTCACGGGCGGCGAGAGCGGCGACGTGTCGATCCTCAACCTCTACTCGCTCGACGACGCGAAGGCGACGCTGACGCTCTTCGGCCCCGACGGCGCGTCTCGCGGCACCCACGACTTCGACGTCGCCAAGAACACATCGCTCTCGTTCAACCCCGCGGCGACCGCGTTCGGGGTCGCGCCCGAGACCGGCGACGCCATCCGCGTCAACGTCACCAACGGCACGCTCCAGAGCTCGGTGCTGGTTTTCTCGGCGGGCACGACCGACGTCCTGCCGTCGCTCCCGGGCGCGGCCTCCGCGAGCTCGGTCATCCCCTGGGTCGGCGATTTTCCGAACGGCGACCGCGCCTTCGTGTCCGACCTGTACCTGTCGAATCCCTCCGCCGACACCGCCGCCCAGGTGACCGTCGTCTTCTACGGCATCGGCGTGGCGCCGTCGGCGCCGGCCAACGTGCTGCTCGACCCGCTGCAGACGCTCGCGATTCCCGACGTCCTCGCCGCGCTCTTCGGCGTGACGGGCGGCGGCCAGGGCGCGCTGACGCTTTCCGCCAACGTCCCGGTCGTCGCGTCGGCGCGCGTCGCCACCCAGGTCGCCGCCGGCGACTACGGCACGTTCGCCAACGCCCTGGACGTCGGCGCCGGCGCGACCAACGGACACCCGCAGACCGCGGTCGGGCTTCCCCAGACGGCGACGCGCAGCGGCCTGCTCCTGCTCTTCAACACCGGAACGCCGGGCGCCGCGACGGTCGCCGGCTTCAAAGCCGACGGCTCGCCCGCCGGAACGCTCACCGTGAATCTCGGCACGAACGAGGCCGCGGTCGTCGGCCCCGTGTTCGCCGCGCTCGGCGTCTCGAATCAGGAGGCCGGGCGCGTGCGGCTCGACGTCGCCGCCGGCATGACGGTTTTCGGCTGGGCCGCGGCCGTCGACGGCGTGACGGGCGACATCGATCTGACCCCGCTCCAGTAGCGCGGCTCCGGTAAAATCCGGAGGTGCCTCCCGTCAGAACCGTGGTGCGCGGCTCGGGCATGTACGTGCCCGATGGCGTCGTGACCAACGACCGGCTGTCCCGGCTGATGGACACCAACGACGAGTGGATACGCCAGAGGACCGGGATCGCCGAGCGGCGCTTCGCCCGGCGGGGCCAGTCCTCTTCGGTCCTCGGCGCCGAAGCCGCGCGGCGCGCGCTGGCCGACGCCGGCCTCGAACCGGGCGATCTCGACCTCGTGGTCTTCGCGACGATGACGCCCGACCACTACTTCCCGGGCAACGGCGGTCTCCTCGCCCGGGCGCTCGGGCTCGACCGGACGCACGCGATCGACGTCCGGATGCAGTGCGCCGGCTTTCTCTCCGGGCTCCACGTCGCGGACGCGTTCATCCGCTCGGGCACCGCGCGCCGCGTCCTCCTGGTCGGAGCGGAGTGCCACGCCTCGCTGTTTCCCTGGAAGGACGAGGACTGGGCCGTCCTCTTCGGCGAGGCCGACGGCCCGGTCCGGCCCGAAGCCCGCGCCTGGGGCACGCTTCACCGGGACCGCGCGGTCCTCTTCGGCGACGGCGCCGGCGCCTTCGTCCTCGAGGCGCACGACGCCGACGACGGCCGCGGTTTTCTCGGCTTCCTGATGCGCACCGACGGCAACCACTGGGACAAGCTCCACGTGCCCGGCGGCGGTTCGGCGAGCTTTCCGTACTTCTCGCCGGAGATGTTCGACGACAACCGGACGGTCCCGATCGTCGAGGGGCGCCAGGTCTTTCGCCTGGCGACGACGGCGATGCCCGAGATCGTCCGCGAAATCCTCGACGCGCACGGCGAGGAGCTCTCGGATCTCTCCGTGCTGCTGATGCATCAGGCCAACCTGCGCATCAACGAGGCGGTGCAGAAGAACCTCGGGCTTTCGGAGTCGCAGGTCTTCCACAACATCCAGAGGTACGGCAACACCACGGCCGCGACGCTGCCGCTCGTCTACCACGAGGCGCGCGCGGCCGGCCGGTTCGCCAAGGGCGACCTCGTCGGGTTCACCGCCCTCGGCGCCGGACTGCACTGGGGCGCCGCGCTCCTGCGCGCCTGAGGCGCGCGCCCGCATGAGCCCCGCGACGCCCGCCTCCCCGCGCCGGAAGGAGCCCGAGCCGCTTCCGGGCTGGCTGCTCGCGGCCTGGCTCGTCACGGGCGTGATCCTCGCGCTCGTGGCGGCCGCGGCGATCCGCAGCGAGCACCGCGCCGTCCGCGCCCAGTGGGAATCGCGCCTGGGGCGCGCCGCCGACGACCGCCTCGCTCTCGCCACGCGCGCGCTCGCCGAGTGGCGCGGCCAGGTTCACCTTCTCGGCCAGGCCGAGAGCGTGCGCGCGCTGCTGCCGGGGGCCTCGGCCCTGGCCCGATCCGCCCACGATCTCGCGCCCGCGCGCGCGGCCCTCGAGGACTCGGCCCGGCTCGAAGGCGGCGGCGCGGTCGCCTCGGTCGCCGACCCGTCGGGGAAGGTCGTGCTCGCCTCGGCGGCCACCGTGCGGTCCGACACCCTCGAGCCCGCCCGGGCCGCGATGGCGGAGCGCCGGCCCGTGATGCGCCGGGTCTCGGCGTCGGGCTCCGACGGGCTCGACGTGGAGATCGCCGAGCCGGTTCTCGGCGACGGCGGTCAGGCGGCCGGCGCCGTCTTTCTCGTCGTCGACGCGCGCCGGGCATTCACGGACCTGTTCCGGCTGACGCGGGGGCCGTCGGCCGAGACCCTCTACCTCGTCGTGCCCGAGGGCGAGACCCTTCTCGTCGTCGCGGCCGGCCGGCCGGCCCCGGAGAACGTCGACCGTCTCCCCGCCGCGGACCGCGCGACGTTCGCCGCCGCCGCCGCCTCCTCGCCGAGGGTCGACGGCGAGTTCACCGACGGGCACGGCCACGTGGTGCTCGCCGCCGCGCGGCGCCTGCCCGAGCTCGGATGGGCGATCGTCGTGGAAGTCGACCGCGCGTCGGCCCTGGACGACGCGCGGCGCCACGGGTTCTGGATCCTGCTCGGCGCCGGCAGCGCGATCGCCGGCCTGCTCGCGGCGGCGCTCGCGTGGCGGCGGACGCTCCGCGCCCGTTTCTACCGCCAGGTCGCCGAACGCGACGCCCGGTACCGCGTCCTCCTCGAGCAGACGCAGGAGGCCGTCGCCGTCGCCGTGAAGGGACGCGTCGCCTACGCCAACCCCGCCTGTGTCGAGATGTTCGGCTACCAGAAGCCGCTCGTCGGCGTGCCGCTCACGATCCTCTTCGCGCCTTCCTCGCGGGAGCAGGTCGACGAGATCGTGCAGCCGCGCCGGCCCGACCTGCCCGCGCCCGAGCTGTACGAGACGGTGGGCCTGCGCGGGGACGGCGCGACGTTCGCGGTCGAGCTGCGCGTGACGCCCGTCGAGTTCGAAGGCGAGGCGGGGTTCCAGACCATCCTGCGCGACGTCACCGAACGCAAGCGCATGGAGGCCGAGATCCGCGAGTCGGAGGAGCGCTACCGGCTTCTCTTCGAGCGCAACCTCGCCGGCGTGTACCGTTCCACCGCCGACGGGCGCCTGCTCGAGTGCAACCGCGCGTACGCGCGCATGATGGGCTACGCCTCTCCCGCCGAGGCGATGGCGCAGCCGGGGCCCGACTTCCACCCGAGCGCCGAAGCGCGCCAGGCGTTCCTCGACACGCTGCGACGCGAGGGCAGCCTGGTCAGCCACGAAAGCCAGGTGCGGCGCAAGGACGGGACGCTCCTCTGGATCGTCGAGAACGCCTCGCTGCTGCGGTCGGACGACGACGGCGAGGAGATTCTCCTCGGCACCGTCTTCGACATGACGGAGCGCCGGCGGCTCGAGGAGCAGCTCCTCCAGTCGCAGAAGATGGAAGCCGTCGGTCGGCTGGCCGGCGGCATCGCGCACGACTTCAACAACCTCCTGACCGCCGTCGCCGGCTACAGCGAGCTGCTCCTGCGCGAGCTTCCGGAGGGCGATCCCCGGCGCGAGAGCGCCGAGGAGATCCGGCAGGCCGGCAATCGGGCCGCCGCGCTGACGCAACAGCTCCTCGCGTTCAGCCGGCGCCAGGTCCTCGAGCCTCGGGTCCTCGACCTGAACGCCGTCATCGCCGGCATGGAGAAGATGCTGCGCCGCGTCATCGGCGAGGACATCGAGCTGACGACCGCGCCCGACCCCGAGCTCTGGCGCGCCAAGGCCGACCCGGGCCAGATCGAGCAGGCGATCCTGAACCTCGTCGTCAACGCGCGCGACGCGATGCCGCGCGGCGGACGCCTGACGCTCGAGACCGCCAACGTCGAGCTCGACGAGAAGTTCGCCGGCCGGTACGCCTCCGTCCAGCCCGGGCCGCACGTCATGCTCGCCGTCTCCGACACCGGCATCGGCATGGACGCCGACCTCCAGGCGCGGCTCTTCGAGCCGTTCTTCACGACCAAGGAGCACGGCAAGGGAACCGGGCTCGGCCTCTCGACGACCTACGGCATCGTCAAGCAGAGCGGCGGCTCGATCTGGGTCTACAGCGAGCCCGGCCACGGGACGACGTTCAAGATCTACCTGCCGCGCTGCGAGGAACCGCTCGAGGCCCGCCAAGCGGCGCCGCCCGTGCGCGAGACGGCGCCGGGCACCGAGGCCGTCCTCCTCGTCGAAGACGAGCCCGAGGTGCGCCGCCTCGTCGAGAAGCTGCTCCGCCTGAAGGGCTACCGCGTGCTGTCCGCGGCGAGCCCGGCCGAGGCCATCGCGCTGTCGCGGCAGCGCACGGACTCGATCGAGCTCCTCCTGACCGACGTCATCATGCCCGGGATGAACGGCCGCGAGCTCGCGCGGGTCCTCGCGTCGAGCCGTCCGGAGATGAAGGTCCTGTACATGTCGGGGTACGCCGACGCGGCGATGAACCAGCACGGGATCCTGCCGCCGGGCACCGCGTTTCTCTCGAAGCCCTTCACCCCCGAAGCGCTCGCGCGCAAGGTGCGCGAGGTCCTCGACGGCCCGGTGGCAACCTGAAGACTTCCTCAGGCCGGAGGCCGCCCGGAAGGCGGCCCGTATGCTCGAAATTTCGACGGGAGGCACGATGAGGCTCATGCGCCGGACGACCCTGGGGGCGGCTCTCGGAGCCGCGGTGCTCTTCGCGAAGTTCCTTCCCGCGCAGGAACCGACTCCCCCGCCCGCGCCGGCCCCCACGCCGACGCCCGCCGCGGTCGCGGCCGAGCCGTCGCCGCTCGAAGCGCTCCGGGAACCGGTGGCCTTCCGGCCGATCGAGTCGAACGTCATCATCAACCTCCCCTCGGTCGAGGTGCCGACCGCGAAGACGCTGACCTTCATCATCACGCACCGCTTCGTCCAGCGGATCCAGGAAGGCAACATCAACAACTTCTTCACGCTCGACAGCGGCAACACGTGGGGGTTCGGCCTCTGGTACGCGCCGGTCAAGAACCTGAACGTCGGGCTCTACCGCACGTCGGACCTGAACACCTACGAGGGCTCGGCGCAGTACCAGCTGCCGTCGCTCGGCGGTTTCGGGTCCTCCCTCCGGGTCGGCGAGGACTGGCGCACGGAGCCGGGGGTCGCGAGCCCGAAATCGAGCTTCTTCGCGCAGGCGGTGCTCGCGTACTCCTTCGGCCAGTACGTCCGCCTGACCGCCGTGCCCACGTACCTGCAGGACACCAACGGCTTTCCGATCTTCGTGCAGGAGCCGATCCCGGGAGACCAGTCGTGCGTCTTCGTCCCCGACCAGTTCAATCCGTACCGGTGCTCCGGCTACTACAAGAACGTCTTCAACGTCCCCATCGCGGCCTCGATCGCGATCACGCACTCGATCACGGTCCACGGTGAGGTCATTCCACGGCTGTCGAAAGTCAACTCGAACGGCGTCGGCTGGAGCGTGACCGTGGAGAAGTCGCTCCTGCGGCATCGCTTCGCGTTCTTCGCCGGCAACCAGCGTCAGACGACCGTCGACGAGTACATGCAAGCGGTCCCGCTCGGACGGTCGGCGAGCAACATCTATCTCGGCTTCAACCTGTTCCGGGCCTGGAATTTCAAGTGACAGGATACGGCCCATGTCGGAACTGCCGGAGCTCGTGGTGCCGCGCCTGTCCGCAACCGATCGCCTCGTGGAGCTCGACCCGGTCTGGCTGCGCGACGCCCGCACCGGAAATCCGCCCCGCCTGAGGACGGCGCTGCGCGTCGGCTGGCGCGCCGGCGTGCTCGCCGTGCGGTTCGACGGCCGCGACGACGGCGTCGTCGCCACGCACACGCGCCGCGACGCGCCGCTCTGGGAGGAGGACGTCTTCGAGGTCTTCCTCTCGCCCGGGAGCCCGGCCCACCTCTACTACGAGCTCGAGGTGAACCCGCTCGGCGCCCTCTTCGACGCCCGCATCGAGTCGCCCGACCTCGCGCGCGCGACGATGCGCGTCGAGACCGCCTGGGCCTGTCCGGGGTTCGAGGCGCACGTGACGCGCGGCCCGAACCGCTGGTCGGCGAGCCTTCGGATTCCGCTGGAGCCCCTCGGCGGCGGCCGGATCCCGCCGTGCTGGCGGGCCAACTTCTACCGCATCGACCGCGGCGACCCGGACGAACATTCGGCGTGGTCGCCGACGCTTTCGGATCCGGCCGACTTTCACCGCCCCGAGCGCTTCGGCGTCCTCCGCCTCCCGGTGTGAGGGTGGGCGCTTGGCCGGCGCCGTCAGTGCGTGACGCCCTGCTCGCGCAGCCACGCGAGCGCGCGCTCGCGGGCCTGCCGCTCCTTGAACTGGAAGAAATGCGCTTCTTCCTTCGGATGCTTCAGAAGCGCCGCTCGGAACGCGTCGCGCGGATCGGCCACCGCGAGCGCCGCCTTCAGGTCGCGCCGGCAGTCGGCGTCCTCGCAGTGCGCGGCGAAAGCCTCGAGGTCGCCGCGCGAACGCTCGCCCGCGTCCTTGGGCAGCGCGGCATAGCGCGGATCCGCCAGCAGCGCGGCGTGCCGTTCGGCGTCGGCGGCGAGAACCTGGACGACGTCGCCCGTCTGGCGGTCGAAGAAGTGGGTGATCTTCTGGGACCGGTTCTCGAAGGCGACGGTGAGCCCCTCCCAGTCGATCGTCACCGGCATAAACCCGATATGATAAAGGTTTCGGGAGACGAGAAAAACCGATGAAGAAGATTGCGACCTTCGACGACTGGATCGACGCCTTCCGGGCGTGGCAGGGCGAGATCGGCCTGCACCTGCCCAGGTACGGCGACTACCAGTTCGAAGCCAAGTACGGTGACATCCCGACCGACGAGATCGAGTACGGGGATTTCCAGGGGCAGAAGAAGTGGGAGCGGGTGACCCAGATCCCGTACCAGCAGATCCGGGACGCGCTTTGCAATCTGATCGTCTACCAGGGCGACACCGAGTTCGCTTCGGTGGAGCAGCAGCGCAACCTCCTCGAAACGTCCCCGTCCGACTACGACACCGACAGCGTCTGCCGGATCATGGTCGAAGAGATGCGGCACGGGTGGCAGATGTGTCACCTGCTCGTCAACCACTTCGGCGAGACCGGGAAGATCGAGGCGCGCAAGCTCCTCGAGCGCCGCTCCTGGCAGAACAACCGGCTGCTCGGGTCCTTCAACGTCGACGTGGACAACTGGGTGGACTTCTTCACGTACACCGAGTTCGTCGACCGCGACGGCAAGTTCCAGCTCAACATGCTCTCGACGTCCGGCTTCGCGCCTCTGGCCCGCTCGATGGGACCGATGCTGCGCGAGGAGGGCTTTCACCTCGGCACGGGCCACATGGGTCTGCAGCGCATCGTGAAGGCCGGGCGCGTGCCGCCGAGGCTTCTCCAGAAGTACATCAACAAGTGGCTGTCGACCGCCTACGACCTTTTCGGGAAGGACTCGTCCTCGTCGGCCGAGTGGTTCTACGTGTGGGGGCTCAAGGGCCGCTACGACGAGGCCCGGCAGACCGAAGAAGTGGACAAGGCCCACTTGAACGAGCTCTCGCGCGAGCTCTACCGGCAGGAGGCCGTGAAGCTGCTCGCCTCGATCAGCAAGTTCCTCCCCGAAGGCGAAGCGCCGCTGGTCGCGCCCGACATGAAGTTCCACCGCTCGATCGGCGAGTTCGTCGGACGGCCCTACTCCGTCACGGGCGAGCTGCTGTCGCCGGAGGCGTACGCGCGCCACGCCGCCGAGGTGCTGCCGAACGAGGAAGAGAAGGCGTTCGTGCGCGCCCTGATGAGAGAACCGGGCTGGATCGCCCCGCGCACGGAAGTCACCGCCTCCTGACGCGGCCGGGCGCGCCCCCGTCCAACGCCGACGCCCTGCGCCGGGCGCTGCTTTCGTGGTTCCGCCGGGAGCGCCGCCGCCTCCCGTGGCGGGGCACGCGCGACCCCTACCGGATCTGGGTCTCAGAGGTCATGCTGCAGCAGACCACCGTCGCGACCGTCACGCCTCGGTACGCGGCCTTCCTGCGCCGGTTTCCGACGCTTGCCACCCTCGCCCGCGCTTCGGAGGAAGACGTGCTCGCGGCCTGGTCCGGCCTCGGCTACTACGCGCGCGCGCGTCACCTGCGTCTGGCCGCGCGCGAGATCCGGCGCGTCCACGGCGGATGCCTCCCCCGTGAGCCCGAGGTGCTGCGGACGCTGCCGGGCTTCGGGCCGTACACCGCGGCCGCCGTCGCCTCGATCGCGTACGGCGCCCGCGTCCCGGCGGCCGACGCCAACGTGACGCGGGTGCTGTCGCGGATCCACGCCCTCGGCGCTGCGGCCGGCTCGACGGCGCACGCGCGGCAGGTCCGCGCGCGTTCGGCCGAGCTCCTCGCGCGGGGCCGCCCGGGCGACGTGACGGCGGCGCTCATGGATCTCGGCCAGCTCGTCTGCACGCCGCGCCGCCCCGCCTGCGAGGCCTGCCCGCTCGAATCGCGCTGCCAAGCGCGCCGGCGCCGCGCCGCCGAGTCGTTTCCCCGCAAGCGCCCGCGGCCCGAGACCTCTCGGGCTCACGTCGCGGCGGCGTGCGCCGTCCGCGACGGCCGGGCCCTGCTCGTCCGAGGCGAGAGCGTTCTGCTGCGAGGGCTCTGGCAGTTTCCCGCCGCCGAAGGCCGCTCGCCGCAGGAAGCGGCGCGGCGCCTGCGCCGGGCGCTCGCGGCCCTCGGCCTCGAGCTCGAGAGGAATGCCGAGCCGGGCCTGACACGGCACACCATGGTGCACCGGCGCCTCGAGATCCGCGTGTATCCGGCACGGCCCGCGCCGCGGGGTCCGAAATCCTCGAGGCGAGGCCCGAAATCCGTGCGCTGGTTCTCGGCAAGACGTCTCGCGGTGGCGGCGATCCCCACCCTGACGCGACGCGTCGCCCGCGCGGCGGGATTCCTGGGGGAGGCCGCGAGACCCTAGCCCCGGCGCCCGACTCGGGCCGTCTGCTACAATTTGCGGCAAAGCCGCGCCAAGAGAGTGCTTTTCACCGAGCCTCAATCCGCCCGCATTCTCGTCATCGACGACGACGAGTACGTCCGCCGTCTGCTCCGGCGCCTGCTCGGCCCGGTCGGTTACACGGTCGAGGAGGCCTCGACGGCCGAAGAAGGCATGCTCCTGGTGCGCGCCGACCCGCCGGACCTGGTCCTGCTCGACCTTCACCTCCCCGACCGCAGCGGCCACGAGGTCCTCGAGGCGATCCGCGCGGACCCGACCACGCGCCTGCTGCCCGTCGTCATGCTCACCGGCATGGCCACGGCCGCCGAGAAGATGCGGGCCCAGGCCGAGGGCGTCACCGACTTCATCGCCAAGCCGTTCTCCCAGGAAGAGCTCCTGCCGCGCGTGCGGGCCCTCGTGATGCTCAAGCTCTTCGCCGACGAGCACGAGCACGCCGAGCACGTGATCCTGACGCTCGCCCGCACGATCGACGCGCGCGACCCCTACACGGCGGGTCACAGCGGCCGCGTCGCCGAGTACGCCGACCGCATCGCGGTCCGCATGGGGCTCGACGCCGCCGCGCGCAACGACATGCGCCGCGGGGCCCTGTTCCACGACCTCGGCAAGATCGTCATTCCCGACGCCGTGCTGCGCAAGCCCGGGGCGCTGACGGCCGAGGAGCGCGCGATCATCGAGGAGCACCCGGTCGTCGGCCACGAGCTCCTGTCGCCCATGAAGACGATGCGCCGGACGCTGCCGGTCGTCTACCACCACCACGAGCGTCTCGACGGCTCGGGCTACCCCGAGGGCATCTCCGGCGCGGCGATCCCGATGACCGTGCGGATCGTGACGATCGCCGACATCTTCGACGCTCTGACGACCGACCGCGCCTACCGAGGGGCGCTGCGGGTCGACACGGCCTTCGAGATCCTCGCCGAGGGCGTGACGAAGAACTGGTGGGATCGAGACGCGGTCGCGCTCCTGCGCGCGGTCGTCGACGAGACCGGGCTCTCGGCCTCCGGCGGCGTCGGCGGACTCGCCGCGGGCTAGACGCGCCGGGAGGGCCGGTGGACCTGGTCTGGAAGGGCGCGCCCGCCCGCATCCGTGAAGTCGGCGCCGGACCGCCCGTCGTCCTCGTCCACGGTTACCCGCTCGACGGCGCGATGTGGTCGGGCGTGGCCCGCACGCTCGCGCCGCGCTTTCGAGTCCTGAAGCCGGACCTGCCGGGACGCGGCGACACGGCGGCGCCGTCCGACGGCCGGCTGGACGATTACGCCGACTTCGTCGAGGCGATCCTCGACGCGCTGCCGGGCCCGGCGGGGATCGCCGGCTTCTCGATGGGCGGCTACGTCTCGCTCGCCCTCGCGCGCCGGGCCAATCCAAAGCTTGCCGCGCTTGCCCTGGTCGACACGCGCGCCGCGGCAGACGACGACGCCGGCCGGGCCAAGCGCGACGAGGCGATCGCTCTCGTCCGCGCGCAGGGTCCCGGCGCGATTGCCGAGGCGATGCTGCCCCGCTTGTTCGCGCCCGCGGCGCTCGCCCACGGCGACCTCGCCGAGCGCGCACGCCGCATCATGCAGCGCCAGAAACCCGAGACGATCGAGGGCGACCTGACGGCGATGCGCGACCGCTCGGACTCACGCGCGGCGCTGTCCGGCATTGGCGTCCCGACCCTCGTCGTCGTCGGCGCGCTCGACGCCCTGACGCCGCCCGCGGACTCCGAGGCGATGGCCGCGGCGATTCCGGGCGCCCGTCTCGTCACCATCCCGGGCGCCGGCCACCTGACGCCGCTCGAACGACCGGGAGCCGTGGCCGCGGCGCTCGGCGATTTCTTCGGCGCGGCTCTCGGCGCGTAAGAGCGGCGAGCCGGGAGCCGCCTCCGGCCTCCGGCTTTCGCCTCGCGGCTAGAACCCCACCTTCAGACCGAATCGCACCGACGTCGGCAGCGTGCGCGCGATCGGCTGCCCGTAGGTCGGATTGCACTTGGCTTCGAGGGTGGCGTTCGCGTTGCTGCCGCAGACGTAGTTGGGAACGCTGTTGCCGTTCTGGTCGATGAACTCCGACAGGTTGTACCTCTGGTCCACGGCGATGATGCGCTGCGTGTTCATGATGTTGAACACGTCGACGAGAAAGTTCACCGTCACCGGGCCGAGCAGGAGCGGATACCCGAGGTGGAGGTCCGCGTCGTACGAGGCCGGCACGCGTCCTTCCGAGCCGCGGGTGTCGAGGAAGAACTCCGGCCGCGTGTAGGCGTCCGAGAACCCGATCCGGGAGATCGGGGTCCCCGTCTGGTAATAAGTCACGAGGCCGACCGAGAGGTTGAACGGCGTCAGGTACACGCCGGAGAGCTTGGCGACGCTGCGCCGGTCGTTCGAGAGGTAGCCGCTCGACGTGATCGGTTGCGGGACGCCGTTGACGACGGGGCCCTTCGTGAAGAAGTCGTAGTAGTCGTAGAGGGCCGAGATGTTCGGGTCCGCCGAACCGCGCGGCTGCGTGTACGGGGCGAAGAGCCCGTCGTAGTTGCCCTTCAACGTCGAGTAGACGTAGGAGGCGAGCACCGTCCAGTTGTCGGCGAACCGCTTCGTCACGTCCATCTGGAAGCCGCGGTAGATGCGCTGCGCCTTCGGCGCGGGGAACTCCGAGCCGTAGTCGAGCGAAATCAGGTTGGCCATCCGCCCGACCGTCGGGTTGCCGACGCAATAGTCGCCGTCCGTGTCGCAGAGGAAGTCCTCGACGACGCGCGGCAGGTCGCGGTACACGTAGCGCGCGCCGACGGCGAGGCTCGGGATGATCTCGCGCTCGACGCCGAAGACACCCTCGCGCAGGTACTGGCCCTTCAGGCCCGGGTCCGTCAGGTCGTTGAATCCGCCGAGGATCTTGCCGCCGCCGTTGGCGATCGCGGCCTGGTCCCCGATGATCGTCGCCGCGTCGACGTCGGGCACGAGGGAGACGGGGTCGAAGTTGTAGATGACGGGCTGGCGCTCCGAACTGTAGGAGCGGATGACGAGGTCCATCGGAACCTGCTCGTAGAAGTAGCCGAACGAGCCGAAGACCTTCGTCTTGCTGTCCTTCGTCGGGTCCCACGTGAAGCCGATGCGGGGCGCCCAGCTGCCCGTCAGGTTGATCTGCTGCGTTCCGTCGCTCGAAAAAATCTGCTGGTTGTCGTAGCGCACGCCGAGGCTGATCGTCAGGTTCGGCAGCGCGGTGATCTGGTCCTGCACGTAAAACGAGTAGGTCCGGTGGTACGGCGTCGCGTTCAGCTCCGAGGTGGGCGCGTTGTCCGGCAGGCTCGCCGTCGGAGTCGTCCAGTAGAAGTGGGAGTACACCGGCCGCGACGGGTCGTTGGGGTTGGCGTAGATCGTGACCTGCTGCGCCTGGTTCTGGGACGCGTCGCCGGACATGCGCTTGATGACGTCCGCCTGGTCCGACGTGTAGTCGAACCCCGCCTTGATCTCGTTGATCCCGATGTACTTCGTGACCGACGCCGCGCCCAGCCAGCGCTTGAACTTCTTGTCCTGAATGAGCCCGAAGCCGCCTTCCTGGACGTTGTTGATCGTGTCGACGTACTGGATCGTGTCGCCGCCGGGCAAGCCCGGATCCACCGAGTTCTGCTCCTGGTGGAGCGCGCCCTGCGCGTTGACGACCCAGGTCGACCCCAGGAGGCCGCTGTACCGCAGCGAGTAGTCGCTCCCTCCGAATTTCTGCAGCCCGATGAAGCTCGTGTACGGGCCGTTGACCGGGTGCGCGCCGTCGAGGACCGCGCCCGTGTCGCCGCGCGGGTCCTGGAAGTAGCTCGCGACGAGCGAGTTGGACGCGTTCAGCATCCAGGTCAGCTTGGCCGAGCCGAGGTTCGTCGAGCTGTCGGTGTTGGCGGGCTGGCCCTCGTTGGGCCCGCTCGTGAGGGTCTGCTTCGTCGTGTTCTTCACCTTGTCGTACGCGCCGAAAAACCACAAGGTGTCCTTGAGCGCGAACCCGCCGAGGTCGAACCCGTAGTCCAGCCGGTTGTACCCCGAGACGAACGAGAAGAGCTCGGAGTCCTCCGGGTGCTTGTTCGAGGCCTGGACCGAGTTGTTGCTGTAGTAGACGAACCCTTCGCCGTGGTACTCGTTGCCGCCCGACTTGGTGATCACGTTCACGATGCCGCCGGTCGACCCGCCATACTCGGCCTGATAGCCGCCGGTCTTGACCTCGACTTCCTGGATGAACTCGTAGTTGAGATCCTTGCCCTGGGCGCCGTACTCGACGCCCGTCGTGTTGACGCCGTCGATGACGAACCCGTTCTCGAGGCCGGTCGAGCCGTTGATCACGATCGTGTTGGCGAACGCGGCCGTGTTGGACGTCTGCTGCGAGACGCCCGCCGAGATCTGGACGATCGAGGAGTAGTCGCGGCCGCTCGGCAGCGATTTGATCTGGCGGCTGTCGATGTTGTTGCCGATCGCCGCGGACTCCTGGTCGATCAGGGGCGCGGAGCCGGAGACGACGACTTCGGCGGTCGCCGTCGGGCGGAGGCGAACGTCGCCGGTGGACGTCTTGCCGAGCGCGACGATGATCGTCGCCTCGACCTTCGCGAAGCCCTGCAGGCTCGCGGTCACCTTGTAGGTTCCCGGCGGCAGCAGCACCAGGCGGTAGACGCCGCTCGCGTCGGTCACGCTCGTGCGCGTGCCCTGGAACGCGGGCCCGCGGGCCTCGACGGTAACGCCGGGGAGACTGCCTCCCTGCTCGTCGGTGATGCGGCCGGTGATGTCGCCCGTCGTCTGGGCCAGACCTGAAGAAGCCGTGAAGGCGAGCGCGAGGAACAGAATCGCCAGAGAGAGTCGTCGCATGGGAGCTCCTCCGGTTAATTTTGGGCGGATCGTAGCACGGGTGGGAGCGGCCGGCCGCCCCGGACTGTGGTAAACACGCGCGGATCGCCATGGGACTCTTCCGACGAACCCGCGCCGCCGATGCGAACGCCGCCACGACTCCGGCGCGCCTCCACATCGGCTGCGGCCAGCAGGCGCTCGCCGGCTGGATCAACATCGACAACCAGGGCCTGCCGGGAGTGGATCAGGTTCTCGACGTGCGCCGCGGCCTGCCCTTCGCCGGCGCCGCCGCGATCTACGCCGAGCACTTCCTCGAGCACCTCTCCTTCGACGACGGCCTGCGCTTTCTCGCCGAGTGCCGCCGCGTGCTGGCGCCGGACGGCGTGCTGCGCCTCTCGACGCCGAACCTCGACTGGGTCATGCAGACGCACTGGCGCGGCCCACAGGCGCCGGACGACGACGCGCGCGAGGACTGCTTCCGGTTGAACCGCGCGTTCCACGGGTGGGGCCACCAGTTCCTCTACAACCGGACGATGCTGGCCTCCGTGGTCCGGGCCTCGGGCTTCGCGCGCACCACGTTCTTCCGCTACGGCGAGAGCGACACGGCACAGCTCCGCGGGCTCGAGCGCCACGAGACCTGGCAGGACACGCCCGATCTCCCCCACGTCCTGATCGTCGAAGCGTCGGGGATCGCCGCGCGCCCGGAGGCCCTTCCGGAAAAGCTCCTTCGCGAGTTTCGCGAGGCCATCGCCGCCCGCTGACGCCGCGACGGGCGACTCCGGGCGTCCGTAAACCCTCGAGAATGCCGAGAGCGGCGGCGGGGAACTATCTCGGCGGCGCCCTCGGCGTCATCGGCGCCCTGCCCCTGATTCCCCTGGCCCGCGGCGCGGCGGCGCGCCTCGTGCCGCCGGCGCGACTGCCCGGAGCCGAGCGCCTGGTCCACGACCTCAAGGCCGCCACGTGGGTGGAAGCCGCCGTCATCGTCTTCGCGCTGCCGGGCGCCGCCCTCCTGTTCGGTTCGGCGCTGCCGCGCCGCCTCGGCGTTTCGGCGCGTCTGTCGGCGGCGTGGCCGGGTGCGGCGTTCTCCGCCGCGCTGCCGCTCTGCCGCGGCGGCGTGCGCGCCTCGGCCGCTCTGGCGATCGGGCTCATTCTGTCGGCCGCCGCGTGCGTCCTTCTGCGGCGCCGCGCGGGAGCCGGCCCGACACGCCGAGCCAGACGCCTCGCCGCCGCGGCCGTTTTCTCCGCTCTCTTCGCCGCGACGGCCTTCGCCTACTTCGCGCCGGACGGCGACGTGGACCTCTTCGAGGAAGGCCATCTTCTCGGCCCGGCGCAGGTCTACCGGGCCGGCGGCCGCCCGTT